>DATJWZ010000899.1:0-1005 GCA_035500795.1 Candidatus Eiseniibacteriota bacterium | reverse complement strand
GGTAGATTCAAATTGCAAGTGCACCATTACAAGCTTCACTGAACACTTCATGGGGAGTCCGGTAGTCGAGACATTTTCTCGGACGGTGATTTAGCCTATCGATGGCCTTCGTCAGTTTGGCATCAGAGATTCTCCTGAAGTCGGTTCCTTTTGGGAAATAGAAGCGCAGCAGGCCGTTTGTGTTCTCGTTGGTGCCTCGCTGCCACGCTGCATAGGCATCGGCAAAGTAGATCTTGAGTCCTGTGCTGTTTTCGAGCTCTTTGAACTTTGAAAACTCCTTGCCGTTGTCCAGGGTCAGCGTCTGGCGCAGATTTTCCGGCAGCGCCTGGTATGCCGGGATTGCTGCAGAATTGAAGCTCTCCGCCTTTCGATCAGCGAGGCGTGTGGCTACCAGGTAGCGGCTCTTGCGCTCGACATACGTGGCGATGGCGCCACAACCACGGCGGCCGAGCATCAAGTCTGCTTCCCAGTCGCCGAAACGACTACGATCGGCAACGATGGCAGGCCGCTCGGCAATGCTTACTCGGCCTGGGATGAAGCGGCGACCTGCTCCATAGCGTTTCTGCCGGTGTCGATGCTTATGACCTCGGCGCAAATGACGGTAGAGGGTTCCTTCCTGTTGGGCATCGAGAAATACCCAGCGGTAAATTGTCTCGTGACTTATCCGCATTCGCTCATCGTCAGGGAATTCGGCTCGTAGTCGCTGAGCGATCACTTCCGGTGGCCAATCGCAGTGTAGGTGCTGCTCAACGTATCGGACCAGTGGTTCATAATTTTGCCGACGGTGACTTCTGGCTTGATGACGTCGTCTCTCGACCACCGGATCGATAAAGTAGTACCAGTACACCCCTCCCGGATATTTCGGACCATTACGCCGGATTTCCCGGCTGATGGTAGTGTGATGCCGACCGAGTCGGCGGGCGATCTCACGCAGGCTGAACTTTGCCGACTTCAAATGACTGATGACATACCGCTCTTTTGGAGTAAGATGGCAGTAGGACATGG
>DATJWZ010000898.1:0-19881 GCA_035500795.1 Candidatus Eiseniibacteriota bacterium | reverse complement strand
AGCGCCTTGGCTCCTCCTGCCCGATACCGCGCCCAGATCCGCTTGCTCTGCCGATAACTTAACCCCAGCATCTCCGCCGCTTCGATCAGTCGCAGGCTCCGCGCCTTTACCCTCCCCATCACTTCTACTCGGCTCAACTCTTTCTTGCTCAATCCAGTTCTCCCCAATCTCAGTTCCTCCCCCGGAGGAACTCTAAAGGGGACACTTCTAATGTGGTCTCAAGGGGACACTTTCAATGTGGTTCAACACGAGTCGTAGGTTGCAGCAGATGTGCAGCCGATTTGCACTTACCCTTTGACCGCGGATCGAATTTTCGGGTTACCGGACAGCGTCGACTTCAATGCGGTGTCGGTTTCGACCATGTCCAGCACTTTTCGGGTCATCTCCTCGTCAATGTCTGGGGCTCGTCGTATCTCGACCGGATAACGAACGAGCAGTTCGAGTCCCGCGTCGGCGAATTGCAGTCTGGCTTCGGGGCGCGGCATCTCGATCTGGATGTCAACGCGGCGCTCAATGGTCGCGTGCTGTCGCTCAATTTCGTCCTTATAGTGCGAATAAACATCGTTCACGACGCGTTCCAGTTTCTCTTGGGCAGTCTTGTGATTGCCGTTCGGAACGATAGTCACGACAACCTCATGCCACGCATATTCAGTTCCGGGGATCTGTTTGAAGAGCGGCGTACCGGTCTGAAACAGCACGGAATTGGAGAAGACTACGATGCGGCCCGTGGGATAAAAATCCAGCCCGGTTCCTGCTAGCTCCATGATGTAAAGCCGTACAAGTCCAATGTCGACGACATCACCGGTGATCCCGGCAACGCTGATGCGATCCCCCACTCGGATGCCATATCGTCCGATGATGAAAAAGTATGCCGCAACAGAGAGCAGGACTGCTTGCAAACCAACCGCGATGCCTGCGGTGATGAATCCGGCAAAGGTTGCCAACGAGCTGAACTGGCTTACGAATCCGACCGTGATAATCACGGCAAATAAGAATCCGATTACCACCCGGCGCAAAACGAGGAACTGACGTCTGCGTCGAGGATCACTGATATAGCGAAAGGTGACTCGTCGCCAGATTTCGGAGAGGAAGAACACCGCCACCAGAGCGAGTAGGATACCGCCAACGCGAATCAGCACTGAGCGCAAAATGTATTTCGATTCACGAGCGATTGAGTCGCGCCATTCGTCGAGATTTGTTTTGCTATCACTCAGGACGATAATTTCCTGGCTCAACGGAACAAGGGCTCCCGATAGCTGTTTGAAACGATCGGTCAAGTCCTGAAATGTTTTTCGTTGTATCTGAAGTTGCTGCGAATCGGTCGCGGGGGCCTGGTTTGCTATTTGTTCACTTTGCGCGAGGGCGCTGCGCAGAGCATCGCGAAGAGGACCGCGTAGCTGGTTGACTACGTTGACAGTGTAGTCACTCTGCTTGATCAACCCATCGATCTGGTGGACGGCGCTCATGTAGTCGTAAAGCGTCATCGCCTCGCCGATCAGACCGCCGGAGTTGGCGAGTACGGGTTTAGATACTGGTTTTGTTGTGGCCGGGGTCTGAGCGTTTTGGCGTCCCAGCACTTCAGGGATGGATTGCGCTAGGCGATTGATGTCGGCTTCCAAACCATGTCCCGATTCGCCACTCGTCTCTATGAAAGCCGACATTTTCTGCGCGACATCGAGCCGCGCCTTCTGCAACCCGATTTCGCTGTCGAGTGCATCGCGCTGTGAGACTAGGGCGTCGTGCTTTGAGGCGTCGGTCTTGGGCAATTGCTTGTTGATGTCATCGATTTGGGATTGCAATTGCTCGATCTTTGAAGAAGCATCTGTCTTTAGCTGATCGAGTCTCTGCTGCTGCGTGGCAGCAGCGGACTGATTTGGAACATTTTTCTGCTGCGACTCCAGAAGAGCGCTCTCCGCTTTTGCGGATTGGAATGCAAGCTGCACTACCTGCGAAGCCAGATTCTTGGCGTTTTCCTCATAGATCGCGTCGCTTGGCAAGCCGACGTCGTGGACACCGGTTGCGCAGTGACGGTACCAATTGATGACCTGGTTCAAGTGATGGAGCGCCGCATTTCCGTCGAGTTGGAGCGGAGGCAGGGAAGACTCTGAGTGTGACCTTTGAGGGGCTGGTGGCGCTTTCTTCTGATCTGCATTCTGCGAGAATCCAAAGATCGCCATCAGAAGGCATCCCGAAAGTGTGAGAAGAAAACAGTTATGACCCTTTCGCAAGCGGAGGGATTGAGGCTTGACTGGCTTCATATATATTCTGCGAACAGTTGTAGTTCTTTGACGCCGTTTATCACGGCTGAGTTGACTCTCTGTCGCAGAGGCAAACTCGTTAGGGCAGATCGGAAAAACATGTGCAACCTTACTTTTCTTCGATTAACAGCAAGTCCCATGGCTTGACTGTAACTTGCTGCGAATGGGAGACGGCATTCCGCGCCAGTAGATCCGTTCCGGCAGCATAAGGGTATTTCAGGACCTCGGCCTTGCTCGAATAGTTCAGATAATAATGAATCGTCTTCCCGTTGTGATTTGTTCCATGCTTCACACGGATACTCGTGGGCAACTCCTGGTCGGCGCCTTTAAGGCCGGCAAGCTGAAGGACATCAAGAACAACTTTGCTCTGGAGCCCGTCTGTTAATACCGTTCCTTCGTAAGTCAGAGTGCCTTTGCCAAAGCTATTGCGCGTGATCGCGGGGAACTTACCAAAGAAAGGATGGTCGTAGTAGGCAAGGGCCTGAGCCGAATCGAGCGTCAGCATCTCTGCCCAGTCGGAAACTTTGTTATCTACCCCCGCATGGAATGGGTCGTCTTTGAGTGCGAGCGGCTGCCGCAGACTTGAGAACTCCTGATAGTGAAATCCCGCAGCTTCGCGCAGTGGGCCGGGCATCGTGGTCCAGCGGACCGTGTCGTATTCGTTGGTGAAGCCGCTCTTGAATGCCATCAACAGGTGACCGCCATTGCGGACGTAGTCGACTAACTTGTTTAACAGCTTGTCGCCCGAGACGTAGAGAGGCGGAACGACGATTAGTTTGTAGTCGGCAAAGTTTGTGCTCTCGGGAAACACGAAATCGACGCCGACGTTACTCTGATAAAGGGTGTGGTACATCTGGCGCAGGATCGTCCGGTAATTCTCACCTTCGCTGAACTTCATGAACTCGATGCCCCAGTACGAGTCCGAGCTGTAAAGGATCGCGACTGGATGTGTGCGCTTGAGATCGACGATCTCCGGCCCGATGCGCTGCAGTTCGTGCGCGGTGCGGCTCATCTCCTGGTAAGGGCGGCCTGGTTCGAGATCGTGCCCCAAAATTCCTTTCCAGTAAGTCTCCTGCCCGTAGTGAATCGAGTGCCAGTGCCAATACTCGACCATGTTCGCGCCTGAGGAAAGATGCGTATAGACATCGAGCCGTAACTGTCCATCGTACGGCGGAAACTGGCTCTTGGAATCCCAGCCGATCGTGTCGGCATTGGTTTCCGTGATCAGGTAGTTCGTGTGTTTTAGGGAACGGCTGTAATCGCCCTGATAGGATGATTCTTCGCCGTCGTACCCATCCTGCGGCGCGTGGTGGTAGGGATTCGCCGCAACTATATCGAGACTCTTCGAGATGTCGTATTCGTTGACTTCGGGGCGCGGCGGTCCGGCGAAGTCCTGCGTCACAAACTGATCCGGGCGCTTGTATTGATTCACGATCGATGCCTGCCAAGCCAGAAAATCGGTCGTGATCCATTGGGCGTAGCGTTGCCATTCGAGCTTCCATCCCGGGTTGAGAATGCCACCCTCGGGAGGAATTTCTGTCCAGTCGTTCAGTCGCTGGCCCCAGTAGTTCAGTCCCCAGATCTTGTTTAGTTCGTCGACGGTTTTGAATTTGTGCTGCAGGTACTCGACGAACCCATCCTGGACGTCTTTGTTCGCCGCGCCGCCCGGCGGAGTTTCGTTGTCGATCTGCCAGCCGATGATCGCCGGATTATCTTTGTAGTGCTCGGCGAGTTTGCGAATGATTCGCTCGCAATAAAAACGGTACGTCGGATTCGTCAAATCGGCATTTTGGCGCATGCCGTAGGTGATTGTTTTGCCGTCAAGCCGCGTCATCACGATTTCGGGATGCTTCTTGTACATCCACGCGGGAATCGAATAGGTCGGCGTGCCCATGATGACCTTGATGCCAGCTTTGTGCATCTGTTCGACGACCCGGTCCATCCACGCATATTCGAAGCGGCCGTCTTCTGGTTCCCAAAGTCCCCAGCTGGATTCGCCCATCCGAACCACGCTGATTCCAGCCTGCCTCATCAGTTCGACATCTTTGTCGAGGCGCTCATAGGGCATGTATTCGGGGTAGTAGGCGGCGCCGTAAAGGACTGTCTCCATTTTGTCGGGAGAGAACCGCGTTTGCGCAAATGATATGGCCGCAAATGCGACAAGGCACAAGATGGCGCAGGAGATAAACTTGCCAGTCATTTTTTCCTCGTCTCGCGAGAATTGCGAATCAAAAGATTCCGCTATTGTTTTCGATCAGCGTGCGCGAGTCAAACCCGATCCAGTGCAGTTCAGGTTCTCTGCATTCTCAGCGGTGAAAGCTTTGACCGCCGAGATCGCAAAGAACATCCGCCGAGATCGCCGAAGAACAGCTTTCCGGGGAACTTGTAGGCGGGTACACTCGTACCGTATTTCCGAGGAAGAACTCGCACGATGAACCTGAAGATCGAAAACCTCTCGAAACGCTATCCCAACGGCACGCAGGCTTTGCAGAATGTTTCGCTGAATATCCCGCAAGGGATGTTCGGACTGCTCGGGCCGAACGGAGCCGGTAAATCCACGCTGATGCGAACCTTGGCCACCTTGCAGGAAGCCGATAGTGGTGGCGCGACGCTGGGTGAGATTGACGTACTGCGCCAGAAAGATGCCGTGCGGCGTGTGCTGGGCTATCTTCCGCAGGAATTCGGTTTGTACCCCAAGGTTTCAGCGGAGGCACTGCTTTCGCATTTCGCTGTACTCAAAGGCATCGGCCATGCGAAAGAGCGACGCGATGTCGTGCAAGCCCTGCTGCAACAGACGAATCTTTATGACTATCGCAAGCAAGCGCTGGGCAGTTTCTCGGGAGGCATGAAGCAGCGCTTCGGGATCGCCCAAGCCTTGCTCGGGAATCCCAAGCTGATCATCGTTGATGAACCGACCGCAGGACTTGATCCTGAAGAGCGTGTGCGCTTTCACAATCTTCTGAGCGCGATCGGACAAAATATCATCGTTATTCTCTCGACGCACATCGTTTCCGATGTGACGGATCTCTGCCACGCCATGGCGATCATTCACCAGGGCAAAGTGCGGGTCGCGGGAAATCCCATGCAACTCGTCGCTGGCCTTAATGGGATGGTCTGGCGCAAGTCGATTGCCCATGACGAAGTTCCCAGTTACCGCGAACGGTTCCAGTTGATCTCGATGCGTCTGTTTGCCGGGCAGACGGTCGTGCATGTGCTAAGTGCCAAGCAGCCGGAAGCGGGATTCGATCCTGTGACTCCCGATTTGGAAGATTTCTATTTCGCCACCATCAAGGGATTTCTCGGCGAGGCTGGCGCCGGAGCGGTGAACTAATATGACCGCTTCCATTCTGGGGTTCGAATTCTCACGCCGCCTCCGTCGAATATCGACCTACGTCTATTTCGTGGTCTTCTTCGGGTTGGGCTTCCTGTTCGTACTAATGTCCGGCGGCGCGTTTGCGCAAGCGAGCGTCGACTTCGGCACCGGCGGCCGAGTTCTTGTCACGTCTCCCTTCGCGCTTAACCTCATCATCATGTTCGTCAGCTTCTTCGGGGTAATCGTGATCGGCGCGATTTCCGGACAGGCTACTTATCAGGATCTCGACAGCAATTCGACGGCGTTCTTCTACACGGCCCCGATCACCAAGTTCGACTACCTGTCCGGCCGTTATCTCGGTTCACTGGGAGTGGAAGTCGTCATCTTCCTTAGCGTTGGATTGGGAGCTTGGGTGGCGACGCTCATGCCGTGGCTCGATCCCGCTCGCGTGGGACCGCAGTCGTTCTACTCGTATTTCCAGCCGTATCTCACGATGGTGATCCCAAACATCGTGTTCATGTCAGCCATTTTTTTTGCTCTGGCTGCTTTGGGAAAGAAGATGCTGCCTGTATACGCGGGCAGCGTCATCCTGTTGATCGGATACTTTGTCGCCGGGCAACTCTCGACCGATCTCACCACGACCACACTAGCCTCGATGGTCGATCCCTTCGGCGGAAATGCGGTCTCGCGCTTGACGCAGTACTGGACGCCGTTCCAGCGCAACACGCAGCTCGTGCCTTTCGCGGGCGTGCTGCTGTGGAATCGCATGCTGTGGCTTGGAATTGGCGCGGCTATTCTTACGTTCACCTACGCCCGCTTCTCGTTCAGCTACGCCGCGGCGGGTAGAGCGGCGCGGCGCGCCAAAGAAAAAATCGCGGACGAGCAAGAAGGGATTCCACCACTCTCTGACGCTCTGCCCGTTGCGAATCCATCTTTCAGTCTGGGTGGATCATTTCGTGAATTGTTTTCACTGACGGGGCTGCAATTCAGCGAAACAGTCAAGAATGTTTTCTTCGCCGTCCTGGTGCTGGCCGGTGCGCTGATGGCTATTTTTTCGGCCTATGGCCTGGATTCGCCGTTTTCAACGCCGGTCTATCCGGTGACGTGGCGGATGCTCGAACTTGGCGGAGCCGGGTTCTCGCTGTTCATCCTCGCGATCATCACGTTCTATTCCGGTGAATTGGTGTGGCGCGAGCGCGACGCGCGGCTGAACCAGATCATGGATGCGATGCCCGTGCAGCGCTGGGTGCTGTTCTTGAGCAAGCTGTTTGCGCTGATGCTGGTGCAGGTGCTCCTCGTTCTGATGGTGATGGCCTGCGGCATCATCGTCCAGTTGGCTCATGGGTATCGTCATTTTCAGATAGGACTTTACCTCACGGATCTATTCGCCAATCGGCTGGTCACCTTCTGGATTCTGTGCGCGGTGGCGATGCTGGTGCACACCATCGTCAATCACAAGTATTTGGGGCATTTCGTAATGATCCTTTACTTCATCGCGGGCGTCGCGCTGCCGCAGATGAATCTGCAGGACTACCTCTACCGTCTCGGCCAGTCGCCGCAGGTGACGTATTCAGACATGAACGGCTATGGGCCATTCCGGGCGCCACTTTTCTGGTTCCACGTGTATTGGGGATTCGGTGCTGTCCTGCTGGCGATAGCGACCAACCTGTTGTGGGTGCGAGGAGTGGAGAGCACTCTCCGCAATCGCATGAGACTGGGCTTCTCGCGGTTGTCGAGTTCGTCCGTCGGGGCCTTCGCGGTCTGTGGACTGATTTTCTTCGGTGTCGGTGGTTACATCTACTACAACACGCATCTTGTGAATCGATTTCGAACTCCGTTCACGTTTCAGCGAGATCGCGCCCAGTACGAAATCAAGTATAAAAAATACGAGAGCCTGCCTCAGCCGAGAACCACCGATGTTGAGGCCGATGTGGATCTTTACCGCGAGCAACGCAGCGCTGCGTTCCGGGGTAAGGAATGGCTTGAGAATAAAACCGACCAGCCGATCGATCAGATAGCGATCACTATCTGGCCGGAAGACACCGATGTGATTCCGCGGCCGCAGCTGGAGATTCGGAAGGTGAACATCGATGGCGGCCAAACTCCGGTACTGGAAGATGCCAAGCTGGGATTTTTTGTCTATAAGCTGGCGACGCCTCTGGCCGCCCACAGTCGCGTCGCTCTCGACTTCGATCTCGTGTATCGCAATCCGGGCTTCGTGAATTCCATGCCCAATACCGACATAGTGCGCAACGGCAGTTTCGTGAATAGTAGCTATCTGCCGTTTATCGGATATCAGCAGGATGTGCAACTTGTGGACGACAGCGCCCGGCATCGTCAAGGTTTGGGAAAGTCGCCAGGGCTTCACAAGCTCGAAGACGTCGCTGCCCGGCAGAACAACTACGGCTCGACTTCGTCGGATTGGGTGAACTTCGAGGGCACGGTCAGCACCACGCCCGATCAGATCGCTATCATGCCCGGGTACTTGCAAAAAGAATGGGTTCAGGACGGCCGGCGCTATTTCCACTACAAGGCGGATGCCCCGATTATGGATGGCGGTTTCTCGGTGAACTCAGCCCGGTACTCGGTGCGCCGCGACCATTGGCATGATGTAAACCTAGAAATCTATTATCAGGCGGGACACGAGTTCGACCTAGATCGCATGATGCTGGGCATGAAGTCCACCCTCGACTATTGCTCAGCGAATTTCAGCCCGTTTCAATTCAAGCAGGAACGCATCATTGAGTTCCCGCGCTACGGCAATTTTGCGGAGTCGTTTCCCAATACGATTCCATTTTCGGAGGGCATCGGATTTATTACGTATGTCGATCCAAATGATAAGGCGGCGATCAATCTACCTTTTTTTGTGACGGCGCACGAGGTAGGCCATCAGTGGTGGGGGCACCAGGTGATCAGCGCGAACACGGAAGGCGCGACCTCAGTCGTGGAATCGCTGGCGCAGTACACCGCCCTGATGGTGATGAAGCACACCTATGGTGCTGAGTCGATGAAGAAATTTCTACGTTACCAACTGGATGGCTACCTGCGCGGGCGTGCGCAAGAACGCGACGAAGAAAAGCCGCTCATGCGCGTGGAACCGAACCAGGGATACATCCACTACAACAAAGGCGGCATGGTGATGTATGCCCTGCAGGATTACATTGGCGAAGATCATGTGAGCAAGGCCCTCGCCAAGCTCGTACACGATTTCGCGTTTAAGGCCGGGCCATATCCGACTTCGCTGGATCTTGTAAACGATCTTCGTGGGGAGACGTCACCGGAATTCCAGTACTTGTATGAAGATTGGTTTGAGAACATCACGATCTTTGACAACCGTGCGGTCTCAGCCAAATACTCCGCAATGCCTGATGGGAAATATCAGGTACATCTCACGGTCGATGCGAAGAAATATCGTTCCGATGGCAAAGGTCAGGAACATCTGATTCCCGTGCATGACTTGATCGATATTGGCGTCCAAGATGCGGATGGAAAGTTCTTATACCTTCAGAAGGTCAAAATCGAACAGCAACAGCAGCAGTTCGACATCACAGTCAATGCTGTTCCCAGCCAGGCTGGAATCGACCCGCTTATCAAGCTGATCGATCGGAATCCTGACGACAACATGGCGAAGGCCGAGAAGCAGTAGACTTTAAGAAGGTGTAAATGTCGCGTCGCGCTTCTATATCTAAGCGATTCATTTTCAGCGACTTACGTTGTGCCCCACCTTAGTGCTATACGTGGCACGTGGGAGCCATTTACGGTCAGACGCCTCCGGATTAGAGTTGTTTTCGAGCAGCACTTGGGGGAGGGCTGATCAACAGACGCTCCGGGACTCAAACTGAGTCCGGGGCGTTTTGTTTTGCACGTAAAATCCAACTATCTTTCCTTACCCACCGTTACCTTCCACCTGTTCGTACCGCTTACTTTCTTCCGGTCATATAGCACGGAGGGGCCATTCACGATTTTTGGATTCAGGACTAGAGTTGTTCTTGAGCAGCACTTGGGGGAGGGCTGATCAACAGACGTCCCAAGACTCAAAATTGAGTCTGGGGCGTTTTGTTTTGCGCGTAAAAATCTGCGCGAACTGAGGTTCGTTCCGGCGCTTACCTTTCACCAGATGGAATCTCTTCGCCTGCGAGGCTGTACCTCGTGGTGGTAAATTTGTGAGCACCCTGATTTGCTCGTCAGCATGGATATGAGGAGTCTGTCATGCCCACCCCCATCGCCCGCCGCGAGTTCCTGGCCGGAATGGCTGCCGTGACCGCAGCCAGCATGAGCTCCCGTTTCGATTCGGCGGAGGGCTCCGGTTCGCCCTTCCGCATTTCGGTCATTAATGACGAGATTTCTCAAGATTTCGGGCATGTCTGCGAAGTGGCTTCGCGCGAATTCGGCATGGGCTGGATCGAGCTTCGCAGCATGTGGAAGAAGAACATCGTTAGCCTTGATGAAAAAGAAGTTGCCGAGGCACAGCGGCTGCTTGAGAAATATCAGCTGAGAGTGACCGACATCGCGAGTCCGCTCTTCAAGGTCGACTGGCCAGGTGCTCCGAAGTCGAAATACAGCGAGGGCAAGAGCTTTGGCGCAAATTTCTCGCTCAGCCAGCAGGATGAAGTTCTCGATCGTGCCATCGAGATGGCGAAGGCATTCGGAACCGACCGTGTCCGCTGCTTTGACTTCTGGCGGCTTGAGGATCAGATGCCCTACCGCGCGGCAATGAACGACAAGCTCCGGGAGGCGGCCGGCAAATGCGAGAAGAAGGGAATCATCCTTGTTCTAGAAAACGAACCGGCCTGCAACACCGCCACGGCGACGGAAGCAGTGAAGGTTCTGGATGCAGTGCAATCCCGCTCGTTCATGCTGAACTGGGATCCCGGCAATGCCGCGGCCAGCGGCGAGATTCCTTACCCTGACGGCTACAATCTGCTCCCGAAGCAGCGCATCGGGCATTGTCATTGTAAGGATGTTGCGAAAAGAGGGAAAGATGACTGGGCTCCCATGGGCGGCGGCATCATCGACTGGGCCGGGCAGTTCAAAGCTTTGAGACGCGATGGCTACCGTTTTGCCGTGAGTCTTGAGACCCACTGGAGCGGCGGAGGGTCGCCGGAAGAATGTTCGCGCAAGAGTTGGGCAGGGATGAAGAAGTTGCTGCAAGAAGCGAATGCGTATTAATGGCCAGTGAAGCGAATGGCGTTGCACGAGCAACTAATCACTCGTCACTGAATTCCTGGAGGTACAGATGACCGATCAGACTCGACGCACATTTCTCAAACAGGCAGCGATTGGCGCGGCTGTGCTTGCGTATCCATCATCCAAGGTGCTCGGAGCGAACGATCGCGTCCGCGTCGGCATGATTGGCGTAGGCGATCGCGGGAACGATCTGCTCGATCAGGTAGTTAAGGTGCCCAATGTCGAGCTCGTTGTGATGGCGGATGTGTACAGTCGCCGACGCGATCAGGCGAAGAGTAAAGTTCCCGGCATTCAGACAGTCTCCGACTACCGGCGGCTGCTCGATATGAAGGATATCGATGGCGTCATCGTCGCGAGCCCGCTGCACATTCACGCGCGCCATTTCGTGGACACACTCGCGGCAGGCAAGGACCTCTATGCCGAGAAGACGATGACATGGTCGATTCCGGAAGCGGATAAGTGCCTGGCCTCTGCGAAGGCTTCTGATCGTGTCATCCAGATTGGTTTGCAGCATGAGAGCGCTGGCGCCACTGCCGACGCCCGGCAATGGATCAAGGACGGTTGGGTCGGCAAGGTCACGCAGGTCGAGTCGTGGATGGGGCGTAACACTCCGCACGGAAAAGGTCAGTGGGTGCGGGCTGTTCCGTCGGACTGCACGCCGCAAAACGTCGAGTGGAATGCATTTCTGAATGGTCGTTCCGATCGGCCATTCGATGGATACAAGTTCATCAACTGGCGTTTGTTCTGGGAGTTTTCGGGAGGGAATTGCGCCGAGAACATGGTTCACCAGATTGCCTGGATCATGAGCGTCCTCGACCTGCCACTTCCATCTGCTGCTTACATGTCGGGTGGCATTTTCTCAGAGAAAGATGGACGCGAAGTCCCCGACACTATTGTTGTCACGCTCGACTTTCCGAAAGATATCGTCGTCACCTGGCAGTCCACATTCAGCAATAAACATTACGAACTGGGTGATCGCATTTTGGGCAGCGACGGGACGCTGGAACATCATTTTGGAGAGGCGCTGCAATATTGGCCGGAAAAAGTGAACCGGCCCGCTGGCGAAGCGGAGAAAGGCAAGGCCCACGACGAAGATCACATGACAAACTGGATCGATTGCATTCGCACTCGCGGCACGCCGAATGCGCCAGTAGATCTCGGATACCGGTCAGCCATCGCAGTCCACATGGCGAATCTGTCCTACAAGCACAAGAAACGCATGACTCTCGAAGAAGCGAAGGCGATCGCGCCGGAGTACTAGTGCGAGATGGGCAAGCTCTTTTGTAATTTGTTTATCCCGTAAGCCAGGAGGATATATGCAGAGGTGGATTCTGCAAGTTAGCTTTCTGGTCGTTGCATTCTTATGTTGCCTCAGCAGTATAGTGCGGGCCCAAGACACAGCCACTCTTACAGGTACTGTCCGCGACAACACGGGCGCCGTCATCCCCGACGTGCGAGTCACCGTGATCAACACTGCGACCAGCGAGGCCCGGCAGTTCACCACAAATTCCGCTGGTGAATATGTCGCGGCCGCCCTGCCGCCTGGCCGCTACGACATCACCGTCCCAGCGAAAGGATTTCGTACTTTCGCAGCGAAGGGCGTAATCCTGCGGGTCGCGCAAAACGCTCGCATCGATATCACGCTGCAGGTGGGAGATATTCACGAGGAAGTTGTCGTTCGTGGAGAAGGCCTCGCCCAGGTGAACACGGAATCGTCAGAACTTGGTGGGACGATCACCGGCAAAGAGGTGACTCAGCTTCAATTAAACGGCCGGAACTTTACTCAGCTCATCACGCTAGTTCCCGGTGTCAGCAATCAGACGGGACAGGACGAAGGCGTCGTCGGGGTCCAGGGCAGTATCAGCTACAGCGTGAACGGCGGCCGCACCGAGTACAACAATTGGGAAGTTGATGGCGGCGACATGATGGACAACGGCAGCAATTTCTCGTTGAACGTCTATCCCAGCGTCGAGGCCATTGAAGAAGTGCAGGTGCTGACGTCAAACTATGGCGCCCAATACGGCAAGAACGGTTCCGGCACAATCGAGGTCGAGACGAAGTCAGGGACCAATAAATTTCACGGTTCACTCTGGGAGTTCGCGCGAAACGAAGCATTCAACGCCCACAATTATTTTGATGTGCCCGGCACTCCGAAAGCCGGATACAAGAAGCATGATTTTGGCTACAGCATCGGAGGGCCGATCTGGAAGAATCACACCTTCTTTTTCTGGCTGCAGAACTGGCGTCGCGAAGTAGTCCCGTATAACTTCTTCAATTTTGTCCCGTCGAATGCCAATCGAAGCGGCAATTTCAACGACCTCTGCAACGTCGACTCTCCTACCGATTGCCCAATCGACCCGAACACCGGAAATCCATTTCCGAATAACACGCTGCCGGCGATCGATCCCAATGCGCAAGCCATGATGGGCATGATTCCGGAAGCGAACCTTGGTTCGGGAGCAAACTCGATTTTTGCCGCCGCCATCGCTCAGCCGACGCACTGGCGCGAAGACCTGATCCGGTTGGATCACGATTTCAACAGCAAAGAGCGTCTCACCTTCCGCGCGATCCACGACTCCTGGGACACAACGAACGCCAGCGTGACGTGGGGCGGTCAGAGCTTCCCAACCATCGGGACACATTTTGTTGGACCTGGCGTGGAGATGGTCGCTCGCCTGACGAGTACGCTGTCGCCGAAATTGCTCAACGAGTTCGTGGCCAGCTATACCACGGATCACATCTCTCAGAACAACACGAACCCATCGGTATGGACACTCCCGTCCAGCTTTACCATGCCCGGTCTGTTTCCAAATTTCGGCGGGAAACTACCTGACTTCTGTCTATCGACTTCGGGAGCCTACGGCGGAGGATTCTGCGAGGGACCGACCGCCTTCCCGTGGAACAACTCCAACCCGACATTTACTCTTCGCGACAATGTCACCATGAGCCTCGGCAAGCACAAGCTCGTGTTCGGCGGATATTTCATGAATGCCGAGAAGAACGAAATGGCTTACACGGACTTGAGCGGCGATCTCTATTTCGACAGCACCTCGCCGGTCTCGACGGGGAACGCGTTCGCCGATTTCCTGATGGGGAATATCGCCAGCTATTCACAGGCGAATGCGCAGCCGAAATATCACATCAACTTCAAGATTTTTGAGCCTTACTTCCAGGACGACTACCACATTGCCAAGAACCTGACGCTAAATCTCGGCGTGCGCGTCAGCCTCTATGGAACGTTCTGGGAACGGAATCATCTGATTTCCAATTGGACGCCATCCGCTTACAATCGCGCCAATGCGCCGCAACTCGACGTCGACGGCGACATCACCGGCCAGCAAGGCGCTCTCCTTCCGAACAGCGGGAATCCGTTCGATGGTATGGTGCAGTGCGGGCTCAATGGGGTTCCCCGCGGATGCCTGACCGGCCATCTTTTCAATCCCGCTCCGCGCCTGGGCTTCTCTTGGGATCCGTTCGGTAACGGCAAGATGGCGGTGCGCGGAGGATACGGAATCTTCTACGAGCACACGAACGGGATGGAAGCCAATGCCGAAGACCTCGAAGGCACGCCTCCAATCGTGCAGACTCCCACGCAATACAACATCGTCGGCTATGGCGCGGTTGGCGGACAGGGACTGCTATTCCCACTCTCGACCACATCGATTCCCGACCACGTCGCGTGGCCGTACGTACAGCAATGGCATCTTGATCTTCAGCACGACCTCCCGCACAACACCGTGGCTACATTAGCGTATGTTGGCTCCAAGGGCACACATCTGACGCTGCAGCACGAAGCGAACCAACTTTCGGTCGTGCCCGCATCTCAGAATCCCTTTCTGACGGGGCAGCCAATCAGCGACGATGTCTGCAATTCGCAAGGCGGCGACACGCTGCAACCATCGTTTATCGTGAATGGGCAGAACATAACTGGCCAGCCCGCCGTCAACATCGCGGTTGCCTGCGGAAACAATCCAGACTTGTTCCGTACCAACTATCCCGGGCTTGGCTCGATTCAACGCGTCGTAGCAGAAGCGAATTCAAACTACAACGCGCTGCAGTTCTCGTTGCGAAAAACCACCGGCGCGCTCACGCTCGACGTTGCCTATACCTACAGTCACTCGCTCGACAATTCATCGGACGCGACGGACTCGAATTTCGTCAATTCCGCCAACCTCCACGCGAATTATGCCAGCTCGAACTACGATCAGCGGCACATCTTTACGACGGCGTGGACGTACGAAATTCCTTTCCATGGGAAAGGCTTCTCCCGAGCAGCGTTGGGTGGCTGGCAGTACGCCGGAATCATGACTTTCCAGACGGGAACGCCCTTTTCGGTGGTCAATGGTGTGTATGGCGACAGCGCAGGGGTTGCTGATGGAACAACCGGCATTGGTTCGTATGCGGACCGGGTCGGCAATCCTTTCGCGACGCCAAATTGCGCGCCCTTGGGAGAGGGAACCAAAGGGATACCGCTATTCAACTGTGCGGCATACGTTCAGACCCAGGGATTGACCTTCGGCGATTCGGGACGCAATAGCTTGAATAATCCGCGGCGCACCAATTTCGATATGTCGATTTACAAAGTCTTCAAGCCCACAGAGCAGGTCGCAGTCCAGTTCCGTGCGGAAGCCTTCAACGTGTTCAACCACACGCAATGGACCGGAGTGAATCCCTACGTAGACACTACGAATTTCATGTACTCGACGGGCGCTCACATGCCGCGCGTTGTGCAGTTCGCGCTGCGGGTTACGTTCTAGGGCTTCTGCGTGTCCCGCATGTGACATGACTCTCAGAGCAGGCGCTTCCAGTGATACGGGTCAATCTGTTACTGTTTTCAGTTCGCGCATCCTGTGACAGACGTCACTGATACGCAGCTGCCCCATGAAAGGATTTCGACCCGGAGCAGCACTTGTTGATCCCGGGGCCGGGGAACGGTGGTCGGCCACGGAAAGGACGAGAGCCGCGTGATCGTCGGAGTTCCGAAAGAAAGCTATCCCGGGGAACGTCGAGTTGCCCTCGTTCCCGCAGTCATTCCCAATCTCACCAAAGCAGGATTCGAGGTCGCCGTTCAAGCTGGAGCAGGCGCCGAGGCGGGATATCCTGATGCCGCCTACGTCGAAAAAGGGGCAAAAATCCTTCCCGACCGCCCAGCCGTCTTCGGTGCTGCCGACATTATTGTCCAAGTGCTGTGCTATGGATCCAATGACAAGAACGGCAAGGATGATGTGCCACTCTACAAGCGTGGGCAAGTGCTGGTAGGGTTTTTGCGTCCGTTCGGCACCGCAGAGGTAATGCAGCAGATCGCGCACGCGGATGTCAGCGCCTTCTCGGTCGAACTCATGCCGCGCATTACGCGAGCGCAGAGTATGGACGCTCTTTCGTCCATGGCTACCGTTGCTGGCTATAAAGCCGTGCTGCTCGCCGCCGAGACATCCCCTCGTATTTTCCCGATGATGACCACTGCCGCCGGAACGATCACTCCTGCCCGAGTATTCATCATTGGAGCCGGCGTAGCGGGGCTGCAGGCAATATCGACGGCCCGCCGCTTGGGGGCAGTGGCATCTGCCTATGACATGCGCCCAGCCTCAAAAGAGCAGGTCCAAAGCTTAGGTGGACGCTTCGTCGAACTTCCGATCGAAGCTCAGAATGCGCAAGATGCCCGCGGCTACGGCACCGCTCAAGATGAGAGTTTCTATGCGCGTCAGCGTGAACTACTGACCAAGGTTGTGGCGGAAAGCGACGTGGTCATCACTACCGCAGTCATTCCCGGAAAAAAAGCTCCTGTGCTGATCACCGCCGACATGGTCAAAGGGATGGCGCCGGGTTCAGTTATCGTCGATCTCGCTGCAGAGCGCGGCGGTAACTGTGAACTGACGCGCATGGAAGAGACGATCGATGTCAATGGAGTAACGATTATCGGCACGATTAACTTGGCCAGCACAACTCCGTTCCATGCCAGCCAGATGTACGCGCGCAACCTGATGACCTACCTGACGTACATGGGAAAAGAAGGTAAGTTGCCGATGAATATGCAGGACGAAATCACGCGGGAAACGCTTGTCACGCATAATGGTGAAATCGTGAATGCGCGTGTGAGGGAGTTCTTGAAACTCCCGGCTCTCGCAGCGAAGAGTTAGTAGCCTACGAGCTGCTCAATTCACGATTCGTGGGTGCAGGACCGGATTAAGAAACAGGTGCAGAGGAAAACATGCCAGCAGATTTCATTTCTAACCTCTATGTGTTCATCCTCGCCGGATTCGTCGGATTTGAGGTGATCAAGCGCGTCTCGCCATTGCTGCACACACCGCTAATGTCATTGACGAACGCATTGGACGCAATCGTAGTGGTCGCGGCCATCATCATCGCCGGTCGTCATGAGACGCGGCTCACCACAATCCTCGGTGCGATTGCGGTGGCGGCTTCGTTCAGCAACATGGTGGGCGGATTCGTTATCACAGATCGCATGCTGCGTATGTTCAAGTCCGGCAGGTCGAAACAATCATGAACGCGGACGCCCTGCAGCAATACCTCGACTTTGCCTACATCGCCGCGGTTATCCTGTTCGTTCTTTCTTTGAAACTCCTGAGTTCTCCGACGACTGCACGCATGGGTGTGCTTGCCGGAGAAATTGGGGCCGCACTCGCCGTTGTCGCCACCCTCTTTAACCCCGAGGTCACGGCGTACCGCTGGATTCTGATCCCACTGATCATTGGGGCCGGAGTCGGCATTCCCCTTGGCCTGGTTCATATGACCGCTGTGCCGCAGCGGACCGCATTAAGCCATGCGTTTGGTGCCTTATCGGCGGCCATGATCGGCATCGCGGAATATTACGTCGGCAATGAGCCGGTCACGCGTTTTCAGATGGGCGAGATCGCACTCGAAGTCATCATCGGCTCCCTGACGTTCACGGGCAGCTTGATCGCCGCCGGAAAGCTCCAGGAAATACTGCCGGGGCGACCCATCGTCTACCGCGGACAGAACATCGTGAGCCTCTCCGTTCTCGGGGCAGCCCTTGCTCTCGCGGTCGCACTGGTTGTGAATCCGGGGCACGCGCTGTTGTTCCCGTTGATGGTGCTTGTCGCCCTGATTTTCGGCGTTCTGCTCGTTACCCCTATCGGCGGCGCCGACATGCCGACCGTCATTTCGCTCTTGAACTCCTATGCTGGATTCTCGGCCGCTCTGCTCGGCTTTGTTCTGAATAGCAAAGTCCTGGTTGTTGCAGGCGCTCTCGACGGATCTTCCGGCTTCATTCTCTCGGTGATCATGTGCAAGGCCATGAATCGCTCATTCACGAATGTGATGTTCGGAGCTTTCGGCCAGGTGCAAGCGTCGGCGGCTGGGGCGAAGGAAGAGCGAGTTGTACGCAGCGCCTCCCAGGAAGAAGCCGCGTCGATTCTCGCGGCGGCGAATAAAGTCGTCGTCGTCCCCGGATACGGCATGGCCGTAGCCCAAGCACAGCACAAAGTCCGTGAACTCTACGACGTTCTGACGAAAAAAGGCGTGGATGTCCGTTTCGCCATTCATCCCGTCGCAGGACGCATGCCCGGCCACATGAACGTGCTGCTCGCCGAAGCCGATATACCTTACGACCGGCTGATCGAGATGGACGAAATCAACGGCGACTTCCCACAGACCGACGTCGCCTTGATCATCGGCGCCAACGACGTTACAAATCCCGCAGCCCGCACCGATCAGTCGAGCCCAATTTTCGGCATGCCAATCCTCGACGTCGACAAAGCGCATACGGTGATGGTCATCAAGCGCAGCATGAATCCCGGATTCGCTGGCATCGACAACCCGCTCTACTACCTCGACCAGACGTTGATGCTTTTCGGCGACGCCAAGCAGTTCGTAAGCGGCATCGTGAAAGAACTCGGCGGACATTAATTGAGAGATCCGATGAAACTCGGCTTGCGTCCGCGAGTATACTGAAACGTTTTAATATAGGGAGTTCAGACTTCTATCCTGCAGGTGACTCATGCGCCATTTTGCGTTAATCGGGCTCTGCGTTATCGCGACGATCGCTTTCTCTCAGACTCAACCTCAACTCAACCTCATGCCGTTACCCGCCGGCGTACAGCAGGGAACTGGACAATTGGCGATCACGCCGACTTTCTCCGTTGTCATCATTGGCACGCATGATCCCGCCCTCGAAGCCGGCGTGCAACGCTTCACGAAACAACTCTCGATTCAGACAGGAATTCCGTTCCGGACAAAAGATGGTGCCTCGCCCACGCTTACGGTTCGCGCCGACAAGCCGATGGAAGCCGTACTGAAACTCGGCGAAGACGAGTCTTACCAGTTGACGGTGAATGATTCAGGCGCACAGATCACGGCTCCAACGACGCTGGGCGCTCTTCATGGTCTACAAACGTTCTTGCAGTTGGTGACGATCGGGCCCAGCGGATTCGCATCGCCAGCAGTCACCATAAAAGATCAGCCGCGCTTCCCGTGGCGCGGCTTGATGATCGATGTGAGCCGCCATTTCATCCCCCTGGATGTGCTCAAGCGCAACATCGACGGCATGGCGGCCGTCAAGATGAACGTCTTCCACTGGCACCTATCCGATGATCAGGGTTTCCGCGCCGAGAGCAAGGTGTTCCCCAAGCTGACCGGAATGGGCTCAGAAGGCAAGTTCTACACGCAAGCCGAAATCCGCGACCTGATCGCCTACGCACATGACCGCGGAATCCGCGTCATCCCCGAGTTCGATACGCCGGGGCACAGCCGCTCGTGGTTCCTGGGATATCCAGAGCTGGCCAGCAACCCGGGTCCGTTCACTCTTGAAAACGAAAGCGGCAATTCGTCCGTCACGGATCCCACTCGCGAAGAGACATACAAGTTCATGGACAAGTTCGTCGAGGAGATGGGAAAGCTATTCCCGGATCAATACTTCCACATCGGCGGCGACGAGGTGGATGGCAAGTACTGGGACTCCAATCCGAAGATTCAAGAATTCAAGCAGAAACATGGCCTGAAGACGAATGCCGACCTGCAGGCTTATTACAACGAGCATCTGGAGAAGATCCTGGCCAAACATCACAAGATCATGGTGGGTTGGGACGAGATCCTGCGTCCTGACTTACCGAAAACGATCGTGATCCAATCCTGGCGCGGACAGCA
>DATJWZ010000897.1:0-1765 GCA_035500795.1 Candidatus Eiseniibacteriota bacterium | reverse complement strand
CGGCACTCGGGTCGTTGCTGAGAATGAAGACTTCCTGACGCTGGCTCCATACGCGCCGCGCTTTCCATTCGAGACATGGATTTTGCCAAAGCAGCACGAGTCGGCATTCGAGAACTCGTCATCGCACATGTTCGAAAATCTTGCCCGTGCGTTGAAGAATCTCTTGGGACGTGCAGATCGTGTACTCGACAATCCGCCGTACAACTTGGTAATTCACAGTTCGCCAGTTCAGGATCCAACCAACGACCACTATCATTGGCACATCGAGTTCATGCCCAAGCTGACTAAGACGGCTGGATTCGAGTGGGGCACCGGATTCTACATCAATCCCACGCCGCCCGAAGAAGCAGCGAAATTTCTGCGCGAGGCCAATGTTGAGGAGTCCGCTCCAGTGACGGTTGGCTAGGATTCACAGAATAAAAAAACGGGCGTGGCCAGGAGCCACGCCCTTTCCGTTTGGCCGGAGAGAGAGTCGGGCCCCGAATTTCTCCAAGGCCCTCGGTGATTAAAATCCTAGGCGCGACCGCACGGCCAGTTGTCACAGAGTTGTAAAACTGCACAGTTCCAGCGGATACAGAGACTTGGTGCGGTTTGTAGTTTGACGCTCGCTGTCAGCATTACTACGATGACAGCCGAGGTCAACATGAAACGCTACCTGCTTGTGCTGTTCTTGGTGGGATGGGCTTGCGCTTCTCCGGCCCCCTCCACCCTGATTGCCAACGTCTCCGCACGAACAACCAGCAGCTTGAATGGTTCCTGGCGGATCATTGTCGATCCTTTTGACAACGGCCGTTCCGGATTCTTTCGCGATGCCAAGGCCAAAGATAAAAGTGATCTCGTTGAATACAGCTTCGACGCATCACCGGTGATCAATGTTCCGGGAGACTGGAACACGCAGCGCGAGCAGTTGATGTTCTACGAGGGGCCGGTGTGGTACCGAAGAACCTTCAGCTACCACAAACGCGAGGGCATCCGCACATTCGTCTACTTCGGCGCAGTCAACTATAAGGCAACCGTCTATCTCAACGGCGAGAAACTCGGAGAGCACGAAGGCGGATTCACCCCGTTCAATTTCGAATGCGGCCCCGAACTGCGAGAGGGTGAGAATTCGCTCGTCGTGGAAGTGAATAACACGCGGCGTGCCGACGGGATTCCAGCGGCAAGGTTCGACTGGTGGAACTATGGAGGAATCACCCGCGATGTAATGCTGATTGAAGTGCCGCCCAAATTCATCCAGGACTACTCAATTCAACTCGATCGCAGCTCGCAGGATCAGATTTCTGGCTGGGTGCAAGTGAACGGAGGGCAGGCTGGGCAGAAGATCAGCCTTCAGATCGCCGAGGCGGGTATTCAAGAGAGTTTGAATAGCGATGCTAAGGGATACGCGGCGTTTCGCTTTCATGCAAACGTGGATCGCTGGTCGCCCGAATACCCAAAGTTGTACACCATAATTTTGTCCAGCGGCGACGATTCTGTCCACGACGAGATCGGATTCCGAACCATAGAGGTGCAAGGCTCCAAAATTCTTCTGAACGGCAAGCCCATTTTCCTGCGTGGAATCTCTATGCACGAAGAGGCTCCCTTTCGCGAGGGACGCGCCTTTAGTCCCGAAGATGCCCACACATTGCTTGGCTGGGCGAAAGATCTCGGCTGCAATTTCGTGCGGCTTGCCCATTATCCCCACAACGAGAACGAGATCCGCTTGGCTGACCGGATGGGCTTGATGCTGTGGTCGGAGATCCCGGTCTATTGGGATATCGACTGG
>DATJWZ010000896.1:0-3862 GCA_035500795.1 Candidatus Eiseniibacteriota bacterium | reverse complement strand
TGCTGCCTCCCGTAGGAGTCTGGACCGTGTCTCAGTTCCAGTGTGGCTGATCATCCTCTCAGACCAGCTACCGATCATTGCCTTGGTGAGCCATTACCTCACCAACTAGCTAATCGGGCGCGGGCTCCTCCTCCGACGCATTACTGCTTTCAATCCTCGGACCTAAGTCCAAGGAATCTTATGCGGTATTAGCCCCGCTTTCGCGGGGTTATTCCCCATCAGAGGGCAGATTGCCCACGTGTTACGCACCCGTGCGCCGTGCGCCCATCCCGTATTGCTACGGAACTGCGCACGCGACTTGCATGTGTTAAGCACGCCGCCAGCGTTCGTTCTGAGCCAGGATCAAACTCTCGTTTGAAGCCTGTCGCTTAGCGTTTACCACCTTACGGTGGCTACTGCCCGCCCGAAGGCGGACAATAAAAAATCCCGGAAAAACTTCCGGGACCAGCCTGCTAAGCAAAATTGTTAGTCGCTCAAATCACTCAAAGATCCCCATCTGTTTCTATCTACCTTGCGGCAGACTAGGCTCGACAGATGAGGTCGAACAGATTCTGGCACATCGATTCAGTTGTCAAAGAGCGTTTGTTCTGCCTCCCTGTCCAGCAGAGTGGCCTGCAACGAACTCATTGAGATTAGCATAGGGCGCGTAAATGTCAACACCTGGTTACAGCCATTCTTCCTTTTTCCACACGCTTCCTCAGCCACCGCTGCATCTCCTTGAATCACAGAAAGATGCCTGCAGCAATCCGCCTGCAGCTGCCGGGATTCGTGCCTCGCGATTCGCCACGCCAGCTCCGAAAAAATCCGCGCCGCCCAAAATCCCAAAGATAGCTCGTGCGCGATAACGCGCCTTTGTAGCGGCCGGATGCTTGCCCGACGCGAAGGCGCAGGGCCCGAAGCGCGCTTTGGAGTGCGGGAGTTTTGCTCCCACACTCCAGCCCACAACATCGACCGCCAATCCTCGGCCATTCTCCCTGCCCGCGAAACTGCGCCGCCACCCACATGGTGATAGTGTGAAGGTGTTCGCTCCGCGTGGAGGTAACAATGTTGCCGCGCACGATATTCCTCAGCAAACTTCTTGGCCTCTACTGCCTCATCCTGGCGTTTTCCTTGGCCCTGCACAAAACCGAGAGCATGGAAGAAATCGCCGCGCTCGTGCAGAACGCGCCCGACATGCTCGTCGTGGGCGTGTTCACGCTGTTCGCCGGACTGGCCATGATCCTTGGACACAACCTCTGGCACGGCGGCGGCGTGACGATTGTCGTCACGCTGATCGGTTGGGTCACGTTGCTCAAGTCGGTGCTGATCCTGCTCGTCCCGGCGAGCGTGGAGTCCCGCATTTTCCTCGGGCCGCTGCATTCCGAGGGGCTGTACTACTTCCGCCTGGCGCTGACGTTCCTCCTTGGCGTTTACCTGACCTACGGCGGCTTCACAGCAGCGTCCAAGAGCCAGCCTCCCGCACCGGCTGACCGGTGATCGCCGGTCGCCTTTAGCTGTTTTCTCCCGCGTACCCCCCACTACCCGGGGGGTTCGCGTAAGAGACATAGTGAAAGGACTTAGCAAACTCCTTCCTGCAGCTTGCCGACACTCCACCACCAGCGGCCGACCGTCTTTCGCCCGAGAAGCGCCCCGCAAAATTCCAAAATGGAACGCAACGCGAGAGCCAGCCTGGCTCGGGGGAACACGATTGCGTGGTTGGCAGGGTGTAGCGGTGTAACGGTAAAAATCACTAAAGAGGCTGCGCGCGGTCCCAGTTCTCCTCTGACTACTCCGGCCATTCTGCCGCGCAATTATCACAAACCATTCTAGCATGACTGTAGTAACTTAGTCAATAGTTAATTGTGTGGTATCCGTTCGAATGCTGGAAGATTCGAAAGCCGGGGAGAGGGCAAGCATGGCCCGCGTTTTAGAAAGCAGAAGCGCAGACCGCGCAGGACTCGTCCCAAGAATGGATCTCTTGCCCGGTCCATATTTTTCGCTTGGCGCGCCGAGATGCCCGGAGTAGCATTCCGCGAAAGATTGCCATCTCGATGACTAACCACACCGGTAAACAAGCGTCTGCCAGCGCGCCCCACAAGGAAGTCAGTGCATTTCGCTGGTTCTTTGGTCAGGTTTTTGTCCTGCTCCGTCGCCACGGCGGGGCCATCATGATGTGGCTGGCCCTGGGTTACATTGCGCATGCTGTTTCCCAGGCTTTTATCGCCTATGCGGGGCAGTCATCGTATGCGGACCTTTCCGTTCGCCTGCTCGCCAATGTCAGTGTGGTTTGGGAACTAAGCCTGACGCTATCCGGGATTTCGGTTACTCTATACGTCAGGGAGCGCGGACTCCACCGCAATACCCGGCAAAGGCTCACGGCCCGCATCACGGAATTGGAGCTTCGCATCGATCCCCAGAGAACCTCGAGCCAATTGACGCCGCGCGGCGAAACCAGAAAGGGAGACGAATGATGGACGCAAAGACGCTCTCGCTTTTGGTGGAATCCTGTTTGTGTATCTTCCTTATTGCATTCGTTCTGCTGAAATTTTGGGCGGAGGCGCGCCTCGATTCATTTCGCCAGAAAATGTTCGCACTGCGCGACGAATTGTTTGACTTCGCGGCAGACGGCAACATCGGATTCGCCGACGAGGCCTATCGCTTGCTGCGCCAGTCCATGAACGGAACGATTCGCTACGCGCACCAGCTCACGTTCTTTCGCGTTTGCATGACCATGGCCGAGATCGAGTTTGCAAGCCTCGGCGCTCGCAGCGACTGGTCCGCCGACTGGCAACGCGCTCTGGGGACAATTTCCGATCGGCAGGTGCGCGAAAAAATGGAAGCCTTTCACGGCCGCTCCATGCAACTGGTCATCGAGAGACTCGTTCTGGGCTCACCACTCCTCTTGGGCTTCGTTCTTCTGACTGTGCCGTTTGTCGCCCTGCGCCTGGGCTGGTTGAACCTGAAAACGATGCTCAGCAGGGCATCCCTTCTCGCCGTGCCCCATCTCGTCAATACCCGCTTGATCGAAAATGAGGCTGCGGCCGCAGCTATCGGCTAGGAACTGCATCTCGGCAGCAAAACCCAACACACAGACCGCTCTAGAAATTGGGATGCTTCCCGTCTGTCCCCTTTAGGTCCGCAGTCTACACGTCCGTGACCGTGGGCTCTCATCAATTTCTTCACACGTTCCTGCCCCTAGATTCTCTAGTTTCTGGGCTGCCCATACATCTTTAAGTGGACTACTATGGACTTTCAGCCATTAGATGAATAACTGGTCAAGAAGCCACCAAAACAAGTTAGCGGCAGAAAAGAAGGCCCGGAAGTCAGCTTGGCTATTTCTGGTTGTTGGCGCATTTGCTGGAGTCATCCTGACCGCTTTCTTTGCTCAGTATTTGGCACCATTATTGCCCGGCCCGCACCCAATAGTAACTTTCTATGGTATTCGAGGGTGCAAAAGTAAGCCGGCGGGTTGCACGTGGTATGGTTTTAATATGATTGCGAACGAACCGCTTGATTCGGTCTACATAAGGCTGGCACTCCCTCAAAACATAAAAGATAGCCGCGTTGGTCGTCTCGGTAACAAGACCAGCGATGGCGAAGAACTTAGCCTTGGAGTTTGGCAAATGGAAAGAAACAGCATGGGCGAGTGTGAGATAACTCATACTGATTTGGTATCCACCGAGGGGGTCGCCGGTGTCGCAACTACAAACGTTTTAGTGGTTCACACTTCGAGGGTGGAACTTGTAGTGCTCCCCGCTGAAATTGGACTACCGCATTCGGTATGATTCAGGGCCTCCACACAGGAGGCAGGATGAGCAGGAAACCACGAGTAGATCGAACCCCCGAAGAGAAATGGCAAATTCTTCAGGAGGGCCTGAAGAGC
>DATJWZ010000895.1:0-5793 GCA_035500795.1 Candidatus Eiseniibacteriota bacterium | reverse complement strand
CCGCGTTTGGCCTTGTCAAGGCTGATGTGGCCCTTGTCATTGGGATCGGTCGAGCCAATGTCGAAGCCCTCATCGAGAAACCTCTGCGGCGTGTCGGCATGAGTGTCGACAACAATTGCCGAATCCTGAATCGCGCGGGCTTTGGCACTGACCACGTCACTAGGCTTATCAGGGGTCTGTGCAATGGCAAGCGAACATAGCAGTACAACAACAAATAAAATTCTGTTCGTCATAGGTTAAGCCCGGGAGAGAGTGGGCAGGGAATCGATTGTAATCGCGAGCAGGCATGATCAACAAAGGAAGTTAGTCATAAGGTTGCTGTTGGCTTGGACCGTCGATGCTGGCGGCGACAGCAGTTTCGTTGCAACGCGGCTATTTGAAATGACAAATGTTTATTGCGGTTCAGTTGCTGATATGAGGCAACGCCCGGCGTACGCATTGCTCTAAATCCTGCGATGTGTCGATCACCAACTTTGAAAACGTAATCGCTTCAAACCGAGCCCTAACGTGCAGATACAATGCAAAATCACGGTTGCCGGCCGGGTGATGTCCAGCTGCAGTGTCCGGCTCCAACCGCCGCTGCACAATCTCGTCCGGACAGACACACTCCAGAATCCTCCACGGCTGGTTCAGTCTGTTGGCAAACGTTAAGACGTTTTCGATCTGGTATCGCCGCGAGAAAGGCCGTCCATCGAGAAAGATGGTCTTCTTCAGATTGCGGCCGAACAGGTAGTCGGCTGTCTGAAGCATGAGTTGGGAACAAAAATCATCTTGACGCGAAGAGTATTCCACTTCCTCAGCTTGAAAGATCGCGTGACGAAACTCGTCTTTGCTCAAAACGCGACCGCCAATCTTCGCCGCCAGCTCCGTCGCGAGTGTCGTTTTGCCCGTGCCAGGCAGGCCCGCCATCAACACGATCATAAGAGGGAAATCCTAAAAGAAGGCGAATCGTAAAGGAAATCGGAAAAGGCAGCGCTACTGAAGAACGTAGCAACTTTGAAGCTCAGGTTTTGGTTATTTCCCACTGCCCATGGCAACTTCGGTGCTGGGCGTTGCGGGCTTCTCCTCATCCTGATGCTCGATGGGAATGATGCTCTGGGTCTCACGCCACTCGTCGTAACGGCCGCTCACCATGATATGGAAGCACCAGTGCCGGCGCTCCTCTTCCGGTTCTACCAGTCCGACCGACTTCATATAGAAAAGGTAGTGCTCCATCCAGCGGATCTGTTCTTTGTTCAGGCCCCGCCGTTGCAGATCTACGGTCAACCCCGCCAGATGCGACGAAGCGGTTTCGCCTTCCCACGGTGCTGCATTGCGGTTATGGCGTCGCAGTTTGCGCTGCACTTTAACCGTACGCACTGCCGAGTTCAATTGAATCTGTTCATGGAACCGGTTGTAGTAAGCCTGGCTCAGATCGTTGACGAAGTTCAGCGTCCACGGACGGCAATAACGACGCGAGGGATCCAGCGAGTGTTCAATACGCAGCGATTGGCTTGGCAGAATCGCGACCAGAGAACCATCGGCCTTGAGCGCTTCTAGTTCAGTATCGTCCTGAATGCGCGGAAGATTTAGACGATCCACTTCAGCGTTCTGCAGCAGCAGTGATTCATGCGACGGCCGGAACATCGGGTGCCATAGCCAGCGGAAATGACGATGGCGCGAATGCTGTGAGACCGCGCGACGCACGGCGAAGGCACGGCCCGACATCCCACCGCAAACCATCGCCAGAAGTATCACCGCCGCGAATTGAAGTCGAATGGTCTGTCTCACGTATGGTTCCGTTTGGAACTTACAGCACTCCTGCCACAATTTCTCCGCGCGAGTGCGGCTATTTTAAAGGATGCTGTCAAGTCGTCCAATCAAAGACGCTCCTTGGACTGTTACGTCCGTACCCAAACCGCTTGGTTACCGACCCCGCAAGAGCAAAGAGCTAAGCGTTATATCGGCAAGTGAAGGACCGTTTGCGATCGGTGCAAGAAATCACGGGATGTGCCAAGGCACCAGTCACTTGGCGCGAATGAGATGTCGCCGCGGTTCCGTCGGTTGGACAACAAATGACAAAAATCAGCGCCGTAAAAGGTCACCCAGCGCCTGTTTCATGACCTGGCCGCCAACTTCGGAAATCGACTTCGTCAGCGGAATGTCCTTGGGGCAGACCTCAACGCAGTTCTGGGCGTAGCCGCATTCCTGGATGCCACCGTCACCCATCAAAGCAGCCAAACGCTCCCGTTTCAGAGCCTTTCCCGTCGGGTGCGTGTTAAAGAGTCGCACCTGCGAGATGGTTGCAGCACCGACGAAGTCCGTATCCTCGTTGAATTGAGGGCACGCCTCCATGCAGCAGCAGCAGGAAATGCAGCGTGACAGCGGATAAGCGGATTCCTGCTCTTCAGCAGTCATACGCGGGCCGGAACCCAGATCGTAGGTGCCGTCGATCGGAACCCAAGCCTTTACTGCCTTGAGATTTTCAAAGATGACGCCGCGATCTGTAGCCAGATCGCGGACCACCGGAAACTTCGAAAACGGCTCGAGCCGGATCGGCTGTTCCAGATGATCGATCAACGCCGAGCACGCCATGCGAGCCTTGCCGTTGATCAGCATGGCGCACGATCCGCAAACCTCTTCGAGACAGTTCGAGTCGTAGGTAATGGGAGTCGTCGCCTTCCCGTCGCGCGTAACCGGATCCGCGGCAATGTCCATCAGTGCCGAAATTACGTTCATGTTCGGCCGGTAAGGAACTGAGAACTCCTCCCAGTGGGACTTGGAGGTCGGAGTCGCTTGACGCTTGATTTTTAGAATGACGGTTTTTTCAGCCATTGATCGTCCAGTATGAAACTCGTAGCCTTCCCCGGTTCTAAGCCGCCGAATCATCGGGCAGCCTTACGCGAATAAAGACCTCATCCCAACGATGGTGCCTGGTGCTCACTTCTCGATTTCCTGCGAATTGTTGATCGAGCGTCCTGCATTCTCGGATGTCTGCAACATCAAACCACCGCCATCCTGGAATACGACCGCTGCTTTTGCCTCCAACCTGCCAGCCAAGTAAACGGACAGAGCCTTTCTGAACACCAAAATCATGTGGTTCGATGATTCGTTCTTTGCTCTTGTATTCAAACCGCAACAGATGTTTGCCCTGAATCGCCGTGTAAATCAGCCGATCCAGCTCTTCATTGGGCACAACCACAATCTCTAATACTTCCTGGGCCGGGGCGGAATCAACGAAGCATCCACCGGCTCGAACTCGAACCGCGGCTCATCCGCGTCCGGAGCGAAATACGCCTTCGTTGTCTTCATCCAGTTCTTGTCGTCGCGTTCAGGGAAGTCCGGCTTGTAATGCGCCCCGCGCGATTCATCCCGCATTCGCGCGCCCTGTGCAATCACCCGAGCCAACTGCAGCATGTTGTAAAGCTGACGAGCAAATACGACCGTTGTATTCGCCCACTGCGTCTTGTCGCTCAGATTGACCTTGCGATAGCGCTCGAGCATCTCGACCAGCTTTGCGTCGGTCTGGACGAGATTCTTGTTGTAGCGGATCACCGTGCAATCCTTAGTCATCAGTTCGCCAAGTTCACGCCACAGCTTGACCGGATTCTCGTTTCCGTCGTTCTTGATGAGCAAGGCATTGTTTTCTTCCTGCTTTTTCTGCTCAGCGGCGAAGTGGCCATTGCCGTCGGTTGTCGCCCGAAGGCCGCGTGCATAGTTCACAGCAGCAGGGCCTGCTACTCCTCCGCCAAAGATGCACGATACTAGCGAATTTGCCCCCAGCCGATTCGCGCCGTGATACTGGAATTCGCATTCACCGGCAGCGAACACTCCCGCGATATTCGTCGCTTGTTTGTAGTCAACCCACAGACCGCCCATTGTGTAGTGCATTCCGGGGAAAATCTTCATCGGCGTATCGCGTGGATCGTCGCCCACAAACTTCTCGTAGATCTCCAGGATGCCTTCCAACTTGCGGTCGAGAATCTTGCGGTCGATATGCGTCAGGTCGAGATAGACCATCGGCTTGCCATCGATCCCGAGGTTGTGCTCGTAGACAACCTTGAAGATGGCTCGCGTAGCCACATCGCGCGGCACGAGGTTACCGTACTTCGGATACCACTCTTCCAGGAAGTACCACCGCTCGCTCGCAGGAATCGACTTCGGATCGCGCTTGTCGCCGGGAGTCTTCGGCACCCATACGCGTCCGCCCTCGCCGCGCGCCGATTCCGACATCAGCCGCAGCTTGTCTTCGCCTGGAATGGATGTCGGATGAACCTGAATGAATTCACCGTTCGCGTAGAAGCAACCTTGCTGATAAAGAGCGGATTGCGCCGATCCGGTGCAGACCACTGAGTTGGTCGACTTGCCGAAAATAGCGCCGATGCCTCCCGTCGCGATGATGATTGCGTCGGCTGGGAACGTGCGCACTTCCATGGTTCGCAAATCAATCGCGCAGATTCCACGGCACACCTTATTCCCATCGAGCACTGCCGACAAAAACTCCCAATGCTCGAACTTCTTCACTTTGCCCTCAGACTCATACCGCCGAACCTGCTCGTCGAGCGCGTAAAGAAGCTGCTGACCGGTTGTAGCTCCGGCAAATGCCGTGCGGTTGTATAACGTCCCGCCGAAACGCCGAAAATCCAACAAGCCCTCAGGAGTGCGGTTGAACGGCACACCCATGCGGTCGAGCAGATCAATGATCCCAGGCGCCGCCTCGCACATGTCTTTGATGGGAGGCTGATTGCCCAGGAAGTCGCCGCCGTAGACCGTGTCGTCAAAATGCTTCCAGGTCGAATCGCCTTCGCCCTTCAAATTTTTCGCCGCATTGATGCCGCCCTGCGCGCACACCGAGTGCGAACGCTTCACCGGGACGATCGAGAACAGATCGACCTGCCCACCCATCTCGGCAATCTTGATAACGGCGGAGAGCCCCGCCAGTCCACCACCGATCACAATGATTCTTGGAGCCGCTGACATAAATTCCTTTACCGGATTTGCGTGATATTCCGATCGTTGACTGTGCCAGTGTCAAACGGTAGCTGAGGACGCGACCGGAACGAAGCCAGGCTGGCCAACCCTACACCGGTCAAAACAAAAAAGAACGCCGCGCAAAGCACAAGGAGCCGTTTCTGTGCCCTTTCTCCGGTGACGATGCCCCATTTTGCGCAGAAAAGCCAAATTCCGTACGCGAAATGCCACGAAGCGGCGACCAATCCGATCACATAGAAAAGGAACAGCGACGTCTGAAACACCTCATGCTGCACTTTGCCAAAAGAAAGATCGGGGTTCACATGGAGGTCGGCACCCGCGAACCGCATCGTGTACACGTGCCACACGATATAGATGAAGGCGATTCCTCCAGTCCAGCGCTGCAAGGTGTACATCCGGTTGCCGGTCCAGGGATACGCCCCCGTGTTCGACTCGCCGCTGTACCAAATATAGAAGCCGTAGAGGGCGTGGTACGCGATCGGCAGCCAGATCCCAAACAACTCCAGAAAGAAAACTAGCGGAAGATTTCCCAGAAAAGTGACTTGCCGCGTATAAGCCGCCGGACCGTTCGCGCCAATGGCAGTCGAGTTCGAAATCAGAATGTGCTCGAACAGGAAAGCACCGACCGGGATAATGCCAGTCAGCGAATGCAGCCTGCGCAACACAAACGAAATTCCTTGGCCGGCCCGCAACGGAGCCACACCATGCGCTAAAGCGGGAGCAGAAGAACTGGCTGACGCCACAGAAGCTCCTTAAAAGTTCGACAATGACAAAAGAACTTTTCATTATCGTGCCCGTGAAGAAGTGAAGTCAAGGAATGGA
>DATJWZ010000894.1:0-1147 GCA_035500795.1 Candidatus Eiseniibacteriota bacterium | reverse complement strand
CTGCACACCTGTAGTGCGCATTTGGGGTGAGAACATGCTACGCGTCGAATTGCAAGATTTCGCGAACGCCCTGATCGTCAGATTGGAAGGCCGATTCACCGGCGATGGCGCAGAGAACGCTCTGATCCAGGTGACGCGCTGGGACACCAAAAAGGGGCTCGTCGTTGACCTAACGGAAGTCACCTTCGTCGATTCCGCCGGCGAAGCTGCGCTGGCGCTTTTCGCCCGGCTCGGAGCGAAGTTCATTGCGGAGGACGCGTACACGTTGGATGTCTGCGAGCGGCTGCATCTGCCTCTAACTCGGAACGGCAAGTGGAAAAGAGGCCGCACCGCTGCTTAAGGTTCCCGGCATTGTTAGCCAAGGCTGATCGTATTAGGCGTCTCGCGTGGTGTCACGGGCCCGAGCGCCAAGGCGAACCCGTGACGTCGGGTGATCCGTAATCGACCCGCACGGTTCGCGCAGTTAGCGAGGTACTTACAACTATGTCTGAGAATGTCTGCCAAGTAATTCAGCAGCGCCATGCTTTCTACGGGGTAAGCCCATACTACGTCGTGCGGGAGGAACGGCCAAAGGGAGCCCCGGCCGCCACACGAAGGATACAGGCTGGCTTTGACATCGACGTCTACGGCATCAAAGCTAGCCTCGAGCCGGAACCTTCCCCTGACTACGTACTCGCCTACACGACGCTACAGAAGATGGTGGAGACAGTTCTGCTTCACACAAGCGATCACTGCTCAATTGAAGTTATTCCGCTCTTCTCAACCGTCATTCTTGACACCAGAAGACACCTCCAGCCGGAGGATATCCTGAGAATTAGGATCACGCACACAAGGGGTCTTGATCAACCTGCCGGCGCATCGGAAGAACGCGCGTTAAAGGAGATCGAGGAACAGCTCAACGTCCTGGGCGTAAAAGCCTAGTGCTTGTCTCAGAAAATGCGGTGCAAACTCAGACCCGACTGCCAGTGGCCCACGGCCTGCCTTGAGCCTCCTCGAAGCGGTGTGCGCCGTGGGTTCGGGACGGCCTTGCCATCCTCAAGGAATCTCTCACGCTAAGGGTCGTGACCAAGAACACGCAGCAAACCGTTTAGGGCAGGATGCCTGAAGTCCACTCTCACCTCCTGGCCTTCATCGTTCATAACCCAAG
>DATJWZ010000893.1:0-13882 GCA_035500795.1 Candidatus Eiseniibacteriota bacterium | reverse complement strand
ATGGTAAGTGCCTTACTATCAGCGCAGTCCATCGATGGTGCCGGATTACCAGCGGCTGGCAGCAAGCGTGCACCGAAGTATTCAGCATCCAGGGGAGCTAATTCAGCAGATGTTTAGGGGAAGCCATCTTCGTCTCGTTTTTGCTTTGTGCGCATGTCTGCCTCTGGCTGGCATGAGCTGGGCAGCCCACATCAACACGCACACACCCACGAAATCGAAATCCCAAAAGGTCAACGAAACGGCACGCACCCGCCGCCGCTACCATCATCTGGCCCGTAGCCGCAGCGCCAAGCCGATTCCAGTTTCCGCTACGACCCGCCGCCGTCACCACTATTACGAGCGCTTCCACATGAGCTCGTTTGTTCAAGACGACCTCACCGCCGGCGATATCACAACCGGTGAAGATCCGGTTGTCCGCCGCGCCGCCATTGACGCTCTCGGCAACATGAACGGTACGGTTGTCGCCATCGAGCCCACCAGCGGCCGTGTTCTGGCGATGGTGAATCAGAAGCTCGCGCTCTCCAGTGGTGCGCAGCCCTGCTCAACCATTAAGCTTTCTGTCGCTCTTGCCGCTCTCAGCGAAGGCCTGATCTCGAAAGACACTCCGGTTTCTCTCGGCGGCCGTTACAAGATGAATCTCACCACGGCGCTGGCGCATTCCAACAACGCCTACTTTGAGGCTCTCGGACGCAAGCTCGGATTCGAGAAGGTCGCCTACTACGCTCATGAGTATGGTCTCGGTGAACTCGCTGGATATGACATCCCGGGCGAACAACTTGGCGAATATCCGGAAGCGGTAATTCCTGAAAAGCTTGGCGGCGTCGGCAAGATGTGCTCCTTCGGAGAAGGCGTTTCCATGACCCCGCTGCAGCTCGGCGCGATGGTCTCGGCAATCGCCAATGGCGGCACGCTCTACTACCTGCAGCATCCGACAACTCCGGAAGAGGTTGCCGGTTTCCAGCCGCGGGTGAAGCGCCAGCTCGATATCGCTCCTGTGATCCCTGAACTTTCCGATGGTATGGCCGGCGCGGTCCAATATGGCACTGCCCGTAGCCTCCGGCTGAATTTCAACGAAGAAGAGATCCTCGGCAAGACCGGTACCTGCTCCCACGAAGGCACCCGCTTCGGATGGTTCGCGTCTTACGCCAACACCAGTGTGGGACGCGTCGTCGTCGTGATCTTCCTCCAAGGCGGACGTCCGACCTTCGGCCCGAAAGCCGCCGAAATTGCGGGACGCATGTACCGCAACATGTACGATCACAACTTCTTCGTCGCAGGTCACGGAACCCCCTCCGACGAAGCGACCGTGAAGGATATGAGCACCACGCCCTAAGGCGATCTCAACTCATCAGGTCATTCAAGCCTCTCCACGTGAGAGGCTTTTATTTCTGCGCCCTTTCCCGCCAACTCAGTTTCCCTTGAATATTGAGCTCGCAAGTATTTCACGGTTTCTGCCGATGGATGAAAGGTAATGCTACGTTTCGGCGAACACGTCTGCTTGTGGAAGCCTCGGGGGAGCGCATGAGTTCCGAGTTCGCTTCCTTTGCAGGTACCTACGATTTCCGCCTCCTGGCTCTGTCGCTCTTCGTAGCGGTGCTGATGCCTTACGCGGGATTCGAAGTTGCCGAGCGGGCTCGCGCTACTCAAAATCGCGCACGCATGGGTTGGATTCTGCTTGGCGGGCCCGCTTGTGGCGTTGGTCTATTTGGTGCGATCGACCTTACTATTTGTGCGTTTCAACAGCCTATACCGGTTCGTTATCACTATCCCACTTTGCTGCTGGCGTTGCTCGCCGCAATCTTCGCAGTGACGTTCAGCATCTTCGCTGCCACGCGAGAGCGCGAGAGCGTACCCCGCGCTTTCGTCATAAGTTGTCTTGTCGCGGTGCCTGGGACGGCCGTACCGTTCCTGTGCTTGCGATCGCTTCGCATGGTCGCATCATTGCTATTGCGCTGGGATCTGATGGCTGCTTCCGCGGTTCTGGCTGTATTCATTTACTTACTGGTTGTGGTTCTCGATGTCGGCGTCGTTCGCTCACAGCCGCTAAGCGCCTGGCGGCGACTTGTGACCAGTTTCATCACAGGCGCAGCGATTGTGATGTGGGTGCTGGAAACGCTGCGCACTGTTCGATTTCCTCCCCATGCTGAAGTTGCAGTTGGACACACATTCGCTCGGCCCTTTGCGCACCTTGCAGGTGTTGCCGGTGCTTGCCTCCTGGTGCTTTCCGGAACGATTCTGACTGCCACTCTCGGCCGCCTATTTTCGCTGCGAAACGAAAGGGTTGCTAAAGCTCGCAAGCGGGAGACCTTCTTCAACAACCTTGCCGAGGCCATACCCAACATTGTTTGGATCGCCGACGGAAATGGTCAGACCACCTACATCAACCGGCACTGGTACGAAATGACAGGAAGCACTCCGAGTCAGGCGGCAGGCTCCGGATGGATGGAATCCATCCATCCCGATGATCGCGACGCTTTAACCGAGCGGTGGGGAAGCTGTGTCCGCACCGGCGACACGCTTGAATTCGAATACCGACTTAACGATGCAACCCGAGGATATCGCTGGTATCTCGATCGCGCTGTCCCCGTGCGAGACGACCAGGGCGTTATCCAGCAGTGGTTTGGTACCTGTACCGATATCGAAGAGCAGAAGCTTTATCAACAGAATCTCGAGCAACAGATCAAGGACCGCACCGAAGAACTGGCCGAAACGAATGCCCGCCTTCAAAAGGAGATGTTGGAAAGGGATTTGGCGCGGCGCAAGCTGGATGAGCAAACCGCCAAAATGATGCGTTCCTTGAAGAGAAGATCCGACCGTTCGGCTCTTCTCGCGAAAATGGGTGAGCTTCTGCAGAGTTGTCAAACACGCGAAGAAGTCTTCACCGCCGCTCTCGGTTTCGCACCAAAGATTTTCCCCTCGCGGCGCGGAGCTATTGCTTTGTTCGATTCTTCCCGCAATCAGCTTGAGATCGCCGGACAGTGGCATGAATGCCAATTGCCATTTCAATCCTTCGAACCCGACTCGTGCTGGGCCCTGCGCACCGGGCATCCTCATCTCGTTCGCGCCGGCGACATCACCGCGCGCTGCAATCACGCGGCTGGAATCACGGGCACGTTTCTCTGTGTGCCGATACTTGCCCAGGGGGAAGCGCTCGGCATTCTGCACATCCAGGCTACCGACGAAGATCCTGAATTGGGAGAGGCCGAGTTATCTTTCAAAACCACCTTCGCCGCTCAGATTGGATTGTCCGTTGCGAATATCCGATTACGCGATGCCCTCCGGGCGCAATCGATGCGGGATCCGTTAACCGGTCTCTATAACCGCCGTTATCTGGCCGAAATGCTTGATCGCGAAATACGCCGCGCGGCGCGTGCCGAGCAGCCTCTCGGCATCCTCATGCTCGATCTCGATCACTTCAAAAAGTTCAACGATACTTACGGCCACGAAGCCGGGGACGCCGTCTTGCGCGAGACCGCATCCTTTCTCGTTCGCAGCATTCGAGCCGAAGATTTCGTTTGCCGCTATGGAGGCGAGGAATTTGTGGTCGTCCTGCCGACCGCCGATCTGCGGGTTGCTGGACTTCGCGCCGAAGCCATTCGCGCCCGGCTCCGCGAAATTGTCATCATGCATCAGGGCCGTTCGCTTGGCGTGGTGACCGCATCCATTGGAGTTGCCGCACTGCCACAACACGGAACGACGGAGCAAGAAATTCTCCAGGCTGCCGACGCAGCGCTCTATCGCGCAAAGACGGCGGGACGCGACAGGGTGGTTCTGGCAGAGCTCGTAACTACACTCGTCCCCGCCAAGTTTGCGGACTCGGCAGCCTCAGGCAGTTGAAAATGGCACGTGCCGCCATGGGTTGCTGAAAAAGCCTGGCTTCGCAAAGCTCATGGCTCCTGTTTCGAGGACCCGGATTCTTCCAGCCTCTTATTTTTGTCCTCGAACAGGTCATTCAGCGCCGCAACCAGTTCATTGAACTTCTTTGGGTCCTTCTCCACAGCGATCAAGCGGCACAGATTTTCCATCTGTGCAATCTCCTCTTTCCGCATGCTAGCCTTTCCGCGCGAGCCGAGCGCAACTTGCCTCTCTGCAATGACGTGCAGCCGTCCAACTGCTATGGAAAGATGTTCATTCGGGTGAGAGAAATGAACAGAAACGTTGATTGAAAATAGCGTAGAGAATTGCTCCCTGTCGGTAGGGTATCCGACATATTGCGAAGGTTCTCCCAAAGCTGAACCGCCGGCCTCTGGCCAGGTTGCGATACTGAGTTTAATTTCGAGCTATTTGCGGTATCGTTCGTTTGCCAATCACAGCGTCTTTAATGCGGATCACGCGCTGCGCGTACTCGGCAACGCTATGGCGGCAAGGCCAATTGGGCACCGTACTCAGACTAAGTTCCCCGGGCGGAGGCCGATGGGCGGAAATAATAATTGTAGCGGGCCAAAAGAGATCATGACGCAAAGCAACTGAGATGCAAGAGAAAACGCCCGGCGAACCGGGCGTTTCCAATTTCGAAGCGTTCTCTCAGTTTGCCGCGTTCTTGCTCCGCTGGTCGCTGGCAATCACGCCGTCTTTGATGTGGATCACTCGGTGCGCGTACTCGGCAATGTCATGCTCATGCGTGACCAGAATGATCGTGTTCCCCTCGCGCTGCAGGCGGTCGAACAACGCCATGATCTCCACACCGGTTTGAGAATCGAGGTTTCCGGTCGGCTCGTCGGCCAGGATGATCGACGGTTTATTCACCAGCGCGCGGGCAATGGCGACGCGCTGGCGCTGCCCGCCGGAGAGCTCGTTCGGCTTGTGCATCATGCGTGAGCCCATGCCGACGGCTTCCAGTGACTGGCGTGCCCGTTCGTTGCGCTCTTCGGTAGGTATGCCGGCGTAAATCAACGGCAGCTCCACATTGTGCAGAGCTGTAGCGCGAGCCAGGAGGTTGAACGTCTGGAACACGAATCCGATTTCCTTATTCCGAATGCGTGCCAGTTCATCGTCATCGAGCTCGCTGACCAGTTGCCCGTTCAGCCAGTACTTGCCTTGCGACGGAGTATCCAGGCAGCCAATCAGGTTCATCAAAGTCGATTTTCCCGAACCAGAGGGCCCCATGATAGCGACATACTCATTCCGCTGAATCCGCAGGTTCACGCCGCGCAATGCATGCACCTGCTGCTCCGATCCCATATCATAGGTCTTCCAAAGGTCCTCGGCCGCAATCATGCACGATTCCGGCGGCGCGACTTCAATGGGGTTCGGAATTGTGCTATTCGGCATACTGATGACTTCTGCGGTTGCCATGTTTTTCTCCTGGTCCGATGCCACTGACCTCTCCGATCTTTTGGCTTCAGCTTCTTCTGTTTCGGACTCCGGTTCTGAGACCCTGGAACTGCGTTTTCCCGTTGGACGTTTCAGCCCCGTTTCCGTTACGACGATTCTTCCTCTTTCTTCGGGCTCGTATTGTCGATCTTGACGCTGCTCCCGGGCTTCAGAGTTCGCAAAACCTTGTAGCTGCCCGTGATCACCTCGTCACCTTCTTTCAGCCCATCCAGCACTTCCATGTCGGTCGTGCCCGTTATTCCCGTAGTCACCGGGACAAACATAGCCTTCTTGTTCCGGATGATGAACACGCCTTGCACTTCGTCATCTTTCTTCGACTTGGATGCGGTTTCCTTTACAACTGGTTCGGCGGCATGCACCGATCCCGGCGGATTATTCTGAGCCTCAATCTGCTGCTTCGTCCTCAGCGTAAGCGCCTGAATCGGCACCGAAATCACGTTGCTGCGCGTCGCGGTCGTGATCTTCGCCGTGCTCGACAATCCGGGCCGCAAATCCTGTGGTGCGTCGGTTAAGGTAACGACTACCTTGAAATCCTTCGCCTCTTCGCTGGCGGTCGCCTGCTGTGAAGTAGAGACACCGCTCGAGCGTACGATGGCGTTATCTCCAATCTCCGACACCGTTCCGTGAAAGACCTTCTTCGGGATAGCGTCGATCATGACCTCCGCCGGTTGTCCCAGCTTCACATTCACGATATCGGTCTCGTCGACTTTTACTTCAGCCGTAATCACCGACATATCGGCGAGAGTCATCAACGTGCTGCCTTGCGCGTTCTGGATTCCGATGACCACCGATTCGCCCTCGCGGACCGGAAGGTTCGTGACCACTCCGTCATACGGAGCGGTATAAGTCGTCTTCTGCAGCACGTCACTCACCCGAGCGAGGTTAGCGTGAGCCTGTGACACATGCTTGTCTGCCGAATCTTTCTGCGCATTCGCCTGCGTCACGCGTGCTTGCGCCTGCGTCAGTCCGGCGCCCGCTGTGGCCCATGCGTTTTTCCGGCTGTCGAAATCCGACTTCGAAATCAGTCCATCTTTGTAAAGACTCTGTGCCCGATCCCAATCGAGTTTGTTCCGATCATAGTCTGCCTGTGCGCGGAGCAAGTCGGCTTGTGAGGTCTTCAGTCCCGCATCGGCCGCTAGTGCATCGGTCTCCGCGGCCTGCAGCGCAGCTTGGTTCGCGCTCAGATCTGCCGCCGACTGCACGTTATCGATCTGCGCCAGCAATTGACCCTTCTTTACATGATCCCCCTCCTTCACATACAGGTGGGTGATCTTTCCATAGGCATTCGCGCCAATGTTCACGTAGGTCTTCGGCTTGATTTCGCCGGATGCGCTCACCACAGTTGCCAGATCCTGACGTTGCACTTTGCCGGTCTGCACCGTAACCACGTTCTTCTGGCTTTGGTGAACGGTGAAGCCGATAATCCCTACAACCAGAACCAGGATCCCGACACCAATTGCAATCTTTTTCCAAGCTTTCATAATTCCCGTCGCATCCGAAGAGACCTGATTTTAGGGAGCGGACCCTGCCAAATCGTTTATCTGCTGGAAGAAAAATATCCCTCCGTCGCTCCGAATAACGGGCACACATCCTCTGTTACGAGCTTTCCTTCGAGAAAGTTCCGAACATCTTCTGAGGAGTGACCCGAGACCCGTTACGGTGGGAACTGGTTGGTACCGCCCCCGGAACCTCCCAATTATATCCCGGTCAATCAAGGGATTGCAGACGTGAAAGCTTGGAAGGGCGCGCCTTCAGGCTGCCTCGCCAGATCGCCTTTCGTATTTGGCCGCCTGAGTTGGGGGAACCAAACTCGACACGTTCGCTCGTCAAATTTTTTTCTGGGGACCGCTTCGGGCAACTCCACAACCAACCCACCGCTTCCTAACAATTGCGGTGATAATTGGTTCTCGGGGCACGACTTAACCTTGCTTTCAGGGTACTAAGGGCCTAAAATGCATGAAGACGGCCGTCTGGCAGGAGTCCCTCTCATGTTCCCGGTAGCTTCTTATCGAATGTTCTCTCGCTTTCTGCTCGTTGCATCTTTGGGTCTGCTAACCTCCGGCGCCGTCGCCGTTGCGCAAGACCAGGCGAACGACTCCGGCAAAGATCCCAAAGATGTCATCCAGGCCCAGCAGGATCAGAAAGCCCAGAGCGCTCCGGCCCAGAACCAGGCCCCCGATGCCGTCGATCCTCTAAAACGGCCCGTTACCGAAAAAGAAAAGAAGAAGAATTCCAAGGCCCTCAAGCAGGAATTGAGCAAGCCATATAAGAAGTGGCTCGACGAAGACGTCGTGTACATCATCACCGACGAAGAACGCGCCGCGTTTAAGCAGCTCTCGAACGACGAAGAGCGCGACAACTTCATTGAAGCCTTCTGGCAGCGCCGCGATCCCACGCCCGATACCGAAGAAAACGAATTCAAAGAGGAGCACTACCAGCGCATCGCCTACGCCAACGAGCATTTCGCGGCTGGCGTCCCGGGATGGAAAACCGATCGCGGCCGCATCTACATCGTTTTCGGCAAGGCCGATGAAGTGGAGTCGCATCCTTCCGGCGGAACGTATGAGCGCCCGATGGATGAAGGCGGTGGCGAGACCTCAACCTATCCCTTCGAGCAATGGCGCTATCGCTACATCGAAGGAATCGGTCAGGAAGTCATTATTGAATTCGTCGACACCTGTATGTGCGGCGAATATCACATGACGATGGATCGCTCCGAAAAAGACGCCCTGCTCATGACTCCCAACGCCGGCCTTACCATGTGGGAGCAGATGGGTATGGCCAACAAGGCGCAACGCTTCACCGGCGGCGGAATTGAGCGCCTTGGCCTCGGCCCCCAGAGCTCGATGGAGGAGTCCAAGCAGTTTGACCGCCTGGAGCAGTTCTTCAAGCTACAGCAGGCGCCCAAGATCAAATTCACCGACCTCACCGAAGAGGTTAACTCCAAGGTCATCCTCAATCCCATGCCGTTCGATGTCCGCTCTGATTTCGTGAAGGTCACCAGCGATACCGTGCTGGTTCCGATCACGATTCAGATGAGGAATCGCGACATCACCTTCGCCAACAAAGACGGCGTGCAGCGCGGCACAGTAAACATCTACGCGAAGCTCTCGACCCTGACCGGCAAAATCGTCCAGACCTTCGAAGACACAGTTCAGGTCGATGTACCCGCCGAACTTCTGCCTCGCACCGCGGAGAACGCGTCCGTCTACTGGAAGGCACTTCCGTTGCGTCCCGGCCGCTATAAACTGTATATCGCGGTGAAGGACGTGAATGGCGACCGCAAAGGCATCTACAGCCGCAGCATTATGGTGCCGGAGTACTCCGAGGACAAACTGGCCACCTCATCGCTGATCGTCGCCGATCAGATGGAGCCTGTCCCAACCAAGGCCATCGGCAGCGGCAGTTTTGTCATCGGTACCATGAAGGTTCGCCCTCGCGTTGCCCCAGCCGACGGCAAGCCGGCGCTCTTCAAGCGCGATAAAGATCAGAAGCTTAATTTCTGGATGCAGGTCTATAATCTTGGAGTGGATGAGAAGACGCACAAGCCTTCCGCCACCATCGAGTACGACATCACGAACGTTCAGACGAACAAGCAGATTATTCAGAAGACCGAATCGACCGATACGATGGGAAATGTCGGAGACCAGGTGACGCTGCAGAAATCGATCCAAGCCGCAAATCTGCAGCCCGGCATTTACAAGATTCAGATCAAAGTGAACGACAATATCTCGAAGCAGACCGTTGATCCTTCGGCGGTTTTTGCAGTAGAGTAACTCCCTGCTTTTCCCCCCAGGGGGTGGGGCAAAGTTGAAGCTGCATCGGTTCGCAACTTGGGCAATTCTGTTTGGGCTTTCGCTTCCTGCATGGGCCAGTAGTAATGATCGGCCCGGAGCGATCTCAGGCTACGTGCGCGACGCGTCTGGCGATCCCCAGATGGGCGCCGTGGTGCAGATTCTTGGCGCGGCCAATCACACCCTCACTGTCTTTACCGATGGCGCCGGCTACTACACCGCCACCGGTTTGTTGCCGGGCTTGTATTCGCTCAAAGTCACGGCTCCATCTTTCCTTCCTACGCTGCGTGAAAAAGTCGGACTCAAGCCGGGCGCCAATCTCAGCATTAACATCACTTTGAGCACTCTGCTCAACGTGATGCAGCTTGGCCCGGTGCGAAACGCCTCAGACGATGACGACTGGAAGTGGACTCTTCGCTCGGTTGCGAACCGTCCTATCCTGCGCATTTTCGACGACCCGGCATCCGAGAAGCAGGAGCACGAATTCAGCGGCACTCTGTCGTTTCTCGCCGGTTCTGCCGCTGCCGGATACGGTACCGGTTCCGACATGAGCACCGGCTTCAAGCTGGAGCGCTCGATCTTCTCCACCGGCCGTCTGGCCTTTACCGGCAACGTGGGTTACGGCGATAGCCTTCCCGCCGCAGTTGTACGAACTCGCATCTCGCACCGTCTGCCGAACGGTTCCGAGCCGAGTATGGCGCTGACCCTTACCCGCTTTGCGCCATCCGATCCGAATCTGCACAACGCGACGCTGCAGGCAATCGCCCTTTCAGCCGCGGATGATTTTGCCCTTGGCGACGTGCTCGAATTTAAATTCGGGAGCGAGCTTCAGACCATCCAGTTCCTCGGACGCCTCAACGCGTTCCGGCCCTACGCTTCGGCTGACTTTCACCTGTCGCCCGATACGGTGGTGGAGTACGGCTACACGACGTCGCGTCCAAACTTGCGCACGGAGAAAGGATTCGACTCGACTCCCGCCGACCTGAGCGAGGCTAATCCCCGCGTCAGCATGCTTGCCTTCTCGCCTCAAATTGAAAGCGCTCATCATCAGGAGATCAGCGTTTCTCATCGCGAAGGAAGAACGAATATGCAGGTCGCGTACTTCTCCGATCGCGTTGACGACCCGGCCCTGACGGGTGTCGGCGATGTCACATCTGCGAGTGGATTCCTCCTGCCCGATATCACCTCTGGCACTTTCAGCTTTGCTGGCCGTTCTTTCGATACCGACGGGGTGCGCGTCGTTCTGCAACGGAAGATCGCTTCCGATCTGACGGCCACCTTGGATTATTCATACGGCGGGGCCCTCGCATTGGCCGAGCCCGATGTTACGCTTCGGCAGGCCGGACAGCTGATGTCCAATCAACGCCATCACGCCATTGGTGCCAAACTAAGCTGCACGACGCCTTTTACTCACACCCGTATGATCGCGTCCTATCGCTGGGTGAACGGCACGACCCTGACACCCGTTGATATGTTCAACGCCTCGCCTGGCCAGAGTGATCCTTTCTTGAACGTTTTCGTCCGCCAGCCCATTGGCGGACATGTTGAAGCCCTGATCGACATCCGGAATCTGTTGGCTCAAGGATATGTTCCCGTCGTCGCTTCCGACGGCCAGACCGTCTACCTCGTCGACTCCGCTCGCTCCGTCCGCGGCGGCGTAGCTTTCACCTTCTAAAAGCAGGGAATACCGCCACAACTCTCGTCGCAGCTCCCTGGTCAAATAACCATCCGGGATTCCTCCCCAGTGACTCAACGCGAATTGCCGTTCTTGCTCCTTCACATTCCTGTGCTAGCCTTCCAGCCTGGAAACGGAGGCCGAAAATGGCGGAGAACAAAACCAAGGCTACGACCTTGAGCGTCCCGGCATACATCAATGCCCTCACGGATCCTGCGCAGCGGTCGGACGCGAAGCAACTGGCGCAACTAATGCAGAGGGCTTCCGGTGAAAAGCCGAAACTTTGGGGACCGTCCACCGTTGGTTTCGGCAGCTATCACTATCGATACGATAGTGGCCGTGAAGGAGACATGCCGCTGATTAGCTTCTCGCCACGTAAGGCCGCCCTTGTTCTGTATAGCATGCTGGACCACAGCCACGCGAAATCGCTCTTGCCTGAACTCGGAAAGCACAAGACAGGAAAGGGATGTCTCTACATCAAGAAGCTTGCGGATGTGGACAAGAAGATCCTTAAGGCTCTGATAGGGAATGCGGTCGCGCACAACCGGGCTCGCAAGGACACTCGTCACTCTGCCTGACTTTGGTGAGTGTAATCGCGATAGACGCCAACCCCGTTGCAACAGCATTGATTCGCCATGCTAATCTGCTGTGGCTACTTAGCGGTCGCAGAACAGTGGACCGTAATCACCAGTACGAGGAGTCTGGTTCGTGCCCGTCGGCTACCTTCTGGACAAGCAACGGCGACTCGTCATTACCACCGCATCGGGGCGCGTGACGTTTGCCGAAGCGAAAGCTCATCAGGAGCAGTTGAAGAGCGACCCCGATTTCCAACCCGAATTTGATCAACTCCTGGACGCTACAGCGATAACCAGCATTGACATATCGAACGATGAGGCGAAAAGTCTCGGTCGCAGCAGTCCGTTCTTCTCTGCCTCATCACGGCGAGCTTGGGTTGCGCCCAACGCTTTCCTTTTCGGAATGGGACGTTTGATCGCAACTTACCGTGAAATTGCTGGAGGACAAGAGCAATTTCGCATCTTCTATGATCGCAACGAGGCATTCAAGTGGCTCGAGCTCGCCATCAATGAGTGAAAGCGCGAGAGAGCCTCAACCCTTACTCTCATTGACTTGCCCCAACCCCGCGCATACCATGGCATCGCGCAAGGTCCGCCAGGCCATTCTCTGTTCAATCGTCGAGCTGTTGCGCGTTAGAGAAGCATTGTCAATAGGACCGCGTCAATTTTTATTCCTCGTCGTTCCGACGTTAGATTGGCGGAGTTGAACATGAAGAGATCTTATTTCTTCGCATCATTGCTTCTCGTTTTTGTTGCATCGGTGCTCTCCTCTGCGCAGGATCAGCCGAAAACCGCGGCCGCGCAACTACAGACATCCACGGGTTCCTCGCCGACGGCTGCCGCTCAACCTTCGACAGAGAAAAAGGTGGTCGCTTATACCCTGCCTCCTGATCTCTATAAAAAGGCTCACGATCGCAGTCGAATTCATTTCCGCCTGGAGTTGCTTGGCTTCGTCTATGGGCTGGCTGTTTTGTGGGCGATCCTGAGTTCGAAGCTCGCGGCAAGCTATCGCAATTGGGCCGAAGCATTTTCGGCAAAACGCTTTCTCCAAAGCGTCGTTTTTTCACCGCTATTCCTGCTTACCACAGCCGTACTCACTTTACCGCTCGATATCTACGGCGAGTGGGTCGAGAAACAATACGGTATTTCCGTGCAGAGATGGGGTTCTTGGAGCTGGGATTGGATCAAAGCGGAACTGATTTTCCTCGTGCTGGGAATCATCCTCATTTGGTTGCTCTACCTCGTGATCCGCCGCAGTCCAAAGCGTTGGTGGTTTTATTTCTGGCTGGTTGCCCTGCCGATTGGCGTATTTCTGTTTTTTGTCGGGCCTTGGGTCATCGACCCAATGTTTCACAAGTTCGAGCCGCTGGAACAAAAGAACCCAGAGCTCACAGCGAGCCTGGAAAAGATGGTACAGCGCGCCGGAGAAAATATTCCGCCGGAACGCATGTTCTGGATGGGCGCAGGAGAGAAGACGACTGGCCTGAACGCCTACGTAACTGGAATCGGCGCGTCCAAGCGCATCGTCGTATGGGATACCACGATCGCCAAGATGAACAATCAGCAAATCGTGTTCGTCGCCGGGCATGAAATGGGACACTATGTACTTCTCCATATTCCCAAGGGGTTGGCTTTCTTTGCAGCGCTTTTGTTGCTGTTTTTCTACCTCGGATATCGCTGCATTGGGTGGATGCTCGCCCGTTGGGGCGCGGCTTGGGGAGTTCGCGGCTTGGATGACTGGGCTTCGCTGCCGGCCCTGTTTTTTCTTCTGTCCGTCTTCTTCTTCCTCGCCAATCCGATCTCCAGCGCCTTCAGCCGCCACGACGAGCATCAGGCCGACCAATACGGGCTGGAAGTCACACACGGACTTACCCCTGACTCCGGCCAGGTGGCAGCGCAGGCGTTTCAGATTCTCGGAGAGGTCGACTTGGCAGACCCTGATCCCAATCCTGCGCAAGTGTTCCTGTTTTATGACCACCCTAGCATTCGGGACCGCATTCAGTTCTGCTTGACGTACGATCCCTGGGCTAAAGGCCAGCAGGGTGAATTTGTGAAATGATGCCGGGTTTGGCTTTTCGACTTGGTCGCCTGGTAGTTCTGTTACCAGGCGTGCGCGCGGCAGATTGCTAGACCTGCCCGCGTCGTCCCGCAGTGCTCCTCCTATACGTAAAATCTATGGTAACCATCAGCAACTCTTGGTTGACTGTGGTGACAATCTTTAGTTAGTGTTGTTGCCAGCTATTTGTGGGTAGGGGCTACGCATCTCTTTCGTATGCAAGGAATTGCAAGCTTCCCAGGGCCAAGCCGCCAATAACCCGCAAGCAACCATCATCCCCCTAAAACCTGATCCGTTTGTGAGGAGAACACATGAGAGCGCGCATCTTCTTGGTGTTTGTGCTTTTGGCTGCTGTTAGCCTGTCGGCGCAGACCTTCCGCGGAACGATTCTCGGAACCGTCACCGATCCTTCGGGAGCGGTCGTCGCCGGAGCCAAAGTCACGGTGAA
>DATJWZ010000892.1:0-41769 GCA_035500795.1 Candidatus Eiseniibacteriota bacterium | reverse complement strand
ATGCCATACTGGATTACACTGACTGGGTCAGACGAACAGAAGCTCCAGGACCGAGTGCGTCGCTCGAGTAGACTCCAGAAAGGCAAAGTATCCCCAAACGCTACTGCGGAAGGTGCATTATGAAACACCCGTCCCCTTCGGCCAGGACCGTCTGATTCCCATTTGGGTGGCCACGCTCGCAATTCGCCAACGGAGCCGCACCGTCCATTTCAGTACCGCGGCCGAGATGCTGGACTTCTTCCGGCTCTTCAAAGATGGCAAGCGATACCACCGCATCATGGAAGGTTTCCAGCGCATCTTCGCGGCGACGATTTTCTTTGGAACAAGCGACCAACCAGGTGCAAAACTACTTCTCGATTGGGCTAGGTTCCACTTCTTTGATCGCGTGCACCTCTGGTTTCATCACGACGAACCCGCCACCGCTACCGCGTCGAGCGCTGAAAACCTGATTGTCCTAAGTGAGGCCTTCTACGATGAGATAGACCAGCACCGCATTCCCGTCGAGCGCGAGGTCATTGCGCTTCTCGCGAATGCCCCTGGCGTGCTCGATCTCTACGTCTGGTTGGTCTGGAAGACATGGACGCTCAATGGGCAATGTCTTCGCATTCCTCTCTTCGGCACAGGGGGTCTGTCAGAGCAACTCGGTACCGATGACTATTCGGCCAACCGTTTCTTTCGACGGAAAATTCGCCGCTGGCTTCGTGAAGTCACGGCTCTTTGGCCCGAATGCCCCGCCAGCATCTCGGCGGACGGCCAGAGTCTTATTCTTCACTCCGCCAAGCAAAACCCAGCCGTCGTGGCTGTGAAAAACCCTGTGCACGCCTGACCATTTCCACAGGAATCTAGGTCCGCTCCGGTCCGCCTGTTTTCAACGTGATCCGAGAGTACGAACGGGAGTTTAGGTCCGCTGAAACGGGAATTTAGGTCCGTTTCAGCGGGAATCTGGGTCCACAATTTGAGGCAAACCCTTTGGACCGCAGGAGGTTACAACGTTCGCCTGTAAGTACCTGTATGAAGCCCTGTATCGAAGACCACCTGTAGTTGGCAAACCGAAGTTGTGGAAAACTCCCGCCCAAGTCATCACAGACGGGGCTGCTACGCAGCCGGAGAGAGCCCGAGAACAGGGATCTACGCGAGAGAGCAGGCCCACCTGCGAAGACGCTGGAAATCGGGCCATCACGAAGAGGTTGGTCACCCTTGCTGCTCTCGCTTTGCCGACGCTCGCGCTCATCCTAGTGGCCTACGTTCAAACCGGGCCGAACACTGCTGGTGCGGCCCTCGCCGGCCCGTTTGACGGAGAGCGCGCTTTCGTCGATTTGAAAACTCTGGTTGCCTTCGGACCGCGGCCTTCGGGGTCGCAGGCATTGGAGCGTGCTCGCGAATTCATCGTCGCCGAACTTCGCGCGACCGGCGCCAGTGTCACTCAGGACAGATTCCTTACAAAGACACCGATTGGCCCGATTCCGATGACGAACATCGTGGCGAAGGTTCCAGGCGCGAGCCCGTCGATCGTGATCATTGGCGGCCATTACGACACGAAGCGCATGGCTGCGCCGTTCGTCGGCGCCAACGATGGAGGATCAAGTGCCGCCTTCTTGCTCGAAATGGCCAGAGTGCTGGCCCGCAGGGCCAACAAGCTCACGTACTGGCTAGTGTTTTTCGACGGCGAGGAAGCTGTGCGGCGGTGGTCCGCCAGTGACAGCCTCTACGGCAGCCGTCATTTCGCCGCCAAGCTGAGCGCCGAGGGCACACCAGACCGGGTCAGAGCTGTGATCGTGTTGGACATGATTGCCGACGCTCACCTTGACATTCGGCCGGAGGCGCGTTCGACACCCTGGCTCAACAACCTCGTGCTAAATGAAGCGAATCACCTCGGGTTTGGGCGATACTTCCTCAACCGCCCGCGTAACGTTGACGACGATCACCTCCCGTTTCTCAAGCTTGGAATCCCCGCGGTTGACGTCATCGACCTCGATTACGGCCCGCTCAACCTTTACTGGCACACACGGTACGACGCCCCGGAACGTTGCAGCGCGGCCAGCCTAGCAATCGTCGGGGCACTTGTGCTCCGAGCCCTCTCCGCCATCGAATCCAAGGACGGCTGTGCTCCGCTATGGCCCTGACGTGAAAGGCAATGCACCCTCCCGATGATCGTTTGGGGCGACGTGCCCAGCGCGACGGACGCTGTCACGGGGTGACAGTCTCCTTTAACTTGTCGCCACCGCTTTCGGAATGGTATATTAACCGCCCGTTCGACTCGTCAGGTTGAAAACTCAATTTCGCGTGGTCATGAAGATGAGGGGGAATGAAGATGCGCGTACCAATTGGACTGCTGCTAGCCGCGTTTTGCCTTACCGCAGTTCTGGTGGCTCAGCAACAAGCGACACAGGGGGATTTGAACGCGCTCAAAACGAGCACCAACCCGACCAACACGCATCTGGTACGTGCCCTTGCCCAGCAGGCCCAAGATGACCTTGGAGGGCAAAACTACCGCAACGCCGTCCAGCAACATCCCTCGAACCTGTCCAACGCGGGCAACACCCTAAATTACATTGCAACGCAAGCCCAAGGTTCGCAGAGAACCTACGACACGGGGAATCTCATTTTGAAGGGCAATGACCTCCTCGTGAAGGGGTCCATAGCCGCCGGTTTTCTCCTTGCACCCGTCACCGGAGGAATGTCACTGGCCGTATCGGCAGTCGGCAGTGCGGCCGACCTCGGTTTGGGAAAGGTGGAGGATCTTTACCAGAAGGCCGCGGATGACTCGATGCGCCGCAATCTGAAGACCCAACTCGATCAGTATGAGCAGAAATTTGGAGAAGACGCTTACAAGCAGCTCACATCGTCTGCCGACCCAGCGCAGTTCCGTGACAGACTCGAAGAGAAGCTAGGTGATGTCTTTGGAGGTACGCTGGACGCGCTTCCGAAGGACCAACAGGACATTGTCAACCACTTCTATGAAAAGGAAATCGCCGACGTCATGAAAGCTGGTTTCAGCACGCTGAGCGATGTTCAAGAACTGCAGCAGAGCGAAATCGATCAGAACCGCAAAGACATCAAAGGCCTTGCTCTCACGTTCGCCCAGTTTGCGGATTCTACAAACGCGCAGCTCGCGAGTATCGTTAACAGCCAAAACCAGCTTAGCAGTGATCTGCAGAACCTGAATAACAGGATAGGCGCTACTGAGCAGGGCGTCGCCTTCATGCAGTCTGTCATGTTTTCCAACATGAAGCCAGCCGAGCAACTGGCGGCGCTGAAGTCTGGGCTTTTTCCAGACATGCCGGAGGATCAACGAAAGGACCTCGAGGAAAAAGTCAAGGTGGTGGCCGAGCGCCAAGAACTCACGGACAAAGTGGCCGATTATCTCAACGGCGCCTCTGAGATCACAAATATCGCACACAATCTCGGCGTCGACCCCAACATAATCAACACTGCCAACACTGCCATCGCAATTGGGAACCAGGCCATGAACGCATTCACCGATTTTTCCTCAGGCAATTTCCTTGGTGGCATGAGCGCGATATCCAATGTCTTCGGCATCGGTGGCCCCGACGTCGCGGCTCAGCGCCACGCCGAGATTATGAATATGTTGGGCAAAATGTACACCAAGCTCGACGTCATCGACCAAAAGGTTAACAAGCTGCTGCAAGGGCAGCAGTTAATTCTGCAGACGCAGCAGACCATTCTCCAGAATATCGACAGTCTCAGTAGACAGGTTCAGGCCAATCAAGCGCAGGTCATGACAGAACTGCACAGCCTGCACGATGACGTTCTGGTGAACCGGCAGATCATCACTGACCAAGCAACGCTTAAATATGGCAATTGCTTCGAGCTCGTCAAGAATCCGACCGACGGGTCGGTCATCATTGACACGTCCAGAGGACAATACCCGAGTTTCACTCGTTTCCAGAAGCTCTATACCGACAGGAAGCAGTCGCTACTGAATTGTATGGAGCAGCTGGCGGTCACCAGAGGAGCCCGCCAGGAATTCAACAGCATCTTCTGGCTTAACTCATGGACCTCCAGCGCTGACAGTACCATCCCCGCTTATCTGCAAAGTGTGTACGCTCCGGCGTGGGAGCTTCTGCAGAATACCGCGTTGAATGGCGACGGCAAAACGGTTGAGCAGCGGGTTTCAAGCCTGCTGGCTCCCATGGATACTGTGACGGATTTCAATGCAAAGTATGCCGGAATCGAGGCAGTTGACCCGCCACGCTTCCGCAAGCCATTATCGGAGCTGATGGGAACCGCCCTGGCCACGCCGGCAGTCATCCTTCACGACGGATATTTGGCCAATATTCATTACTATTTCCTGATGCTCGACGGCAATGATCAGCCACGACCGCTCGACGATCTGTATAAAGGGGATAACATCAGGGACACCGGATACGACTACCTCGTCGAAGCGCTCAGCGTCACTGACATTGCTATCGCTCAGCAGGTTCTGGCAAGCGGCGATTCACTGTTGCCTGTCCTGGCAGAGGGCGTTCGACGTTTTCAGAATTCGAATGACGCGAACGAGCAGGCCACCTATAAGCAAATATCAGATTTGCTCAAAAGCGACTCCGTTCTGGCGGCGAACCTTGTCAAGTTTATGCTTCGGGACGAGGTCCGCGTGAAGTGCAACTTCATCACCTATGACGTAGCCTTAACCGCGACCGATCCGGCGATGCTCAAGAGCTGCACCGAAGACTTCTGGAAACTCAACTACAGTGACAAGGAAGAGCGAGATCAACACGGCACTCTTAAGACCCCGAAGGGCTGGTCCGTCGATATCGGTGACACGTTGTACGCGCTGCCCACTGCTGAAGATCTTTTCGAGGGCAGATTCACGTACACCGACGAAGCCTATCAACTCTTAGGCTGGCGAGAGCGCCTCCTGCAGGAGATCAGCACTTATGAGGTCTACAATCGTGTCTCGGCCAGCCACCGATCAGACGTGAACAGTGTTATCTTGCAGGAGTTTGCCTCTCTGACGAAGCAAGGCATAATCTAGGCGATACGATTGATGCATCGATGACGTTCCTGTCACTGATGGACTTCCAGTAATGCCTTCAGAAAGCGAGGAAAGGAGGAAAGCTGCGATGGTCACGAGAGGGGTGACGTGTATTATGGGGCTGCTGGCGCTGACTCTGCCAGCACCGTCTTTTTCTCAAGAGGTGGTCTTCCGGCCGGGAGTAATAATGGGCGAGCCCAGCTTCGATCAGAATAGTGGAGCACGCTCCGATCGGGTTGCAGCCGTTGCTAACGCGACCGACCGGACAGCTGACCGTGATATCTGTTATCCAAACAGGGGTGCCTTCAACCCAGTCGCGTGTGCCGCAGCAAGTTCAAATGGAAGCAACAGCTTCCTCGTGTACCGGGTCGATCAAGTTAATTCGTTGTTTGATGAATCTCGAAATGAGACGGCACAACAGGTCCGCAGCGAAGTGGCTTCGGCCGAAGCTCGCATCACCGCAAACATGAAGGCGTCAATTGACCAGATTCCCCAACGTTTGCTGTCTGACGCCGCAAGGGACGAGATCAAGGCGGCCGTCTTGGCCGAGCTCAAGAGTCAACTCGACCAGCTTCGGGCAGACCTTCAGAAGCAGATTGATGACTTAAAGGCAAAGCAGGGCGGCGGCTAGGAGGAACTACCGCGTGCTGAAGATCTCGTTGAGGGGCGAAACTTGTCAACTCTTATGCCGGCGAGAGCGCCTCCCGGAGGATATCAGCGCACACGACGTCTACGGTCGCTTCTCTACGGACGAGACGCCAGACGTCCACGGTGTGATCCTCAATGAGTCCGCGTCTATGAGTAAGCAGCCTGCAATGTGAGTGATGAGAAAGGCAAGACAGTCACATCGCGCCTGGAGGCAAAGACAATGCAAGGTGGTCCGTGGTAACTGCGTTATGCATAGCATCGAGTATTTCAGACCAAGGTGGGTGGGACCAGCCCAGGCTCCCGGGCCCGGTCGCTGTAAAGCAAAGCACCTTTCTGCCGCCGGCCTGCACCCAGCCGGACCCACTAAGCCGCGTTTTGCGACCTGGGCGACTTTTGCGGTTGAAAGTTCCAGGCGTCCATTTCATGAGGGAAGCGCGAAACCGTACGCCGGCGCGGTGTAAGCGCCGAATAAAAAGCCTCAGGAGGAGTGTATGCGGAGCTTTAGAGGGACATTGTACTTGCTGGCGGCCCTTTGGCTGGGCTGGCCTAGCCACGTGTTCTGCCAAGAGTTGGTTTTTAGAGTTGGATACTTCAACTATAATGACAGTGCTGGTGGAGCTCAGTATGCGATCGGAAATGTAGACGGACACCCCTGGCCTGGACCGAAGGCGTGCGCTTTTGATCGGGGAGTGGGCCACAAGCAAGACTGTATCGCAGCCGCCGATGGGAACGGGTTTTTAGTGTACCGGACAGACCAAGTGTATCGCAAGGATGAGGTCGACGGCCTGCTCACAAGTATTCGCCACGATACGAACACCCAATTGGAGTCGGCGAAGACAAGCATCACCGGGAGCCTCGGGAAGTCGCTCGATCAAATCCCACAGCGTTTACTGTCGGATTCCGCAAAGGAGGAGATTAAGGCTGCCGTCCTGCTCGACGTCAAGGGTCAACTCGATCAGCTTCGGGCGGACCTTCAGAAGCAGATCGACGACTTGAAAAACCAAGTTAATGGAAGCCAGATGGCAAGGCCAAACTAAATACGCTAGCGCGCCGAGCGTCAACGTCGCAAATGTCCTCTCTTGAGAGGAAGGGTCTTGCGTTTAGCAGCGATTCCGAGACACGAATGCCCGGGCCGCTCGGAATGATAAAAGCTAGGTTAAGTAAGTCAGCCCAGCTGCGAATAGACATCCAGAGACAGATCGACGAATTGAAGGCAAAGCAAGCCGAAAGCTGTCCAAAATGAGCGCCTTCGCTGATAGCTCCTTAACGACGAGTACGAGCTTTTTCAGTCTGCCGCCTTTTACTGTACCCTTTTAGCTCTCCTGCCAGTTATGAACTTTCGCCCCTTTTAGCGGGTGGTCCACGCTTCGTCCTCGGTCCGCTGCCATCGTGGCATCTGATTGTCCTGATCGTTTCTTCCCTCAAACCTGTTGGCCATGGCTCCCTCATCACTCTTTGTGACTCCTGGTTGACCTGGTTCTCCAAGGCCTCTGCTTCGGCTTCGCCCCCCTCCGGGTTTATGCTCTCCCCCCAGAGGTTCCCCTATAAAAGCCGCCCCTTGCCTTGGGAGCGGACTCCAGTCGCTTTTGGGTGCCCCGCAGAGACGGGGCAGAAAGGGAGGAGAATCGTGTACTTCAACAAAATCGCCTAAATCGGATTCCACGGCAGCGACGCCGAGGTTCGGACAACCAAGAACGGGGCCAGCTACACGGTCCTGTCACTCGCCACCAAGCGCGGGCGCTGGGTAAGCAACTCTCCTTCATTTCGAGCGACCCTCAACATTCTGGTACCATCAGAGTCGTAATCTGGCCATTCGCGACCGACTGATTGCCGGTCTGCTATTCCTAGTCTGCGCTCGTCGTTTCACGACGGGAAAGGGGGCAGCGGAAAGGACGCGACGATGATCGTAAAGGGAGTAGACGCAAACCTTTTTACCCGTATTCGCCCTCCAAATCTCCCTCTCAACCAGCACTCTTGCTCAAGTTCAAAACGGAACCGTTACGGCTCTCTCCTGGTCTTGTTCCCTCCTGCCCTGCTGGCAATTTTGGCCGTCCTTCTACCCTTTTGGGGCACGGCGCTCTGGGCGCAACAGGCCCAGGGTAGCTTCACGGGCGTAGTGACGGACGCGAGCGGCCTGACCGTACCCGCAGCCAAGGTTACGGCGCTTGAGACCCAAACCGGCTTCAGCCGCGGCGCCGAAACGATTAAGGACGGCTCCTACACGATTCCGCTACTGCCGCCCGGCAACTACCAACTGAGATTCGAGAAGCCGGGCTTCCAAACGTCCGTCCAAGGTCCGATTCAGCTCAGGGTTAATCAGCACGCCGAGGTCGATGCGCACCTCAAGGTTGGATCGGCGACGACAACGGTTAACGTCGAGGCTACCCTCCCGGTTGTTGACAGCCAGACTTCGTCGGTCGGCACGACCATCGAGCGGCAGAAAGTGACTCAGCTTCCCTTGAACGGCCGCAATTTTCTGGAGCTGACCCTGTTCACTCCGGGTGTAGTGCCAGGAACGTCGGGTTCTGAGAACAGCTCGCGCGGCGGTGCCATCAATGTGAACGGCCTGCGCGAGACGATGAACAGCTTCCTGCTGGACGGGATTACAAACACCTCGATCGGCGTCGGCACTTACGTGGTGACTCCCCCAGTCGACTCTGTGCAGGAATTCCGGATGGAGACAGGCATGTACGATGCGCGGTTCGGGGCTAACGCTGGCGCCCAGGTAAACGTGGTCACCAGGTCGGGCACCAACCAGTTCCACGGCTCCTTATACGAGTTCCTGCGCAACGCCGCCCTCGATGCCCGTAACTTCTTCGAACCCGCGGTACCACCTTTCGTGCGGAATCAGTTTGGCGGCACTGTCGGGGGACCGATGATCCTGCCCGGCTACAATGGCCGCGACAAGACTTTCTTTTTCTTGGCGTACGAAGGACTGCGCGAACGCCGCGACTTCTTAAATCGGGTACGGGTGCCTACCTTGCAGGAAAGCGGCGGCGACTTCTCCGGCGACCTGGCACCGGATTGCTCTGTCAAAACGGTGCTGCTCGACCCGCTCTTGCTCAGCGGCATCCCGGGCCTTCCGGTCACGGTACCCGGCAACAACTTGAACAGCCTGCTTCGTTACATCCCTACTGGAACACTGGACCCTCTAGGCCAGGCCTTCGCGGGACTCTACCCGGCGCCCAACGTCGGGGGCGCTCCCTGCGGCGGGGTCAACTATGAGGCTCTGGTGAAGCGAAAGATTAACCTCGATTCGTTTGTAACTCGCGTTGATCATCGCTGGGGTACCAAAGACAGCATCTTCTTTCGGTACAACCTGACCAACGACCACGAGGTTGATCCCTCGAACAGTCAGATTTTCTTTACCGACCTGCCGGGTTATGGCCAGTTTGCGCTGAATGGCTTCCAGCTTGCCGGAATGGATTGGACCCACGCCTTCTCGGGAAGCTTCATCAACGAAGCCAAGGTGGGTTACAACCGCTGGCAGCAGAATCTCGCCGCCCAGGACCAGGGAAATCCATTCTCCGCGGAGCATGGCATCCAGGGACTCGCGACCGGAGTGCGCAACACGGGCGTTCCCCAGCTCACGATCGCTGGCTATGCGCCGATCGGCTCCATTGGCACCCGGCCCCAAAGCGGAGCGGTGAACACCTTCCAGTTTGCCGACACTCTAACGCAGATCCACGGTAGCCATGCGCTGGCATACGGGTCCGACATTCGAACCATCAAGCGCGGGAACTTTGCCGAGGCCATCACCATTCGTGGTTTGTATGACTTCAGCGGCGTGGCCACTGGCGACGCGGTGCTGGGTCAGCTACCGCAGCCGGTACAACAGCAACTGTTGCAGGCGTGCCCGCCTCCAGGCTGCACCTTTGGCAACGCCCTCGCAGACGACCTACTGGGTCTGCCGCAGGATTTCCTGCACAGCGGCGAGGCCTACATCTCGGGCACGGGAACCGAATACGACTTCTTTGTCACCGACAACTGGAAAGCCAGGCGCAATCTGACCCTGAACCTGGGCCTTCGTTACGAATACAACAGTCTGGTAACGGAGAAATACAATCATTTCTCCAACTTCGACTTCAATGGAACGTGTCCGGCAATCGACGCCGTTCTCCCGGCTACGCCAGGGCGGCTTTTGGTGGCCGGCAACTCCAACGCAACGGCCGAGTGTTTTGTGCCGGCTCCCATTCAACCGGTTTCGGGATTCGTCCCAGTGGGAACCGTGGCCTTTGGAAACGGCTCAGAGAACCGGGCCTTGCAATACCCCGACCGGAACAATTTCGCACCTCGAATCGGGCTGGCGTGGCAACCTTGGAGCGACGGTAAGACCGTGATTCGCAGTGGCTACGGGGTCTTTTACGATCAGACCTTCGGTGACGTCTATTTCCAGAGAAATCAGAATCCGCCGTTCATTTCGATTAACCTCGGTACGCTGGCCGGAGCGTTGCCCGCCATCTTGAACGGGACGTTTCCGCTCGGCTCCGGAAAACTCATTCAGCAGGCGTTCGTCTCGGCGTCGGCTCCGGCCTTTCCGCTCGTGCGGCCGTTCCAGACGAATTGGGACGACTCAACGATTCAGGAATGGACCTTTGATATCCAGCACCAATTGGGCGATGCCTGGCTGCTGGACATCGGTTACGTGGGAACGCGAGGGTTGCATCTGCCTCGCCGCGTGGATCCGAATCAGCCAACTAACTTGAGCGTCGACAACTCCCCGGCCATCCAGCAAGAATGCCTCAGTGCGGGTTGTCCCAGACCCTACCCGCTCTTCGCCCAGATGTCCTACGCGGAGGCCTCCGGCAGCTCGATTTACCATGGGCTCCAGGTGAAGGTCGACCGACACTTCGCCAAGGGCTTGGCTCTGTTGGCCGCCTACACCTACTCCAAGGCTATTGATACAAACTCGACGTTCCTGAGCACCAATGCCAACGCCAACATTCCCCAGAACTCCAGAGATCTTGCGGCCGAAAAAGGGCTCTCCGACTTTGATCACCGGCATCGCCTGTCATTCGCCTACAACTACGATTTGCCGTTTGGCAACGCCGTGTGGAGGGCCGAGAATCATTCGGTGAATTACGCCATCTCGGGATGGCAGCTGTCGGGCATCGTGACAGCGCAATCCGGTTCGGCATTCACCCCGATCATCAGCGGCAATATCAGCGGCGCCTCCGAGGAACCGGGCGACACTACGGACCGGCCGAACCTGGTCGGCAACCCAATTCCCGCTCAACAGACGCCAAACCAGTGGATCTCGGTTGCCGCTTTCGCACCTCCGGCCCCGCTTCACTTCGGCAACGCGGGACGCAATATCCTCGTTGGTCCCGGCCTGTTTAGCTGGGACTTCGCTATGCTCCGTGATTTTCGCTTGGCCGAGTCGACGACTCTGGAGTTCCGGTTCGAGATGTTCAATCTCACCAACCGGCCCAACTTTGATTTTCCAGAGAACGATCTCGCCTCGCCCAGTTTCGGCCAAATTTTCAACACGGTCCAGCCTCTCGCCGGTCTGGCATCGGGAGGCCCTGGCGATCCACGCGAGATTCAGCTTGGCTTGAAATTCCTTTGGTAACCGGAAACCGCCTCGCCTCACACCCGTCCGACTGGACATGGCCCTGATCCTTGCGGGGCGGCTCGCTCTTGACTCCTCCTTCCAAGCTGCCGTTGCCATCCCTTCTTCCCGCGTGCCGACCCATCTCACTCTGCCGTCTCGTTCCAGGGCGGCACCAGCCACATACCCGATCGCCGTGACTGCCGGCGCGACATCTGATTCCCCTGATCGTTCTCCCATGCTCGCGAGCGACACAATACAGCAGCTGCCCATTCTTTGTCGCGGCCCGTGTCTTCCTTGTTGCCCTCTGTGCTTCTTGTTGACCCGATTTTTCAACCATCCTTCCTGCCAGCTCTGCGGGCACCCCTTCGGGACCTATCCGCGCCCGGCGGACGCATGCTCTGCGGGGCCTCTGCTTCGGCTTGGCCGCCCTCCGGGTTTACGGCCCCCCCAGGTTCCCCGATAAAAAGCCGCCCCTTGCCTTGGGAGCGGGGTCCACTCGCTTCTTGGGTGCCCCGCAGAGACGGGGCAGAAAGGAAGGAAAATCATGTACTTCAATAAGATCGCCTTAATCGGATTCCTCGGTAGCGACGCCGAGGCTCGGACAACCAAGAACGGGGCCAGCTACACGGTCCTGTCACTCGCCACGAAACGCTCCTGGAAGAACGACCAGGGCAATTACGAGTCCCGCACCTACTGGCATCGGGCGGTCGCCTGGGGAAAACTCGCGACCTTCGCTGCCACCCTCAAGAAGGGCGCGCACGTTCAACTGGTCGGGGAGCTTCGCACGCGGGAGTACGAGAAGGAGTACGGCAACAAGAAGAAGTTCACCGTGAAGCAGCGCGTGTGCGAAGTCGCGCTAGACTCGATCCTGAAACTCGACCGCGCCGAGCGGCAGGAAGAGCCGGCGCCGGCCATCGAGCCCACCGACGATCTCGCATAGCCCTCCTGCCGGGGCCTCGGGCGCCAGCTCGGGGCCCCTCCCTCTTCACCGAAGGTCTTCCGAACGTTTGCCGGAGGTTGGCGCCTTCTTCGCGGCGTTTTGTTCCGGCAGTCACAGGTCTTCCCGCTCTCCGCCCAGCCTGTCGACGGCCGCGCTGACTCCCGCGCCCGGTAAGAAAAGAAATCGTCCGCTTGAATCGGATATCGACCAGTGGTAGAGTGGCGCCATCGGTTCGGGGGGATTTGTGGCCCGGCACCAGTTCTCGAACTCTTCCGTAGCGAGGCGCAGGCTCACCGTCCGTCGTCGGCTCGCGGCGTGTTTCGGCAGTGTCCGGCGGCGGAGCCATCGTTCGCGGACGGCAATCGTGCGATTTCCGCAGACGCCCTTCGTGATCTTAATCCTTCTCGCGCTCGGCGGAATGTCTGCGCCTACTCGCACTGGAATCGCCCAGGGGCTAAACACCATCACGTTCGACAATCGTTCGGGCAGGGACGCCCTCGTCAAGCTTATCGGGCCGTCGAGCCAAGCCATCACCGTGCCAAATGGAGATTTCAGGACTGTCAATGTGGCGACCGGCCAATACTCCATTCTGGTGCGGTACGGCGGTAGCGCGACTGAGTACAGCTACGTTGAAGGCGGTCCTTTCACCGTAAGTGAGACAGTCGGTGAGCACTCTGCAGTCAAGATCACCCTGCACCCGGTCGTCGGGGGCAACTACGTCGGGCGCCCCGCAACGGCCGGCTTGTTTGACGCTGTCGGTCCCGGCGTGCCGCCCAGCGCTCCCGCGTCGTCGAATCGGGACTTGGGCGGAACAAGTTGGTATGGCCCGGTCTTGGATAACCAACAGACCCCGTCAGGACGACCCGCATCCGTGGGCAACGTGCAGATAGAGTTCCTGGAGGGAGGCAAGGCTCAATACTACATTCCAGTTCGCCCGTGCGTCCGCCATCCTAGTTCCCCAACCTTTCACGGCACCTGGGTGCAGAGCGGCAACTTGGTCGAGGGCGGATTCGCTCCGCCGACAGGAGCATTATCGTTTGCTGGAACCCTGCAAGGGGGTAAGCTTGTGTTAGACTTCCACGGCAGCGGGGTCGACAAGCGAGTGGAACTGAATAGAATGAGCTGTGCACAGAGTGCCAACTCTGACAATTCCGGCGCTGGCGCCGCGACCGCCGAAAGCGGAGCACGTTTTCGCGTGGCCTGCAAGGCCGGCAGCTCCTTTGCCCCTGGCGTCATGACCGTAGATAACCAGATCGTTCGCTTCGATGCTGACAACGACGGCTCGTCCTCGTTCCGGATCTCGGTCGGTAAGGTGGCAGATGTCAAGAGCGGTTTCCTGCCAAAATTCCAAATTACGCTTAAGGACGGGGCGCGCCAAACATGCGGCGCTCAGGATTCGGCCGGTCGTTGGATGCCGTCGAAGCGAGTGGTCGCTGCTATCAATGGTGCGTTAGCCGCATCTCACTGAAGTGGGCGGGCCCACACTTTATTGCTGGTGGGATGGCGAGAAACGTTTAGGGTTGCAGCGTGAAACAGGCAAACCCCCTAATGCTCATTCCTTTGGCTGCGGCGCGCGTGATTTTCGCTGCCGGCCTGGGGCCTGCTCAAAGCAAGGCCGATACCGTTACGTTTGACAATCGCTCCGGGAAGAACGCCCTTGTTAAGCTAATCGGGCCGTCCGGTCAATCCGTCGACTGTCCTAAACGGGGAGTTCAAGAGTGTCAACGTCGTGGCTGGCCAGTACTCAATTCTCGTGCGCTACGGCAGCAACCCGACTGAGTACTGCTACATTCAGGGAGATCCGTTCACAATCAGCGATGCCGGCGGTCAGCATTCGGCGGCTAGGATCACCCTGCATTTTGTCGCCGAAGGTAACTACCAGGCACATAGAACTACGGCGGCGCTCTTCGATGCCGTTCAGCCCCCTGAGGCGCCGAGGGCCGCTCTAACGAAAGAAAGGGGTGTTGCCCATGATGTGGTGTTTGCCAACGAGCTCTTCCGCGTAGCGTATGAGCAGTTCGCCCGTCATTGGGGGACGATGGTGGTGGGGGAGGGGGGAATTCGCTTTGAATCTGACCGCAAGAATATCTCCCTTGACTTCCCGTTCCGCGAGGTCCAGGAAGTCGGAATTTCTAATGTTTGGGGGAAAAGCTTCTACGGACCCGGCCTCTTGATTCGACTCAAGGACGGAAAGCGGTATAACTTTGCGACCTATAATAACTACGACAGTTTGATTGGTGCGATCAATCGGGCGATCGGTCAGAATAGGTGACCGGCAGAGACATGTGATCCCAACGCCGCCCCTGGCCACTCAAGGGACAGAATTGAGCACACCATGAAGTACCGATCCCGAGTCGCACTGAACTTACTTGCACTGCCGAGCCTTGCTTGTGCAGTGCTCATGATAGCCACCGTTTACCTACTGGTGGCGCGACAGATGTTCGCTCTGAGCCCACCGCGAGGATTCGCTCCGCAGCAAGCGCGATGGAAGAGTCGGCAAGAGTACGACGATTTTCAGAAAATCCTGACCAGTGGTTGTCCTGCACGCATCCCGGCGGCGGACGCTTTTCTGCAGACGCATCCTGAATCGGGTTTCAGAGATCAAGCTGATCTCGCAAAGATGCAGTGTTATCAACAGTCCGGTGATTTCGGGCGCGCCATCGACGCGGCGCGCGACGCGTTGAGGGAGAACCCACGAAACCTGGGCGCGCTGAATTATCTCAGCTTCGCCCTTCCTTTTGTCTATAAGCCGACTGACGTTAACTCAAACGAGCAGCTCACCGCGCTCCAGGAATACGCCCAGTCAGGTTTGGTTGCACTCAGTCAACAGGCGAGGCCTGCTAATATGACCAGCGACCAGTTTGACCAACGGGTCAAGCAACTCCGGGCCAACTTCAACGACGCGAAGGGATTCGTGGCGCTGCAGCGAAAGGATTACGCCACCGCGCTTGCCTTTCTCGACGCGGCTAAGCAGGATAACAGCACTGACCCCTATCTCTTCTTCCGGCTAGGTCTCGCCTTCCTCAACTCTTCGCCACCCGACTTTGACCACGCAATATGGAACTTGGCCCGTGCGTCCGCTCTTGCAAGGACCGCGAAGTCGCCAAGCGCCGCGGGCATCGAAAAATACTATCAAGAAGAGTACCGGTTAATTCAGAGCTCCAACGCGGACGGGGACCAGATTGAGGCCGAGGCCGCTCTCACCGTGGAGCCACCGGCAGGGTTCACGGTTAGGGCCACAAGTGTAGCACCCGCCCCAGGGTTTGCTCGCACGGAGGCACGGAGTGCGCCGAGCACGTCACTGGTCAGCACCGACACGATCACCTTAGACAATCGCTCGGGAAAGGACGCCCTCGTCAAGCTGGTTGGACCCTCAGGGCAAGCGCTCGCGGTGCCCAATGGACAATTCAAGATCGCGACCGTCGCACCTGGGCAATACTCGATCCTCGTGCGCTATGGCGATGGCCCTACCGAGTACAGCTACCTGCAAGGGGACCCCTTCGGCGTGACGGAATCTGCCAGCGAGCATTCAGCCATCAAGATCACCTTGCATCAGGTTAGCGGCGGCAACTACACCGCACATCCTGCGACAAGCGCATTGTTCGACGCTGTTAGTCCGGCGGGCTCAGCCGAACCGCCGGCGCGATCTCCTTCCAGCACGAGTGGCACAACGAGTAAGGGCCCGGCGGAGGACACTGACACTGCAGTGTGTCCTTCCACGTCGGACATTACGGCTTCAATTACAGCGAAGGGATTCTCTCAATCAGCCACGGGATCATACGGTATCAGACCGACTCGGGGGTGACCGAGTTCTCCGGTCCGGTGAACGCCGTCCGTGTGTCAGCAAATGCCAATTGGATTACGCTAAAAGTGCCCGACGGGCGGACCTATCATTTTGGCCCGAAGCAGCATGGCGTCAAGAAAGGGACTATTGTCGGGGCCATCAGGGAAGCCCAAGGTCAAGATCAGAAGTGAAGAGCAGAGCAACTCATCGGCAGTCTTCCACAAGCTTAATTCGGGAGGAAAGGCAATGAGAGCCACCCAAACGTCGTATTCCTTTCTCGTTACGCTACTTTTGGCTTCGGCAACTGCAAGTCACGCCCAGAACTCCGGTTCCCAGACCCTCCAAATCGACATCGTCAAAGTACCAAACGGTCAGCAGGTCCAGTGGCAGCGCGGGGCGGACGGTGAACTCCATCCTACAGTTATCCCGGGTTCGCTCAGCACTGGCATTTCGCGAACGCAACAAGAACTCACGAGCGTCCAGAACATGCTCAACGAGACCGTTTCGGAGCAGCAAGCGTTATCCTACAAAACCGCGATGGACCTCGCGGCCGCAATTCCGGGAGGACGGGAGATCGCGAAAGAATTCGCCGCCAGCGGCCAGTTTCCGACTATTCAAAACATGACGGACCTGCTGAATCGTATCAGCGCACTGAAGAACGCGACTCTGGTGGGCGACAATGATTCGCAGCAACTCGCCACCCTGGTTCAGGCACTCCTGAATGTTGGCAACGCCGCCGGTGTCGAAACACAAGCGCTTACCGGCTACGAGGCTGGAACAGCGCTGAACGATCGTGACTACTGGCTGGCGGTATCGCATGTGCTTGATGCAATGGTGGGTGCCTTTGGGGCCAAGTTGTCGCCGGAATTGGCTGTTGGAGATCTCCTAATCAATCTTGGGGCTGACTATTATGAATATCACAGCATCGCGAACCGGCAACAGCAGCTGCTAAACTTACGAGACACCCTCTTCCAAACTATTCTCCAGTTACAGCAAAAGGATCCTGCCACGCTGGCGCAATGGAATGCGCTGTTGAACCAGCTTCGCGGCGACCCAGCGACGTCCCACGCTGCTTTTCAACGATGGCTTGCAGCAAACGGGGTCCAGCAATCTGCTGTGCTGTCGAAGGTTTTCAAGGACGCCCCGGCTCACCCGGACGTAATCGACCCTCAACAGAGCATCCAGGACCTCGAAGGAATTCCGGGCATCAATCCTGACTTCATTGCCGCCCTCCAACGGTGCGCGCAAGCTGACGCCCAATACGCGGCAGTCCCCTCCTTTGACAATTATCTCAATCAAATGGCGTGTGACAAGTATCCCGACGGAAGCTATGTCTCAGCCTTCGGCCCCGCTCGGGGCATCGGTTACACCAATTTAGCTCCGGTGCCACTCCCGAACGCTAAACCGGAGCCTATGCAGTCGGACCAAGTTCCTGCAGAGTGCGCAGGTATAAAAGCTCAGCTTAACGCCTGGGGCGACAGCCCAGACTTAAAGGGCTGCGAGACGGTGGGGCAATGGTGCGTAGATTGGCGGACGGATACCTACAACAAGGTGCGCCAAGGGCTTCTAAAGAATCTTCAAGACTGTCTGGCCGCTAATGCCGGAAACCATTGAATTCCACGAGCCTGGGAGCTTTTGGGGCTAAGCTGTCGACAGAATTCGCTGCTGCAGATCTTCTAATCTATTTCAGGGCCTGACCTTTATAAGGCCTCAGTGTTGCCAGCCGGCAGCAGCAGCCCTGGGTTTGCGGGACACACCTTCCGGCCGGACTTTCGAACCCAAGAGTCTAACCTGCCAACGGGAACCGTGTCCCCCTCAATTCGCCCGGACTAGTCCGTGCAGTGGATGCTCCTTACCCACAACGTCGCCCGAGCAGTAGGCACTACTTAGCCCTTCTGACCTTTGAGCCGCCCGCTCCCTTTCCGACCGTCAGCGTTGATTCCTCCGCTTATTCTCCCTTTCTGCCGACCTTCCTCTCGCGGGCACGGCGAGCTGGGGAAAGCCCCTGCGCGCTGGCGGCACGTCGGGGTTCTGCTTCGGCTACGCTGCCCTCCGGGTTTGCGGTCCTTCCAAGAAAGAAGACGATAAGGCGAAGTTTCTTGGCTCCCCCGCAAAGAGCACCCCTTGGCCTTGCGGGCAGGACGCTTCTGAAAAGCCGACCGGCCCCCTCGAACAGAATGTCCAAAAGCTCAGCCCCGGGTCTTCGGGAACCGCCCACCTCACTTCCGGCACTCGGCTTTGGTTGCCTCGCGGTCACTCCTCTTTTCTGATGCCCCTTGTTCTCGCGGGCACGGCAGGGGGCCAATGCTCCTGCGCCCGGCGGACGCAAGCTCGGCTTGCGGCTTCGCCGCCCCTGCGGGTTGCGGTCCCTCCGAAAAAATCAGGCGAGCAAAACGACGACGAGATTTTTTCGGTACCCCCGCAAAAGCCGCCTTGGGAGCAGGAGCCCCCTACCCTTGGGTGCCCCGCGAGAAACGGGGCAGAAAGGGAGAAAAGACGTGACCGAGAGAATCGAAATCCAGCCGCCAGCCGGGGAATCAGTCGTTGCAGTTCCCTCAATCCCGCAGGGGCACACAGGTGATGCGCGAAGTGGCGCTGAGAGAAAGACCACGGTTTCATGGGCGACTTTGCTGGACGAAGCCGTCACGAAACCCGGTTACATTCACGAGGCTTACAGTCGCTTTCACAACTACAGTCTTGGAAATCAGCTTCTCGCTTTGTTCCAGTGTTTCGAGCGTGGAATCCAGCCCGGACCGCTAGCGACCTTTCCAAAGTGGAAGGAATTAGGCCGCCACGTGAACAAGGGCGAAAAGGCCCTAACGCTGTGCATGCCGATCACCGGCAAGCGCACCAAGACCGTCACTGGCGAGGACGGAGCTGAACAGGGTGAGGAATTCGCCTTCACCCATTTTACCTATCGAGCCCATTGGTTCACCTTGTGCCAGACCGAAGGCACGGAATATCAGCCGCCCGCCTTACCGGAATGGAACGAACGGACCGCGCTTGCCGCGCTGAATATCGAGCGGGAGCCGTTCGAGGACCTGGACGGCAACACCCAGGGTTACGCCAAGCGTGGGCGGAAGGTCGCCGTCAGCCCGATTGCGGCTCAGCCGTTCAAGACCCTCTTCCATGAATTGGCGCACGTCTGCTTAGGGCACACCGGCGACGGCGACCTGTCCGATTCCGAGGCCACCCCGCGCGATCTTCGCGAAATGGAAGCCGAGGCCGTGGCCCTGCTTTGTTGTGAGTCTCTTGGCTTGCCCGGCGCGGAGTACAGCCGAGGCTACATCCAGTCTTGGGGCCAAGGCCAGACCATCAGTGAGCGTTCCGCGCAACGCATCTTTCACGCCGCCGACCAGATTCTCCGCTCAGGCCGAACCGCCAGCAGCACCAACCAGGAGGTCAGCCAGCCATGACCATCGGAGAGCGCATTGACCAGGAAGGCCCTCAGCGATGCCTGATTTGTGACCGGATCGTGAGCGCCACATTCGACTGGCCTGTTTGTCCCGCTTGCAAGTTCGAGCAGACCAGTCCCGAGGCCTACACCATCCGCCGCGTTCGCGGTTTGCTGTGGCGCTCCGGGATCATCACCGACGCCGCCACAGCCAACAGTTTGACTCTGTCGGAGGAACAACAATTCCAAATCGAAAGGAGAAAAGCAATATGAGTACCCTTGCCGTAGTCGCACCGTCCAAACCGCAGGAAACTGAGAGGCCTCTGATTCAGGAGATCACTCTCAGCAGTATCAAACCTTCCAAGGCCAACCCGCGCCGCCATATGGACGAAACGGCGCTGGCCGAGCTCGCAGCCAACATCAAGACCCACGGTGTCCTTCAGCCGATTCTCATTCGCCCTGTGGCCGCAGGCGCTTATGAGATTGTGTGCGGGGAACGCCGCTGGCGGGCGTCGAAGACCGCAGGCAAGAACACCATCCCTGCCCGCATTGTGGAACTCAGTGATGCCGAAGCGCTGGAATTCGCGGTGATCGAAAATATCCAGCGGGAGGGAATGCACGAATTGGACGAAGCCAACGGGTTCAAGGCTTTGATCCAGCAGGACCCGAAACTTTACACAGTGGAGACCATCGCGGCTAAGGTTGGCCGCAGTAGCTCATTCGTGTATCAACGTCTGAAATTGGCAGAGCTGACGCCCAACGTGCAAAAGGCGTTTTACGAGGGCAAGCTCACGGCGGGCCACGCCGTTGAGATTGCGCGACTCCAACCGAAAGACCAGGAGCGAGCCTTGCAGGAATGCTTTCCGGGCCACGGCACAGCCGCCGCGATCCTGAAGGACAAAGACCCGCGTCCCATCAGCGTCCGCGATCTGCGCGATTGGATTCAGAACGAAATCCACCTGAGTCTAGCCAACGCGCCCTTCGACGTAAACGACGCGGGCCTTGTTCCCACGGCAGGCCCTTGCTCGACCTGCCCCAAGCGGTCGGGTGCTAATCCTTTGCTCTTCGCTGATTCGATCCCTCGCAAGGATATTTGTATTGACAGGGAATGCTTCCAGAGCAAAGTCAGCGCTCTCGTGCAGCTTCGAGCCAAGCAGGCGGAGGACGCCGGGGAGAAGCCGGTAAGAGTTTCGGACTCGTATCCGTTCTACGGTCACAAGGCCAAACCGGGCGTGTTCTATCGCTCCGACTACCACGAGGCAAAATCCGCCGGGGAGTGCCCGACCACCACCGCCGCAATTATGGTGGAAGGCAAGCAAGCTGGCCGCAAGCTCTACGTGTGCACAGACAGGAAGTGCCAGACCCACGCTCCCCAAGCGGTCGGCCTGAGTCCGCAGGAGAAGGCCGAACGGAAAAAGCAGGCCGAGGCGCTTCGCATTCAACAAGAATACCGGAAAAGGCTCCTTGAAGAAGTACTTAAGCGCGTGCCGGACCAACTGACGCGACATGAGCTTGACTTTGTGGCGCTCCGGTATTTCGACCAGTTGGGGCACGACCACCAGCACCGGATTTTCAAGTTCTCCGGGTGGGAGTTGCCCAAGAGCAACGGCTCTCACGGTGGTTATGTGGACTATCCCAAGTTGGCCAGCGCCAAGTTGGAAGCAATGACGACCGCCGCGCTCGGGAGGTTCCTCATGGTCTGTGCTCTTGCCTCAGACCTTTATTGCCCGACGTATGTCAGCGGTGGGGCGCTGGCCAAGGACTCCCGTCTCGCGAAGGAATCGGCGCATTACAAGGTCAACGGCGAGCGCATTCTCCGCGAGTTGAAGGAGAAGCGCGCTCTCAAACCCGTGAAACCACTGAGTCACAAATTGCAGACGTCTGCAAAAGCCAAGACACCCGCCAAGAAGCAGTAGCCATTGCCGGGCAGGGCGGCCCACGCCGCTCTGCCCCACCTTCCCGCCCATCGCCAAGCAGGAGGAAACTCGAATGACCGTACTTCGCAAGCCGATCAAACGAGAACTGCCGGAACGAATCGCCCACCGCCAGATGGTCGTGGAGCTTCATCCGGGTTTCATTCGCTTCCGCGAGAAGCGGTCGCGGACAGTTTGGTATATTTCTTGGGAGAGCGTTTATTGGAAAGCCGCCGAACTTCAAGCGCGAAAGAAGCGCGCGGAGTGCGCTCAGGTATGGCGGGGACGGCGTGGATTCGGCTAAGTGGAGCGGCGCCACACCAACCGCTTCACTCTGGCGGGATGGTCAGACCGACGGCCCTTCGCAAGGTCCGGATTCGCTTGCCAGAGTCGTATACCACCACGGTCCCAGTCAAAAGCTACGGTCTCTTGCCCAGCATGCGAAGTGGGCAGTGCGAATTCTTTATTGCTTTTGACGCCGCGTCTCCTATGACGGTCCCTCTCCAAGGTCTCGGACGGTCTCTTCGATTGTTGCTTCGAATCGCCTTCGAGCCGCAGTCTAGCGCGGGAGGTTACTCGGTTCAGCAATGACCTCGTCACTTTGAAATCCTTGCCGGTTGCGCAAAACCGCGCTTCCCATTTCTCATTCCCCTTGCGCGTGCCAGGGCGTTGCGTCAAAATGCCTTTTGCCAGCCCCGCCGTCGGGGTATGTTCACCAAGAGGTCAATTTTTTCGCGCGCCGAAGAGGGCGCCGCTACGCAATCTTTGTGAGAGGGCCGAGGGGGATGGCAAGTGAGTCCGGCATACGAGACAATTGCCTTCGCGGGAATGTCGGTGACTTCCTGCGCGCAAAGATTCGCGAAGGCTCCGAGTTGTCCTTCGTCTCAGCATTCTTCACAATTTACGCGTTTCGAGAGTTGCGCGATGAGCTGTCCCGGATAGGTCACCTGAACTTCCTCTTTGGCGAGCCCCGCTTTCTCCAATCATTGGACCCCGAAAGAACAGCTAAGAAATACTTCCGCATCGAGCAGGATACTCTGGCCCTGCAGAACAAGCTGCATCAGAAGCGTGCTGCCAGGGAGTGTGCAGAGTGGATCACGAACAAGGTGGACATTAGATCGGTCAAGCAGACCGGGTTCCTGCACGGCAAGATGTATCATATCGCGAACAACGGGGTTGAAGAGGCCATCTTGGGCAGTTCGAACTTCACCGTTCGAGGGCTCGGACTGGCGATGGCGGGAAACAATATCGAATTGAACCTTGAAGTGAACGACAGTCGCGACCGCCGCGACCTCAAGAGCTGGTTCGAGGAGATCTGGAACGATCCGGATCTCGTCGCGGATGTCAAAGCTGATGTGCTTGCCTACCTCCAAAAGCTCTATCAGAATCACTCGCCGCAGTTCATCTATTTCAAAACGCTATTCCACATCTTCGAGAAACAGTTGACGGACCTTGAGGCGCGTGACACCCAAATTGGCCAAAGCACCCTTGTGGACACTGACATCTGGAAGATGTTGTTCGAATTTCAGAAGGATGGCGTCAAGGGCGCTATCAACAAAATTCTGACGCACAACGGCTGCGTGGTTGCAGACAGCGTTGGTCTCGGCAAGACATTCGAGGCCCTCGCGGTCATCAAGTATTTTGAGCTGAAGAACGAGCGGGCGCTGGTGCTTTGCCCCAAGAAGTTGCGCGAGAATTGGACAGTCTACCGAAACAATGACGAGTTGAACCCCTTTGTCGGTGATCGGTTCCGCTACGATGTGCTATCCCACACCGACCTCAGCCGAGAGCGTGGGCTCTCCGGCGATCTCAATTTGGAAACGCTAAATTGGGGCAATTACGACCTGGTCGTGATCGACGAGTCTCACAACTTCCGCAATAACACCAAAGGCCGGCGTAGCGACGAGGGCGACCTGATTCGCAAGAGCCGCTACGAGCGATTGATGGACGATATCATCAGGTCAGGGGTGAAGACCAAGGTTTTGTTGCTCTCCGCAACCCCGGTTAACAACACGCTGAGGGATCTGCGCAATCAGCTTTATATCCTCACTGAGGGCAGCGACGATGCCTTCAAGGACTCGATCGGGATCGCGAGCCTCCAAGAGACCATTCGCCAGGCACAACAGCAGTTTTCGATCTGGGCCAAGCTGAGCGAAGGCGAGAGAAAAACGAGCATTCTGCTGGAGAGGCTTGGCGGTGACCTTTTCAAACTTTTGGATGAGTTGACTATCGCGCGCTCCCGCAAGCACATCCAGTCCTATTACAAGGACAGCCTCCAAGAACTCGGCGGGTTCCCGAAGCGCCTAAAACCGGTTTCGGTCTTTCCGGAGATCGACCTAAAGAACAGATTCATGTCTTATGACCGCTTGAACGAGGAGATTGCTCGCTACAAGCTTTCTTTGTTCAATCCCTCTAAGTATGTCCTTCCGCAGTATCAACCCGCTTACGAGGCACAGGGGGGTAGGAATTTCACCCAGGCGGACCGCGAGCACTTCCTGATCGCGATGATGAAGGTTAACTTCCTTAAGCGCCTGGAGAGTTGCGTCAATTCGTTCGAGATCTCAATGAACCGAACGATCCGGAAGATCGAAGTGTTAGAACAGCGGATCGCCAGGCACAAGCAGTATCGCGCGGAGAACCCTGACCTCGATTTTGACGAACTGACCGCTAGCGAAGAGGATGACCCCGATCTGCAGCAAGCCTTGGAGGTCGGCGGAAAGCTGAAATTCAGGCTGGCCCACCTTGACCTGGAACAGTGGCTGCAGGACCTGCAACAGGACAAGCAACAGCTCAACGCTCTCTACGTGCAATCAAAGGATGTGGACGTGGATCGCGATGCCAAGCTGGCTGAGTTGAAAAAGCTCATCGAGGGAAAGGTTCGAAAGCCCACCCAGGACAAGTCCGGCCGCCCCAATCGCAAGGTGCTGCTTTTCACCGCTTTCGCCGACACCGCTGTCTACCTTTACGACGCGCTCAGGGACTGGGTGCATAACACGCTTGGCATTCATTGTGCGATTGTGACTGGTGGGTCAGCCGAGAACCAGACAACCCTAGGGAAGAAGGACTTCAATCACATCCTCACCAACTTCTCGCCAGTGTCGAAGCGCCGCAGCAAGATTCCTTCCATGCCCCAGGAGACCGAGATCGATCTTCTGATCGCCACTGACTGCATCTCAGAAGGCCAGAATCTACAAGATTGCGATTATCTTATTAATTACGACATCCATTGGAACCCTGTGCGAATCATCCAGCGGTTCGGCCGGATTGACCGCATCGGCACGATCAATAAAGCGGTTCAGCTCGTTAATTTCTGGCCCACGCCAAACCTGGATAAGTACATCAGCCTGAAGCAAAGGGTAGAGGCGCGGATGGCATTGGTCGATATCACCGCTACGTTCGAGGGTAACATTTTGCAGACGGAGGAGATTGAAGAACTCATCAAGGACGACCTGAGATACCGCGACCGCCAGCTGCTGCGGCTGAAAGACGAGGTGCTTGACCTCGAAGACTTTACTGAAGGGGTGGCCCTCAATGAGTTCACCCTGGACGACTTTCGCGTTGAGCTTTTGAAGTTTCTGGAGAGCAACCGGGCTCTGCTGGAGGAGGCCCCTCTTGGGCTCTACACCGTGGTACCCTCCGACGTTCAGAATGCAACGATTGCGCCGGGGGTCCTCTTTTGCGTGCGCCAGGAATCTGCCGCCGCAAGTACGGAGACCCTAAATCCACTGCAACCCTACTTCCTGGTTTACGTGCTTAACGACGGGAACATTCGTTTCGGCTTTACACAACCTAAGCAGATTCTGGAGATTTTCCGCCTGCTCTGCTCGACGAAGCCGATTCCTCATGAGCGGCTCTGCGATCTCTTCGATCAGGAGACCCGAAACGGAAGCGACATGACTGCTTATAGTAAATTGCTCAGCAGCGCTGTCACGTCCATCGAGAAAACATTCCGGCGGCGCGCGGTAGGGCAACTCCTTCAGGACCGCGGCGGCAAGCTACTGCCGCGCACCGAGCAAGTCAACGAAGGCACCGAATTCGACTTGATAACTTGGGTTGTGATTAAGAACGGCCAGTTGCCTCCATCCTCAAATCGGCCTGCAGCCCGTGGGGCAGAGAACGGCAATGCCTGAGGTCACCGCGAAGCAGGATGTTGCTCAGGCGTTGGCCGCGTTCTCCGACCAGCCTCTCGAACCCGCTGCCCTCAATCTTCTGGCCTGCCTCGGATACAAGAGCGATCGGCGCGTGGAGATCAGCAACGTCCAGGACTTCCGCGAGCACTTCGACCCCGAGCGCATGCTAAATGATCACCACGCGCTCGTTGACGACTGGCAAACTGTTCATTTCCTCTTCCAGTTGACTCAGGACGAAATCACTTCGGTTGCCCAGGGCCGCATGGCCTTCACGACTGAGGCCGTGGATAACCAGCGAATCGAGTCCTATCTGTTCTTTGTCATACATCTTAAAGGGCTGCGTTACACCCGCACCCAGCTGGCCTCCGTGACGCGTGCTGTAAACCGACTTTTCCCAATGCCAGCCATGCTCTTGTTCGTTTATGGCGACATGTTAACGGTCTCTGTAATCAATCGCGAGATGAGCAAGCGCGACGAGAGCCGGGATGTTCTCCGCAAGGTCACCCTGATCAAGGACATCTCTCTCTCCGACCCTCTGCGGGCGCACGTGGACATCCTTCAGGACCTGGCACTCGACAGCCTCTTTCGCGACTTTCAGTTCTACAACTTCGTCGGATTGCACCGCGCTTGGTGCAAGCGCCTCGACACTTCGCAACTGAACGAGAAGTTTTACCGAGACGCGGCCAATTGGTATTTCTGGGCACTCCAGCACCCAGAGACCGTCTTGCCACCGAATGTGAAGGGTGAGGAACAGCGCTCGATGTTCTTCATCCGACTCGTGACTCGGCTGATTTTTTGCTGGTTTCTCCAGGAAAAGGGCCTGCTGCCCCGAGATCTCTTTCGGCCTCATGTGCTCTCCAAAACCCTTAAGGACTTCTCCGGTAATGCGGGCACCTACTATCGAGCGATTTTGCAGAATCTCTTTTTCGCGACGCTCAACCAACTTTCTGAGAAACGGGCCTTCCGAGCAGATAAAGACAAAGGGTGGTACGACCGGAACCGTGGGGCCACGAATCTGTATCGCTACCGTGACCTTCTTGAAGACCCTCCGTCATTTCTCCGCACCCTGAAGAACGTTCCTTTCGTGAATGGCGGCCTCTTTGACTGCCTGGACGATGTTTACACAAAGGCCGAGGGTAGCCCGACCGTTCGCCTCGACGGATTCTCGGATAATCACAAAGAATCCGCTCTGCTGCCAAACGAGCTTTTTTTTGGGCAAGAGCGATCTGTCGATCTGACCGAAGTGTACCAAGACGCTCGCCGAACGTCGGAGAAGGTGCGGGGCCTGATTGAGATTCTTTCTCGATACAAGTTTACCGTGGAAGAGAACACGCCTTTCGAAGAGGAGATCGCACTCGACCCGGAACTGCTGGGCAAGGTCTTCGAAAACCTCCTCGCGTCCTATAACGAGGACACACGCACCACTGCGCGCAAGGCGACAGGCTCCTTCTACACGCCGCGGGAAGTCGTCAGCTTCATGGTTGATGAGGTCTTGATCGCCTACCTATTGGGCCAACTCGCGCCCACGGCGCGCCACGATGCGCTTGAGGACAGGCTACGCAATGTGTTTGCAGCTTCACAGGCCGATTTCAAGAACACATTGACCCCGCAGCAGACCGCCGATCTGATCGCTGCCATCGATCGCGTGAAGGTACTCGACCCGGCATGCGGTTCCGCCGCCTTTCCCATGGGCGTCTTGCATCGGCTTGTAGACCTTTTGAGCAAGCTGGACCCCAACAACCAGCGCTGGAAAGCTCAGCAGTTGGAGCGCGCCCGGCGGGACCGCCTCCTGGCCGACAAGATGCAGGACGACGAGAACCGTGAGAATGCGCAGCGCGACGTGGACGCCCGCATTCAAGACATCGAACATTCCTTTAACACCCGCTTTCACGCCTTGGACTTTGCCCGCAAACTGTACCTCATCGAGAATTGCATTTACGGCACCGACATCCAACCCATCGCTTGCCAGATTGCCAAGCTGCGCTTCTTCATTGCCCTGTTGGTCGACCAGAACGTGGACCGCACAGCAGCGAACTGCGGTGTCCGCCCATTACCGAACCTGGAGACGCGCATCGTCGCAGCGGACGTTCTTACGCCGGCCGAGCGACTCGAAGGTCACCAGTTTGACTTATTGGATGGAGAGATCAGGAAGCTCAGAGAAGGACTGGACCTGGTGAGGCACGAGCATTTCAGCGCCCGCACGCCCGAACGGAAGGCACTCTGCCGCGAGAAGGATGCGCAACTGCGCCGCCGAATCTCCGAGGCGCTGCAGCGGGCTGGCTTGCCCTCCCCGACGGCCGAAGCGCTCGCCCGCTGGGATCCTTACGACCAGAACGCGCATGCCGCGTTCTTTGACCCCGTCTGGATGTTCTCCGTTAAAGACGGCTTCGACATCGTGCTCAGTAACCCGCCTTGGGTTCGCCAGGAGCAGATCAAGGAGTTGAAACCCAGCCTCAAGGAACACTACCAGTGTTACACGGGCACGGCGGATCTTTACGTCTACTTCTACGAGCGCGGCATTCAATTGCTGAAATCGGGCGGGACGTTCAGTTTCATCAGCTCGAATAAGTGGTTCAGATCCGGGTACGGCGAGAGGCTCCGTGACTACCTCGGTCGGCACACCCACCTCCTGCGTATCATCGACTTCGGAGATGCGCCGATTTTCAAAGCCGTCACCTATTCCTGCATCGTCGTCCTGATCAAGCGGGAGCAACAGGAACAGGCCAAGGCTGCCACACCCGAAGACGGCTTGCAAGTTTTCAACTGGGAGCCAGGCCCACCCGTGGAGCGCTTCGCCCAGATCCTTCACGACAGGAGTTTCACGCTCCCACAAACCAGCCTCAAGTCCGACGGCTGGCGCTTGGAGAGCGGCACCAAGCTGAAATTGCTGGATCGAATCCGCGCTGCTGGCGTACCCTTGGGCCATTATGTAAATAGCCGCTTCTACTACGGGATTAAGACAGGTCTCAACGAGGCGTTTGTCATCGATGGCGCCACGCGTAAACGCCTCATCGCCGAGCACGCGTCCTCAGAGGAGGTCATCAAGCCCTTTCTGCGCGGCCGGGACGTGAAGCGCTGGAAGGTAGAGCCGCACGACCAGTGGCTTATCTTCGTGCCGTGGCACTTTCCCTTACACGAGGACGACTCTATTGCCGGTCCCTCGGCGAAGGCAGAACAAGAATTCCGCAAAAGATATCCGGCCATCTATGCCCGCCTGCTCACCTTCAAGAGTAAACTGGCCGCCCGCAACAAGGCGGAAACGGGTGTCCGCTACGAGTGGTATGCCCTTCAACGCTGGGCTGCAGAATACTGGCAAGAGTTTGAGCAGCCCAAGATCATCTACCCTGATATATACGAGCACCAAAGCTTTGCATGGGACACTGAAGGATACTACGCTGCCAACACGTGCTATTTCATCCCCACAGTAGAGCAGTGGTTGACAGGGCTTTTGAACTCGTCTGCCGTGGAGTGGTTTTACTCCCAAGTGTCAAACAGGATACGGGGCGGCTACCTCCGCGCTTTCTCGGATTACATGAGACTCGTTCCAATACCCAGCGCGTCAGAAGAGCAACGCCTGACCGTCTCCAGACTGGTGACATATCTCGTTTTGCTGAGCACTGAAGATGAAGGAGGGACGCAGCGGCTAGCCAAGGATTACCTCGAACAATTGGTGAACGGTCTAGTCTACGAGTTGTTCTTCCCCGACGAGCTACACGCGCAAAAGCTCTTTCTGTTCAAGTATGCCGAAGAAGCCCGGCTCCCTGCGCTAGAGGGGCTTCCCAAGGCGCGGCGCTTTGATGCTGTGCGGGAGGTTTTCGATAGACTTTACACTTTGCAACATCCCATCCGGAGTTGCCTGTTTTCGCTGCGGGCGCTCGACATCGTTCGAGTCATCGAAGGCGAGGCATGAGTATCACGGCCATTGAGATCTGTGATTTTCGAGCGTTCCCTGGTCCAGCAACTTTCACGATCAACGTGGGGGGAAGAAACCTGCTCATGCACGGGGAAAACGGGAGCGGCAAGTCGTCCCTCTTCCGGGCTGTTCTTGAACTTCTCAATCTTGACCCTCGGGCCAAACCGTTTACCGACTACAGGAATATCTTCTCCGACCCGGACCTGGCCGCAGGTCACGTCACTCTACGCTTCAAGGACGGGACGTCGGCTGTTTGGCCTATACATGGCGAGCGCCCGCTGAAAGACCCTCGAATCGGAGCTCTCGCCATTCGGACCGCCGGCATCGACTACCAAGCGATGCTCCAGACCAACTTCGTCCATTCGGGCGACAAGGTCAATCTATTCAACATAGCTGTAGAAGTGCTCCTCAAACATTGCCAAGTGGTAACAAGTGGCGGCAGAACGACAACGATCGGCAGGCTCTGGCAGAATGTGCAGAATTCCAAGCCGCGCACGCACCACGCGGGAAACTTGCGTCGGGCCGACGCGTCCGTAAGCGAGTTCAACCACGGCCTTGCCCAAATTCTGGCTGCGCTGACCAGCAATGTCCAAAGCCTACTGGCGGATTTTCCAGGGTGTGCATTTGAAGTCAAGTTTGACTTCCCTGGAGTCGTCTACGACAGACGGAAGCGGGTGTACGCTCAAACGGACCTAAATCTCGAACTTCTGCACAAAGGTGCGAAAATAGCCCGTCACCATCATTTCCTGAATGAAGCGCGGCTTTCGGCGGTTGCGCTTGCCATCTATTTTGGCAGTTTACTGACCACCATTCCCGCCGCCCCGCCGGGTGCAGCAGATGATCTCAGGCTTCTGCTTCTGGACGACGTGGTAATTGGTCTCGACATGGCGAACCGAGAACCCGTGCTCCACATTCTTGAACAGCGCTTCAACAACTGGCAGGTGTTGTTACTGACTCACGACACAATCTGGTTTGAGTTCATTCGACGACGGGAGCGAGAAACCCACAATTGGCATCTCGGAGAGCTGTTGCGGGGCACATCGCCCGAGGGCCTGGACGTGCCAGTCTACACCGATGAGGGTGAGGGCTCCGATCATCTTATCAGCAGGGCCAAACGCTACCTTGGTAGCGGCGATAAACGTGCGGCGGCCGCCTACGCACGGATGGCATTTGAGAGCCGCTTGAAACACTACTGCGAAAAACGAGGTGTGGCGGTTCGGTATAGCACCGATCCGGACAAGATGAAATCAGAGTGGTTTCTGACGGCCATTAAAGAGAAAGCGGTCGCCGAGGGTAAGACGGCTCACTATCAGAGAATCTTCCAGGACATCGAGGCATACCGCGGAACCGTTCTCAACCCCCTTGTCCACCCAGACCCGGTTGCCCTCACACGCGAAGACGTTGAGGGTGCAATAAAGGCGGTTGAAGCCTTGGCGGGTCTGAAGTGAGGGGAGTCCGCGAACATGATTTGGACAAGCAATAGTGCCTATCAGCGTGTAGGTTACGCCAGCGAGACCGATCTGGAGTCGGCGATCATCGAGGTGGCTCCGGAGTTGTTCGGTGCGGGCCGCATTTACCTTAACGTTAAGAAGAAGATCGGGCTCAAGGGCGGATTGAGAAATGTCCCGGATGGTTACCTGCTCGACCTCGCGGGTCGAAAGCCCCAGCTTTACGTCGTAGAAAATGAACTTGCTTCGCACGAGCCGCTTCGTCATATCGCAGTTCAGATTTTGGAGTTCTCGCTATCGTTCGAGACCGATCAGCGCGCAGTCAAAGCAATCCTCTTTGAGGCGCTTCAATCGCATCCAGATGCGAAGGGTCAAAGCGAGCGCTACGCCGCTTCCCACGGCTTCCGCAACCTGGACCACATGCTTGAGCACTTGGTGTACGAGGCACCTTTTGCCGCGCTCGTGATCATCGACGAGCTTCCGGACAATTTGGAAAGCGTCCTGGCCAAGAGATTTCAGTTTGGAGTTGAGGTTCTTGAACTGGCCAGATTCGAGAATCAACGAGGCGAGCGACTCTACCATTTCGAGCCTTTCCTCGCTGACCTCCAAGAGCAAACGGAAACAAACACCGACGCCACAGAGGCGACTCCGCACCGCCGCCTGGATGTGACCGACCTTGATACAGTCGTCGTTCCGGCTCGCGAGGACGGATTCAGAGAGGTCTTTCTCGGTGAAAATCGCTGGTATGCGATCAGGATTCACGGCACCATGCGCCCGCAGATTAAGTACATTGCGGGCTATCAGGTCGCGCCCGTTTCAGCTATAACACACATCGCCCCAGTGAGTTCGATCGAGCCCTGGAAGGACACGAACAAGTTCGTCGTGAACTTTTCCGAGCCGGCGCGAGAAATGGGACCGATTCCACTGGTCAAGGGTGGACGGGTGCGGGCGCTGCAAAACCTCCGTTATTCAATGCGCGAGAGGTTGAGCTCCGCGAAGACCCTAGATGATATCTGGTGATTGAGCTGCGGTTGGGGAATTCAGCGCCCGGGGCTGGCGAACGGGCAGTCGGGCCAAAAAGAACCCTACGGCTATGTCCCGTAACGAAATCAGCCTATGAATAAGTACTGCCGAATCTGTTGGAACACGCGCAACTGGCGCCAGCCATCCAACGATGCGCGTTTGCGCGAGGCTGGAACATCCTTCGTTGCTGACAACGGTTTCGGCCACGAAGAGTGGCTATTTAATTTTTCGTGGGTTTTGCGCGGCTACAACAAGAATGACCCTCAACCATATCGGTATGGTTTTCTGCGACCTATTGGGAGGTTCAGAAAACATTTTGCCGGCCAAACCTTCGCGGTCCTGCTCTACACTGTTGCACCCAACGGAGCCCGCCTGATAGTTGCTCGAATCGACGATCTATATGTCCCGCAGGAGGACGAGTTGTCGTGGGCCCTCAACAAAACAATCAAAAATGGGTGGCTCGCGTCCATGCGGAAGGACCTGGACGCTCTGACCCTTGACAGTAGCCCACTGATCAATCCGCATCCGTGGTGGGTCGCCAACGTGCGATTTGAGCAACGGAAAGTTCTCTTCTATGATCCGCGGCCCCGCGTTCAGGGTAAACACAAGATCAATCGGACGAACCGATATACGCCGCTGGACTGGAATGAGACATTTCCTCCCGTATCTCGGGTGCTGCCCGGCGCTATGCCCCCCCGCAATCACGAGAGTGCCGACGACCCGACAAGACGCGAAAACGAGCGAATTCGCGCGGCCATAGAGGCCACAACATATGATCCTCGCCACGTCCAATTGCAAAACAGGCTCTACCGTAGGTTGTGCAAGACGCATGGGAAGTCCGTAGTTGGATATGAGCGCGATTTCATCGACCTGACCATCACTACGGGTGGAACGGCCACATACATCGAGATCAAAACCGAACTGACGGCCAAACGCTGCATCCGTATTGCTCTCGGCCAGCTTCTGGAGTACTCGAATTACCCGAGCGGATCTAGAGCGACGAGGTTGCTTGTTGTCGGCGACGCCTTTCCCGCCCCCGACGATGTTGAGTATCTGCGATATCTACGGGACCAACATCGGCTGCCCATTTATTACGCCAGGTGGGACTGGGATGCTGACAACCTGGACCAAGAAGTATGACGCGGGATTGGGAGCCTTCACGCGATGCTACTGGTTATCGCTGCAATTCCCTCCGTAGCCGAAACGCTCGCCGCTGGGCCTGGTCCTGCCGTCGACAGGAGAGGCGATGCACATAGGAGTTGATGGCTGCAAGGCTGGCTGGATCGCGGTGACACGGGGGCGTGACAGGCTCGATTACGCCGTTTGTGCAAGCTTGAGGGAGCTCATCTCCACGTTTCCGAGAGCAGAGCGAGTCGTCTTGGATATTCCTATCGGGCTGCCGTGGAAGGGAGCCGAAATCCGCCCTTGTGATCACCTTGCCCGCTCTGTGCTCGGTTCTCCTCGAAAGTCGAGTGTCTTTCCTGTCCCCTGCCGGGAGGCGGCGCACGCCCAAAGCGCCGATCAGGCGCGCGCGCTCAACTTGCTCGTTCTCGAGCGCAGCCTGACCGCACAAACGCTTAGTATCTGCCGGAAGATTGCGGAAGTGGACAGCCTACTGCGCGATCCAAGCGGAAACGGAAGTCACATGAGGGAGATCCACCCGGAGGTTTGCTTCTGGGCATTGGCAGGATTCAAGCCCATGCGACATCGCAAGACCACCAACGCCGGGCGACGTGAGCGTCTTGATGTCCTTGAGCGGCACGAACCGGGCGCGCGCGCGCTCCTGACGCGCATTCTGGCAGAGAGACCGCGAAAGCAGGTCAAGGCTGACGACGTGCTAGACGCTTTAGCCGCGTTTGTCACTGCTGAAGCTCGCGTCGGCCGTCTGATGCGACTCGTCGGCGAGCCATCGAATGATCAGGCCGGTCTCCCTATGGAGATGCTGTACGTTGAATTGCAGACGACTCCTATCCTATCAGCCGGCCAGATTGCCTGAGGCAGGCCAACCCCACGGAATCCCCCTCTTGCGCGCCTTCGCCCTTGACTGTGACCTTCCGTCCGCTCTAAAAAACGGATATGAGTTCCGTCTACGTTTTCGCCGCCTCACAAATGGAGGCGCAGCCTGTGGCTGACCTGGCGGCGCCCGGTCACGTACCCAGACCGGGCCATGGCCTCGTCACCTTCCCGTGCGCCGCTAACACGCTCACCTTGATTGTCAGTGGAATGGGCCCTAATAAGGCGATGGCCGCGGCACAAGCAGCCCTAAACGGGGCCAACGGTCAGGGTGGCGTGACGGCGAGCGGAGCAGCCAGGCCGGAGGCCGTCCTAGTGATCGGGCTCTGCGGCGGGTTAACCGAATCGTTGTCAGAAGGCCGGATTGTCGTATACGCGAAGTGTCTGTCCACTGATCCCACGAATCCACCAATCGAAAGCTCCCCACAAATCACTAGTCGGATAATTCAGCTTCTCGCGTCTTCGAACATCCGATGCAATCACGTGGCCGGGCTTACCTCGCCGCAGATCGCCGCGAGCCGGGAGCATCGGCTGCGCCTGGCGCAAACGGGAGCCTCCGCCGTCGACATGGAGACCTACTCGATCCTGGACGCCGCCACCCGCGCCGGGGTCCCTGTCGCGGCTCTCCGAGTCGTCTCCGATTCGTTCGACCGCGAACTTCCCGACCTCAACCGCGCCTTGAATCAGGACGGTGCCCTGGACGGTCGGAAAGCGCTCGGCGTGGCGATCGGCTCTCCGTTGCGGACCTTACGCCTCTTAGCCGCGAACAAGAGGGCTATGCAGAAGCTAAACGACGCGCTGCGGATCGTGCTCCCGTCTGACTGCTTCACTCACTCAGGATAACCACCAATGGTATGCAGCCTGCGTGGTACAATAACTACTAGAGGTGGACTTTGATGCGATCGCACGATGTCCTGTGGGGCAGGTCGCCACGCCTCGGAACGGCCCGCAGAAGGCAGATTCAGCAAGCCACTGAAGCCGCGAACAGGCGCGTGCCTTCCCTCGCCTTTCTGGGCCTCTGCCTGGTAGGCCTGGTCATCATTCTCGCAATCGGGGTGGTCAGGTTGTTTATCTTTGGCCCCTGGTGGACTCCTGCCCACGGTCATACGAGCGCCTCTCAATCCCAGGCGCCACGTCATGTCGCAGGCCGAGCGCAAACGACTTCAGCCTCTTCCAACCGTGTGAGTCACCCCGCACATTAGCAGAACGTTTGCCCGCGCCTTCCGCAACGCCTGTGCCATAATGTTCCCGAAGGGGGCATGGCCATGCTCGCTCTGGGTCATTTCCACACCGGACCGGCCTTGAACGTTTGTTGCGGAGTCCGTTTGTGCTTCGGCGAAAGCCCCTTTTTCTCCTAGCCTTCTTCCTCCTGTGCTCCTGCGGTAGCCATCACGGGACCAACCCGTCCACGATCCTTGCGGATGCCGACCGGTTTGCCATGCTCTACAACTGGCCAAAGGCGGCTCCCCTGTATGCGCAAGCGCAAGAGCTATTCCAGAAATCGGGCGACAGAAAGAACGTGCTCAGCGCCAGGCTCGGTTACATCTGGGCGACTGCTGACCAGGGCGTGAACGCCAATCTGACCGCCGAGGTCGATCGCGACCTGTCCACCCCACTCATCCAGGGTGACTCTCGCCTCACGCTCCGCGCCCTCGTCGCGCGAGCCGCCCTCGACCGGGAGCAAAACGAGGCATCGGGACGCGCGACGTGGCAGAAAATCCAGAGTCTTGCCAGGAATCTGAATGACAAACGCTGGCAGGAACGGGCCGAAGCTGAACTCGGAGAAATCACGTACATGGACGGCGACGTGGAATCAGCCGTGCGGATGTTCAAGGATGCGGTCCTATCGCAGCTCTTGCATCGTGATCTTGGGGCAGCGATCTTCTACATTTCGATGGTGGGCAACGGTCTCGTGGAGACCGGTGAACCCCAGCGTGGTTTCGAATATTGCGAACGGGCCGAGCGCATGACCAACATCAACAATGACGCCGGGTTTCCGTTCCTGGCTTACCAGGGCCAGGCACGAGCGCTAATCGCGTTGCATCGTGGCTCGGAAGCTCAATCCGTGCTGAACAAAGCGTTAGCGCAGGCCCGCGCACAGACGAATCGGTCCGCTGAGACTCAGTTGCTGATCGTCGCCGGCGACGGGGCGTTCACGCGCGACCCGAACAAGGCAATCGAGTATCTGAGAGCCGCGAACGATCTGGCGGCCGCCAACGGATTCCGCCACGCCTTCGCCTGGAGTGGTCTAGAACTGGCGAAAGCCTATCGCGCCGCCGGCGATCTCAAGAGTGCCGAGGCGTTTGCCAGCCAGGCGCTGGGCGCAATGGGCGATACCGGAGACAAGTATCATCTACCCGAGCATCTCGCGTTGCTGGCCGATCTGGAGGCGAGAACCGGAAGAACGGATCAGGCCGCGCGATTGTATGAGCGGGCAACAGATGTAATCGACGCGTTACTCGTCGACGCGCCGAGCCCCGAGATCGAGAGTTCGCTGATCGCCACCCAGAGTGAGGTCTATCTGGGTCACTTCAGATTGGCAGTGGCCGAGCACAGAAACACAGCCACCGCGTTTGGGATCATCGAGGAGGCTCGTGGCCGGTCTCTCGCGGACGCGCTTCGCAGTCCTCCCGTGGCCGATCCCCCACCCGATGCCACCACCGTGAAAGCGCGGCAAGACATCGGCAGAATTCAGCTCGCGCTTCTCCATGAGACCGAACCCAACAAGAGACGCCAATTACTCGACGGGCTGTTCGAGGCTGAGCAGGTCGCCACACCTACAAATGAGCCGGACGGAGCTCTTCGCTCTCTCGCCACGCACCCGCGGCCTGTCCAACTCACGGATCTCAAATCCGTCCTTCAACCGACCGAGATGATCCTTGAATATGTCCTGGAAGAGCCGAGATCGTACTGCTTACGCATCACCCGTAACCGGGCGACAGTAGTCCCTCTTCCAGCCGACCGGAGCAAGATCGTCAGGGCGATCGACAATTATTTGGCTGAGATTCGGGCTGGCCGCGCGGCCACTGCGAGCGGCCGAGTTCTATACTCGCTGTTGTTGCAGCCGGTCATCGCGAACCACAATGAACCCGATATTGTTGTCGTGCCAGACGGTAGACTGAATCTTCTGCCTTTCGATGCGCTCACGAACGGTACTGGCCGCCTTGTGCTTGAGTCCCACGTTGTGAGCTATGTTCCTTCTGGTACGGTCCTCTACCTCCTTCGTACAGCCCCTCAAACCGCAACACCGACACGGCGCTTCCTGGGAATCGGAGGGACAGGGACGAGCCCACAGCCCGGCCGAATGCTTCGCACAACGACCGCTCTCAATGACCCGTTTCAGGAGGACCCGATTCAGCTCGGCAGCGCCACAAAGACTCACGACGAGATTGTAGATGCAGACCGCGCTTTAGGTGGCCATGGCACGTTGCTTTTGGGCAAGGATGCCACCGAAGGTGCCTTCAAGTCGCAACCGCTCGGAGACTTCCAGATCATTCATGTCGCCACACATGGCATCGCCAACCAGCAATTCCCCGATCGCGCCGCACTTGTCTTTGCAGCCGACTCACAACCGACGGATGACGGGCTGCTTCAGGTCCCCGAAATCATGCACCTCGACCTGCACGCTGAATTGGTGGTCCTCTCCGGCTGCGACACTGCCGCCGGCGATTTGGAAGGCGAGGAAGGCACCGCCAACCTCGCTCGGGCATTTTTGGTCGCCGGTTCACGGTCCGTCGTCGCCAGCTTATGGGCGACCAGTGACATCTACGCTCAGAACCTGATGCAGCACGTTTACGGTCACATTGCGCAAGGACAAGGTCCAGCACCAGCGCTTCGGTACGCAAAGCTCGACTTGATTCAAGAATTCGGCGAGCAGACGGTGCCACTACTGTGGGCGGAGTTCGTTCTTATCGGAGACCCCGCTCAGCCCTTCTCCAGCCCGACTCAATACCCCGATTGCTGCGCCACTTCGGGCACTTCTTCTCGTGCGCCGAAGGTGCCAGACCCGTAGATCCCGTTTGTTGACTTTTTTCGTGTATACAGCATAATACTGGCCAGAGTGACTCCGCGATTGAGCATACGAATTCCGGGAGGTGGACCTGTGGTCAGGCAAGTTGAGTTTCCGCTCGAAGGGGGTGGTTTTTTCCTCGTCGAAGTCGACGAAGCGCCCTCGTCGTCGAGTGGCCTAGAACGTGCGGGAGCCGCCGGGGAAATAATTGAGCGGGGTCAACAGACGCTCCAAAATGCTCTAGAAAAGATCAAACCCATGGCTAGCGCTGCAATTACCAAAATACGCGAGCTAAACGACGCCCCGGACGAGGTCACTATCGAGTTCGGCATTAAGCTAACAGCAGAGGGCAACGTCGTACTCAGCAAGGCTGCGGTTGAAGGCAACTACAAGCTCACTTTGAGTTGGAAGAAGTAACAAGAGCACGCGATGATCTTGGTCCGGCTTGCCGCGAGTTGCGCGGCGTTTGCAATTGCCAGTCGGCAGGAGGTAGGTCTTGGCTATTGACTTCAGAACCGGGATCACACGTGTGTTGTCTGCAAGTGGAACTACAGCGGGAACCGGCTTCCTTGTGGCCAACCGCTCAGAAAAGACCTTGATCGCCACCTGCTCGCATGTGGTTCAGGGAGAGGCGCTCCAACGGCGTGGTGACGAGAGGCCGGAAACAGTTCAAGTCGCCTTCGGCGTGAATGGTGCAGTGGCTTCGGCTGCGGTAGCGTGGTGGAGTCCTGCCGACAAGGCTGATGTTGCCATTCTAAGCCTCGACCGAGTCCCACCGCCTGAAGCGACTCCACTTTCGCTTGGTTCCGATGTCGGGATAAATGGACACGATTTCGAAAGTCGCGGATACCGCCTCAGCCAACAATTCGATGCCGGGCTCGAGACCGTAGGCAAAATTCACGGGCTCGTCACGCATCAAGGAAATATAGTACTTCAGATCGGCAGCAGTCAAATTGACCATGGGATGAGCGGGGCCCCGATCTGGGACGTGCGTCGCCAACGTGTGGTAGGCATGGTTAACTCCTTCTGGGCAACGGACAGTCACCGAGACGCCGATCTTGCTTTTGCCACCCCCAGCTCCGTTCTTCAAGATCTTTGCCCTGACCTGCAGCTCACCGACATCTGCCCTTATCGTGGGCTGCTTGCCTTTACCGAAGCCGACGTGGCTTTTTTTCATGGAAGACAGGAGCTTGTTGCTTGCCTTGAGAATAGCCTGCGTCGAAGGCGCCAGTTCTTAGCGGTCGTCGGGTCTTCGGGCAGTGGGAAGTCTTCGCTGGTTCAAGCTGGGCTTCTTCCTCGCTTGCGACGGGGGGATCTCCCTGGCTTTGAGAATTCCCGTATCGTTACGTTCCGGCCGCTTGCCGAGCCCAGGCTGAACCTGCTTCGTGCAATCCAGGCCACGGAGGACGACTTGGCAGGGCAAGCCGACCCTTTCGAGGCTATCCGGCATTATATGGAAAGGAACCCGAACCAGCGTGTCGTAGTTTTCGCGGACCAATTTGAGGAATTATTCGCTCTCACCTCACAGCAGCAGCGAGACGACGTCTTGCGCGGACTCTCTACATTGCTGGAGATACTTAGCCCGTTTACCTTAATCTTAACCGTTCGTGCTGACTTCTACGATTCTTTGCTTCGCTCGCCGCTCGGCAGTCGTCTTGACGCCGAACAAATAAACGTCCGACCCATGACTCGCCAGGAATTGACCGAGGCCATCGTTGAACCCGCGGAGGCCGTCGGTCTGCTAGTTGAAAGTGGCTTAAACGACCTGATATTGAGAGACGTCGAGGGTACGCACAATCCTCTTCCGCTCCTCGAGTCCGCACTTACCGAGCTTTGGAAGCACCGAAAGGAAGGGGAGCTGAAGATTGATTACTACAGAACCCTCGGAGGTGTCGGCGGGGCCATCGCGCAATGGGCTGATGACGTGTACCAGACATTGGACGACGCGGAGAGGCAGCAAGCTCGACGCATCCTCACGCGCTTGGTGCACTACGGCGATGCCGATTCGCCGGACACCCGGCGTCGCCTCTTAACCTCTGAAGTGCCCGGGTACACCGTAGATTCCGTCCAGGCTCGAGTCGTGAAGGCGCTCGCCGATGCCCGTCTTATAGTGACCGACAGCGACCAGAGCGGAGAGACCTCTATTGAAATCATTCACGACGCCCTCCTGACGGAGTGGCCCAAGTTGCGTCAGTGGATTCAGGAGTGGCGTGGCTTTCTGGTCTGGAGACAGCGACTCAGCGAGAGACTCAACGAATGGAGAACCAGGGGATTCGATGTTGGAAACCTGCTGCGCGGTAGCGCTCTGAACGAGGCCTCGGATTGGCTGACTAGGCGGCGGGACGATTTGAGCTCGAGTGAAGTAAAGTACGTCCGACAAGGACTCGCCCTTCGCAGGCGCGAGAACATGATGCGGTGGGCCCTACTGTCTGGAGGCGTTCTCGCCGTCCTGGCGACTCTTGTAGGCTATGTTGTTATTCAACAGCGTACAATCGCACGAACAGAGCGATTGAGAGCGCAGAATCTTAGTGATTTCCGGATCGGACTGCCGGTCGGCGCCCGTCTGATAGCCATCCGACCCTTGCCCGCCAACAATGGGGAACAACCGTGGGGTCCCGGGCAGCCCTTGAAGTTAGAAAACTTTCGAACGGGTCCCACGTCCTTTGGGCTTGCACCTGGGTACTATGTCCTTCAGTATCAAGTCGGACAAAAGACCTACCCATTTGGGCTTTACTCACGCGGCTTCGGCTACGATCCATCAGTTGAGGTCCCGACTCCTTCCGAGGACCCTGGCTACGAATTCATCCCAGGAGGTACCGTTCCGTCAGGCGACCTACTCGGTGTTGGTGATGATAACGAGGAATCCACGGCTCCGGTCACTTTGCCCCCATATTTCATCGCTGTGGATCGGGTCTCTCAGGAACAGTACGCGGCGGTAACCGGTAGTACGGCCGGCAGCCCTCTCGGCTTTACGTGGAACGAGGCTCTGGGCTACTGCCGAAAGCTTGGGTCTCGCTTACCTTCTCTCGTGGAGTGGGAATGGGCTGGTACGTTGGCGGCGATAGCTTGGCAAAATGACCCGCGTTGGGAGTGGACTTCTACACGACATTTCCCTCCTCCGTATGATAATGAAGACGGCCGAGACAACGTCTTTGCGCCGGACGCAGTGAGGACCGCGGTCGGTGGCGGTTTGACTTCCACTCAGTTTAGAGCCTTCAGTCAATCTGGCGAAATGAATACGGATACGGCATTGACGGATTTGCAGGCAAAATACCCTGCTATTGTGTCGGCCGATTCGCCTGATGAAACCAATCCGGAGTACCTGAAGAAGCATCCTGAGCTTGAGGATTTTCTGAAGCTTCATCCTGAGGAACGCGACTTAAACTCGCCTGACAAGTTCAAGCTCACCAGACCCACTAGGAGCCGACCGGAGCCCATTAACCTAGTGCATCAGTTCCGTGTAGCAAAGAGTGTCGTGACCGAAGCAATGAGGCCACTTTCGCCTCCAGAAATTCACTTCGCTCCAGACAGGGCAGCCCTCGACCCCCAAAACGCTAAGATGGTGCGCCAGTTCGCTGAAAACTGGCTTGCCAGCAGCACCAAGCCGGCACTTATGTTAGAGGGATACACTGACGAGCTTGGAAGCGAAGAATATAACCTGGGCTACGGCCAGAGAATGGCAGATGCGGTGGCATATTTGTTGAAAAACGAAGGACTTCCACCAGAGAAGATATCGTCCATGGCCTGTGGCAAAGATCGTCCAAAGGCTCAACCATTTGTTGAGAGGTCGTTTTACCTCTTCTCAAAAGACGATCTAGTTACGATCGTGATCGAAGGTCATTAGGGTCTGAGCTCGACTGCACCTAGTATATCGTTTCATTGAAGTATATCCATTATTGAGTGAGGCCCGAGAGTGCCTCAAATTTCGTCCAACGATGGACCACCGGACAAGCATTAATTTCCGCGATCCCCTTGAGGATGCGATCGCGAAGCTCCTCCCACGA
>DATJWZ010000891.1:0-2343 GCA_035500795.1 Candidatus Eiseniibacteriota bacterium | reverse complement strand
ATGCCATACTGGATTACACTGACTGGGTCAGACGAACAGAAGCTCCAGGACCGAGTGCGTCGCTCGAGTAGACTCCAGAAAGGCAAAGTATCCCCAAACGCTACTGCGGAAGGTGCATTATGAAACACCCGTCCCCTTCGGGCAGGATCGCCTGATCCCCATCTGGATCGCGACCCTCGCCCTGCGTCAGAAGAGCCGCACGGTTCGGTTTGAAAGTGCCGCCCAAATCCTCGATTTCTTCAGGCTCTCTCCCGACGGCTACCACTATCGCCGCATCGTTCAAGGCTTCCAACGCATCTTTGCCGCCACCATCTTCTTCGGATCAGAAGATCAGCCTGGCAACAACGCCTTCGTCGATTGGGCTCGATTTCACTTTTTTGATGACATGCACCTCTGGTTCAGCCCTGGCCGGGAGTCAGCTTCTGACAACCCAGCCAACACCATTACCCTGAGCGAGGCGTTCTATCGAGAAATCGACGAACATCGCATACCTGTCGAACGCGAGGTTGTCGCCGCCTTGGCTCACGCGCCCGGTATCCTCGACTTCTATCTCTGGGTGGTTTGGAAGAGCTGGACCGTCAACGGCGTACAGGCGCGCATAGCGATTGTGGGAAACGGTGGCCTGAACCAGCAGCTCGGCAGCAAAGAATACTCGCTTGACCGTCGATTCCGGCATACGGTTGTCACTTGGCTCCGCAAGGTGAAGGCCTTCTGGCCCGAGTGTCCTGCTACCATCTCGGATGACCGCCGACTCCTGATTATCTCCTCTTCGCGGAACTCACCCGCGATCCAGTCCGCGCGGCCGCCCGGCACAAACAGCCCTCGCCTACCCGCTCAGGCGCACGATCGCGGTGCTCCGGCAGAGCGGACATTCACGCAGGACAGACCGCTGTCGAACTGTCCAGTCGTGCTTGCACAGGCCGCACGACCATCGACTGCCACTCTCGGCGATTAACGCGCGTTCCTCGAGCCTGAGGTTCATGGAGGCATCTCGCAAATAGACGGGGCTGGCGCCGACCACTGTCTGAACAATCTGCACAACCTCGGCGGGTCCTGCTTCGAAGAACTCCCTTCCCTTGATTCGCTTCGCGTCCAGTAGCCTGTGGACTTCCGATTCGTGCGCTTCAGGCGCGGGGCTTGAAAAGTACGCCTCCACGGTGAACGGAGTCGGGACACCCGTTGCGCCGCTAAGCTCCTCAACCCGCTCCTCGACGCGTCGTGTGGTGGACCCAATCTTCACCATGCCAGGCATTTTGGCATTCGACAACACGTATACGTAGCCCTTGAGAGCCCTGAAGTTCAGGAGAACTCGTCCGCAGGCGCGGCAGCGCAGCACACCTGCATCGGTGTCCCCGGGAATCGTAGCCCGGCAGTCTCTGCTACAGCCCTGGCACGTGAGGCTGATTTCGAGTACCGCCATCATGGGACTCCCCGGCCGGATTTCGCGGCCCGTCGGTCGTGCTCGTGGCGCCGTTGCTGTCGCGGTGTCCATCTGGGGTGTGCGGCGCAGTGTCATCACTTTGGGTGGTCCAACAAAGGAACCGGCGATGATCGTAGAAACTAAGCCACCATACCGACCCGTAAGGTTCACCTTCGATGGTGCGCCAGCGGTAGCCGAAAACACCGCTCCCGATCACGACGGGCTTGGCTACACTGAGAAGGCAGAGAACACTTTCCACACATGCACGGACCTCTTCGTCAGGAAGCACGGGTGTGAACCAATCAGAAACCACCGATACTGTCGCACTAGCTGGGAGCCGCTTCCTGAAGTGGTGGAAGAACAGGCCCCGAACGATTCGCACCACAACCCTCTGGACTCGTGCTCTATCAACAGTCAACGCGCCTTTTTCGCCGACGTATACGCCTGCGGGTGTGTATAACGACTCTCTTTTGAAACCGCTAAGCACAGTCTTCGCCAAGCCGAGCTTTTCCCGCCTTCCGAGTTTCCGAATTGCCTCTATCGAAACGTCGAATTCTCCTGGAAGCTTCGTTGGGTCCATTCCTGCGGTGATGGCAAGTCTGAAGTACTCGTCATCCAACGAGGCTCCCGCGTTACATTCGCTGCACGAAGGGACAGTTATCAAGTCGGCGGGGCGAGGCTTGCTAAAGAGCCCGGCAGGGGGAATGTGATCTCGCGACGGAGCGCGAGCTTCGCCGCAATAAACGCACTCGACAATTCGCTGACGACCCTTCGTAGCCATGTCTAGTATATCGTTTCATTGAAGTATATCCATTATTGAGTGAGGCCCGAGAGTGCCTCAAATTTCGTCCAACGATGGACCACCGGACAAGCATTAATTTCCGCGATCCCCTTGAGGATGCGATCGCGAAGCTCCTCCCACG
>DATJWZ010000890.1:0-20142 GCA_035500795.1 Candidatus Eiseniibacteriota bacterium | reverse complement strand
GCTCACTGGCAACCCGAGAAGGAAGTCCGCGAAACCGGCGCCAGTTCCGGCCGTGTTCGCAGGGTTGTTCGTGTAGGCGCCCGTGAAGGATAGAGAACCTGACGGAGCGCCCAACTGAAAGAAACCGAACCGATTTTGGATCGCAGAGAAGCCAAAGCGCAGGTCGTGTGCGCCATGCGTGTAAGAGATCGTGTCGCTCAGTTGCCATGTGTTCTGCGGAACGATCTCTGGAAGATTGGCGGAGCTATAGCCGGAGTCGCCTGAAATGGTCAAACTAGACATTGCACTCCCGTCTGGATCGGTATTGGCGCCCTGCAAGCCCAGCATTTGAGCGATGTTTAGTCCTTGTTCCAGGTTAGTCACACGCAAGTCAAAGCGAGTGTAGCCCAGAGCAAGTTGGTTCACGATGTTTGCCGTGAATTGATGAATCTCCTGCAAGGTGGCCTGTTGACTGGGGGCGTGGTTGAGCTTCAGAGATCCTGCTAAGGCGCTCCCCTGAGCGAACGCCAGCGGATTGATAGCCCCATTGATCATCACCGGAGTTGATGGGTAAGTGATGTCTGCTCTACCCCACGTGTATCTCGCGAACATCGCGTCCCGCTCCGAGAAAACCTGGTCGCCGCGGACATCCATCTGATCCTGAACATCCACATCGAGAGGATTGACTCGCAGATTGTTCACCACGCCGGGGAGATTCGGCAAGGGCAATATAGAGAGAAGGTTTTTCGCGACGGGATCGATGTCATTGGCAGGAATCATGTTGCCCGTAAAGGGCATGCGAGTGTGGGTCGTCGAGTTATAGGTAGTTGGATCGTAGATGATTGCCGGATAGCTGCTAAAGTCGCCCCCGCGCATGGCGGAGGTCGGTTCCGAGAGGATCGAAGTGGCGGCCGTGTGGAGGCGCAGACCCTGATAATCGGCGAAAAAGAACGCCTTGTTTTTGCGGATCGGACCTCCGATCGCGCCGCCGAACTGGTTTTGCTGGAATTGCGGCTTCTTGGCATCAAAGAACTGACGAGCATCAAGGTCACTATTGCGCAGGAACTCAAAGGCCGACCCGTGGAACTGGCTTGAGCCCGAGCGCGTGATCACGTTGACAACGGCACCTCCGGATGCGAATCCGGCATCGTAGTTGCCCACCTGGACTTTAAACTCCTGGATACTCTCAAGGTTTGGAAACAATTTGATGGTGCCGACGGACTGGTCGCGATCATCGAGACCGTCGATGAGGAAGAGGTTGAAGCTGCCGCGCGAGCCATCGGCAATCACTTCGGCGCCGGCGCGCTGTGTTTCGTTACCGTTGCCCTGGGTCCGGATACCGCCGATCGGCCCAGGATTCGCTCCTGGGACCAGCAGTGCGAGCTGCGAAAAATTGCGGCCGTTGAGCGGCAGCTGTTGCGTGGTACGCTCGCTGATCACATTGCCCACTTCCGTCGTTTCGGCGTTGAGCAAGGGCGAGGCGCCTGTCACTGTGATCTTCTGCTGCGCGCCGGCCACCTGCAACTGAAAATCCTGCTGAATGACCTGCTGGATTTGCAAAACCAGGTCGCGGCGGCTTACGACGGCAAATCCGGGTGCCGTTATTTCGAGCGAATAGATGCCGGGCTTCACAATCGGGAAAACGTAGTGTCCTTCCGGTTCGCTTAACTTGGCAATCGTAATCCCCGTTTGTTGGTCGGTCAGTTGAATTCTCGCCTTCACCACAGCCTTTCCGGCGGGATCGGTAATCAACCCTGAGAAGCTCCCAGTGGCATTCACCTGGCCTTCCAGACCTACGGAGAAAGTGACGACTGCGACGGCGAGCACAGCAGCATTAATCTGCCTCATATGTTCCGCAGCCATATCCTTTGCTCCTCTGCATTGTGGACCCAGTTCCCCCGGCCATCAACCCTAGATGGTGTCCCGTTTAGTCCACTGGATGGTCGTGGGTAGTGATCCTACTTTTGGGGGGTATGCTGAACCGTTTCCTTCCGAAAAGGCGAGCATCGATTGACCAGGCGCCTGGGCCGAGCAAAGCAAGCCCGGCGGCAAGGGCTGCCAGCACGATGTTGAGCCACACATCGCCGTGTTGCGAAAATGCGGTCCACAATTCCGTGAGCGCAATCAATGTCCCGGCGACAGGCGTCCACAAACCAGCGAGCAAAAGTATTCCCGCTAAGGCCGCGATTATCGGCCCGGCCGAGAAGTTACTGATTGCAAAGTGAACCAAAGAAATGCTGACGCCAAGCCGCAGGCACAAAAGCCCTGTCCCGGGCCTGCCATCGGGAAATGTTGAAAATAGACGCTGCAGAAAACGAACCCACCACCCCCACAGTACATAATCCGGGCCATAACGCGGAACCCTAGAAAGCGCGGATCAGACCCCCTCTTTCGAGGGGTCCAAGGGCATTATAGTTGGATAATTCCGCGCTTTAACCCGATCATAACCGCGTGGGTCCGATCGTTTGCATCAAGTTTGGCGAGAATGTTCTTCACGTGACCCTTAACCGTTTCCTCCGAGATCGATAGCAGAGCGCCGATATCTTTATTGGCGTTCCCGCCGGCGATCAGCCGAAGGACGTCGATTTCACGCGAAGTTAACGTATCGTCGAGGACGTGCTCAGCGATCTCAGCGGCTACCTCAGGCGATACGTGCTTCTGCCCGGCATGCACTGCGCGGATCGTCTCCAGAAGCTCTTTTCGCAAGAGGCCCTTCAACAGGTAAGCTCGAGCGCCGGCTTGAATCGCGCGCCTAACCTGGACATCGCCCGCATAGGTCGTCAGGACGATGATACGTGCATCGGGGCACTCGCCGCGAATCGCGCTGATCGCATCGATTCCGCCCAGCTCGGGCATCTGCAAGTCCATCAGCGTGACATCCGGATGGTAAATACGGAACTTCTCGACCGCTTCGCGGCCATTGGAGGCTTCCGCGACCAGCTCCATGTCCGATTGACTCGCGACCAGCGCAGCGATGCCTTCGCGAAGCATGGGATGGTCGTCCACCGAGAGAACGCGAATCACGAGACCTCACTCTTGTTGCGGAACAGCGGAAAACGCCTCCGGCTTGGCGATGTCCCATAGGCAGTCGGGCCGGGGATCGTCAAATCGATCTCCGTGCCTGCCCCATTCCCACTCCAAACATCCAATTTCCCGCCAATCCGTTCGGCGCGCTCCCGCATTCCTGGCAGACCGTAGTGGCCAGCGCGGCCTCCTTCGGCGATTCGAGTATCGATGCCGCGTCCATCATCGCGCACTCGCAAACGCAGCAGCTTTTCACTATATGTGATCTCCGCTTCGATCCGGGACGCCTGCGCGTGGCGGAAAGCATTTCGCACCGCCTCACGGGCAATCCGGTAGATTTCGTCGCGCAGAATCGGATGCAGATTTCGCGCCGGGCCTTCCACCACCAAACGGAACATCGCTGCGTTATGGGCGGAATGCTGAGAGGCCAATTCGTCACCCAACGCTCTCACCGCCTGCGCCAGATCGTTTTCCACGACTGTCGAGGCACGTAAGTCGTGTATCGCCTCCCGGCCCTCGGCGATCGCCTGATCCCCTTTTTCAAGAGCCGTTTCGAGGGCGTCCTTGGCTTCGCCCGGAGGAAGGCGGTCGAGTCCTACCTGCAAGCGGAGCATCAACCCTTGGAAACTTTGCAGCAGCGTGTCGTGTATCTCGCGGGCGATGCGCGTGCGCTCGCCGACTCGCTCCTCCAGGCGCACATTGAATTCCTGCGCGATCTGATGCAGCCGGTAGCGGTACAGCGCCCACAGCAACAGGAAGAAAGCAGCCAGCGACGACACGCGAAACCAGGCTGTCTGATAGTACGCCGGAGTGATAGAAAACTCCAACGTGTCGCCGACGGTATTCCAGACACCGCTGTTGTTGGAGGCCATCACGCGAAAACGGTAATTGCCCGGCGGCAGATTCGAGTACTCGACACGGCGCTGATTGACGACCTCTCTCCATTCATCGTCCTGTCCGTCGAGCTTGAATCGGAAATTCACCTTCTCCGGCGCGACCAGGCTGAGCGCAGTGTAATCGATCGCGAGATCTCGGACCCTTGGAGGCAAGCGAATGCCGCGCGCCGTATCGTACTTTTTGCCATCGGCAGTGATTTGCTCGATGTGTACAGGCGGTGGAAGCGGGTTGAACGGAAGATGCCGCGGATCAACGACGCTGACACCATCCAGATGCACGAACCATATTTTTCCATCGGGAGACTTAGTCACAAGTGGAGTAAAGGGTCTGAGCAATGCATGCACCCGGATGCCGTCGGCCTCCCCAAACAAAGTGGTGTGGATGACACGTTTCGGGTTGGATGCCCACGCCTCTAACTCGGGCCGAGTAATGCGCACGAGGCCACAGGCGCTGTACAACCATAAGGAAGATGCCTCGTCCTCGATGGCCCAGTAAACCGCATCGCACGGCAGTCCATTCTTGGCCGTAAGGGTCTCCACGCGTCCGTCTCTGATCCGTCTAAGGCCTCCTTCCGTCGCGGCCCAAAGCGTACCCTCTTTATCAATGTGAAGATCCCAGACCCGCTTCCCAGCTAACCCATATTTGGCGCCGAAGGTTGTACCCACTCGATGGCCGGCCAAATACGCAATGCCCTGTTGTTTGAATCCAATCCAAAATCCATCCTTGACTGGGTCGGATACCATGGCCGAAAGACGCGGCTCGGTTTCGTCGGACCATGGCCAGGGTGCCAATTCGACGACCCTCCCTTCGACTACATGACTGAGACCATAAAAGGGATAGCTGATCCAGATGCCCTGGTGCCGATCGGGGAGAACCGCGTTCACAGGTCCGACAGGCAGCCTGCCACTAACGCGAGTGAATTTGCCATTCTCAAACCATGCAGCTCTGCCACGAGTAGTGACCCAGATGCGACCTTGTTGATCTTCGAAGAGCGACTCCACCTTGTTGTCCGTTGATTCAGGCTCGGTGATTTCGGCCAGTCCACTATTCAATTCACTATGGAAGGGCGCCCTGGGTTCGACGAAGGAGTGATAGACGGTCATTTGACCTTGATGCCATCTGTGCAAACCTCGGTCGGTACCGATCCACACGCTACCATCGCGAGTTGCGAGTACGGACGTAGCCCGGCCCAACAATCCTTGATCCGCAGATATCGTGGAAACCGCGGGTTCTCGGAAGCGGTCAATACCATTGGTCGTGCCCACCCAAATGCTTCCTTCACGATCCTCAAATAGTGTCGACACAGAATCGCTGGAGAGTCCGTCGCCGTGCGCAAACCGAGTTGTCTTTCCCTGATAAACGCGCAAAAGTCCCCGAGCCGTGCCAATCCATAAAGCGTCATCGTGATCCCGCAGGAGAAGGCGTGCAAATGGCTGCCGCTCACCTGGAACAACGTACTCCTTGCTGTTCTCGCCCACGACCTGCCGCAGCAGCCCGTCGTGCGCGGCAATCAACCCTATTGCGTGATCTCCTGGAGCGAGAGCATGGGGCCAGATTAACGATCCCGAAAGGATTTTTCTGGGAGGACCGGGCTTCCATTGCCAGAGTCCCGATCCGGCTCCTGCGGCCCACAGACGACCCTCGCTGTCCTCGAACAAAGATTGCATAGGCACGCCGCGGAGGAGATGGCTGGGCTCAGAGCACTCAGCCTTGCCGCTCCGAATCGGGCAGAGTCTGGCGTGTAGGCCAGCCCACACTGCTCCCTGATGATCTTCCAAAAGGGCAAAGACGGGCTCTCGAGCGATCTCGGGGTAATCGGTCAGCCTGCCATCTCTAAAACTTACCAGTCCCTCTGTAGTGCCGATCCATAACGTGCCATCGTGTGTGGCTAACAAAGACATAATGTCGTTGCTCGGGAGACGCTGGCCTGGCGGGGGCGTCCAGGAACTAAATCGAACGCCATCGAAGCGCACCAAGCCGAATTCCGTGCCGAGCCAAAGGTACCCGTCAGGCGTCTGGACAATCGACCGCGTTTCGCCCGTAAAGCCCGCGCCGTGGGTCCAAGCCCTATGGAGGTATTGATTGACTTCAAGCGAGGGATTCAGGGCGGAAGCGCGAGGGCATAACAACAGCATGCCCACTGCGCCAAGCACCAGTTGCGCCACCGAAGCGTAGTCAGAGACTCGAAGGCATTTATCGGACAACAAATCTCCCTCAGAACTTCAAACGTAACGCAAACTGAACGAGCCGGGGAGTGGCTAAAGGCGAAGTCTCGGTCACGACTCCGAAATTCGCATTGCCCACCTGAGTGTTCGGAGCACCGAATCGCTCGCGGTTGAAAAGGTTGAAGAACTCCGCGTGGAACAGCAGGTTCCAGTTCTCGCGTACCGCGAAGCTCTTGCTGATGGCGAAATCAAAGTTTGCAATACCTTCATCGCGCAACTTCGGGTCAGTGCGGCTGGCGTCGCCGAAAGCGAAGTTGCCAGGTTGCTGGTAGCAGGCGGTATTGAACCATTCGTTAAGGCGCGATACCGCCGAGCCGGAAAGCCCCGGGTTGCATCCGGGGACCACATACGGCCGCAGGGCGTTGTTGAATTGTGGCCAGGACGCGCCGAATTGTTGCGAGAGAACATTGGCAAGGGCGGTCATGCTCAGCGGTTGCCCCGAGGAGAACGTGGTCACGCCCGCTATGGACCATCCCCCGATCAGATCGTTGGCCGCTCGGTTCAGATGGGAGACGAAGCGCTTTCCTTTGCCGAATGGGAGGTCGTAAATGTAGTTGATCACGAGCCGCTGCGGTACGTCCTCGCATGCGAGCGAGTAATCTGCCCGGCGGTTATTCCAGTCCTGAGTCCAGCCACACGTGAGATCGTTTTCCATGGAACCCGTGGCTGTGTCGGTGTTGCTCAGGAGTTTCGACCAGGTGTAGTTGGCCACAATCGTGCCACCCTGATTGAAGCGTTTCTGAAAGGTCGCCTGCAACGAATTGTACGAAGAGGTGGCCTCGTTTTCTGCGATCGTTTGCACGCTAAGAAATTGAGGGTAAGGTCTCAAGAGATAGCCGAGCGCCACCGTCGGCTGCCCCAACACTCCGACGCTTGCAGGCAAAACTCCGTAGAACGGATTCGGAACCTGTTTCAACAGGGCTGATCCCAGCGAGAGATACTGGTCGGGAATCTGGTCTAAATTCACGCCTCCACCTGCACCGGTAGTCCACGCGAGGTGCCTTCCGCCGGACGAGGCGTAAGTCGCCTGCACCATCGCATCGTGCCCAAGGTCGCGCTGCACGGTGAAATTCCATTGCATCACGTATTTGTCCGGCTGGTCGGTCGACCCGAAGACGTTCCTACCTTCGAGCGTCTGGAGAAAGCCCGGGCTGCGCCCGGCTGGCTGGAGCAGTCCATTCGGAAACGGGTTGCTCATCACAGCGTAAGGCGTCAGTCCGCTATTCAGCGTGGTGACCATGCTAGTAGTTGCCGAGTTTACCGCAGCCAGGACAGAAGGGTACCTCATGAAGAGATATGGCAGATAGCTGATTCCAAACCCGCCGCGAATCACCGTGCTGTCGGTAGCCCGCCAGGCAAACCCGGCACGAGGCGAGAAATCATCCCAGTGCCGCTGCGTTTCCAGACGGCTGGGATAGTCTGGCGAGGCCACCAGCACCGGTTGGCCCACCAGATTGGACAATCCAGCTGCGGCGCCGACCGGATCAGGCTTTGTCAGATCGAGCACAACATCGCTGTTATTTAATTCTCCATCGGACCCGGGTTGGTCCCAGCGAAGACCGAGATTGAAAGTCAGTGTGGGATGAATCTGGTAGGTATCCATTACATAGAAGGCGTAAGCGTTCAGGTAAACGTAGATTTCCTTGACAGTCCCAAGCTGTCCGGTGGTAGGGTAGCCGAGGATGAAGTCGGCGAATCCCGACCCCGAAGTTGCCGAATTGGTAGCGTTGGCGGACGTGAACGTCGCATCGAAATTGAAGCTATTTGCGGCGCCGAACTTACTAGCGGCCAAGTCTCGCTTGAAGGTGCCTCCGAACTTAATCGTCTGACGGCCCTCGATCTTCATCAGACTGCCCGTGTAGAAGTAATCGTTGTTTCGATTCAGCTGCCCGGAGGCGGCCAGTGAGCGGAAGCCGCCGGTGATGGTTTCGGCCGGGTATAGCGTGAAGGCCAGCTGCTTACCGATGGAGGCCCACGCTGGGCCAAACTGCGACATGTCGGCGCCCACCGAGGAAGCAAACGAGGGAAAATTCTCCCTCAAGTAAGCCCCGCGGAAATTTGCGATTAGAGTCGGCGTGATCGTGTACGTATGCCCTAAAACGATTTGGTTGACGCCGAGATGGTAGTTATTATTCCCGGTGAGATTGTGGAATGGATCGCCGGGACTGTTTCCCACATTCCACCAGCTATATCGCGCGAATACACGCTGTTGATCGTTAAACGAGTGATCGAGCCGGCCCTCCACCTGGTTCGAGTTCGCGCCTGTCGGAAAATTCAGCACGTAATTATTCACCGTGCCCGGTTCATTGGGCAGTGGCCAGTATTTCTGCATGACCAGTGTGGTGGGGTCGAATCGGCTGGCAGGGATCTGGTTATTTGGAAAAGGTGTTCGGGTGATGATGGGTTGACCGTTTACGTTAAGGGGGCAGGTCGGATTGCTGCCTACTCCGCAAGTGGTCAGCGGATCGTAAATAGTCGGCTGACCGGTGAAGTTGCCCGCCCGGAAGGCGGGCGTCGGTACCGTGAATGTGCTCGGTATGCCCGTGCGTAGCGCAAACCCTTCCCAAGACGTGAAGAAAAACGTCTTGTTATGGATCACTGGCCCGCCGAGGGTGACGCCGTACTGGTTCTGCGTGAACGGCGGGCGAGGGACTCCGTTCCGATTGTTAAAAAAATCGTTGGCGTTCAAAACCTTGTTGCGAAGGTATTCGTAAAGACCGCCATGTAAGGAGTTAGTGCCGGTTTTGGTGGTCATGTCGATTATGCCCCCGCCAAATTGTCCGAATTCCGCGTCGACGTCGTTAGTGGCGACGCTGAATTCCTGAATGGCGTCCTGGGTCGGCACAAGCGGCGTATTATTTCCGGAGAGGTTATCTGGAACGCCATCGATGAATATCGAGTTCTGAGCGGCGAGCCCGCCCCCGATCGAGTAATTCCCGAACGCCCCGGGGTTGGTGCCGGCGCCGCTGTTACCCACCGCATTACCGACTGCGGAGCCTTGGCTGGATCCCAGCGGCACAACGCCCGGCGCCAACGCGACGAGATTGAACACATTGCGACCATTGAGCGGCAGGTCCTGCACCTGCCGGCCTTCGACCACCTGGTTCAGAGCCGCCGATTCGGTTTGTAACAGAGGGGGATTCGAAGTTATCTCCACGCTCTGCGTCATTTCGCCGAGTTCGAGAGACACATCGACGCGGGTAGCGTTGTCCACGCGCACCTGGATCTGATCGCGTCTTAGACGCTTGAAATGCGGCTGCTCGACCTCCAGCTTGTACATGCCAGGAAGCAGATTTAGAAACTGGTAGTTCCCGTTAGCGTCAGTCTGGGTTGCGAGTCCCTCCGCAGTGCCCGAATTGGTGAGGGCAACTCGCGCCCCGGCGATGGCGCCGCCGGAGCCGTCAGTGACTGTGCCCAGAATGCTTCCATAGAACGTCTGTGCGTCAATGGGACCGGCCTCCATCAAAGCAATAAGCGAGAAAAGAACGACCGTACGAAGCACCTTCCCGCCGCGCTGCCAGCATTCTTTGTTGAACAATTCCAGCGGCACTTACGCCTCGTCAGGGCACGTCAGGAACGCGCCACCATTTCGTAGGGCAGATTGAAACTGGATGTGGCGCCGCGCACTCGTCGTCGTTCTCGGGCGGTCCATAAATCACCCCCGTGGATGGGCGACCGACGCGTATTGTGGCAGGATGCTAACAAACACGGTTTCGCGCCGCGCCCTTTCAGTTCTGACAGGCACAACTCAAAGGACGAACAATTCCAAGCCTCTTCATGCGGAATATCACGATCCTCGAGGAGCGCATCAACTCGCTGTCCAGGAACCTCCGGGTACTGAATCAGCTTGCCATCCTTCCAACTGGCCAGCCCTTTGTGAGCGCCAATCCAAAGAGTTCCATCGCGCGCGACGAGGAGTTTGCGAATAAGGCTGCTGGGAAGATGCGCATTCCCTGGCGGCTGCCACTCGACAGTGCGAACACCATCAAAGCGACGCAAGCCGAATTCCGAGCCCAACCAGAGATAGCCGTCGGGCGTCTGATCAAGAGCCCCAATATCGCCTCTTCCAAAGCCCTCGCTGATCTTCCATGACGTGTGTGCGTACTGGCTGACGTCGAGCGACGGGTCTAAGGAGAAGGCACAGCGGCAGCACGCCAGGAGAATGCCCAGCGCGATAGTGGCGGGTGTTGCTCTGTGCGATCTCTTCACGGAGGGTTACATTTTACATTAGAAGAAGGCGTCAGAAGGAAAAGGGCACCTGCCGGCTTGCGATCCTCTTAATCGTCGATATTCGTAATTGCCTCCTCATTCCGCCCTTCCGACCGTTCAGTGACTCAGGCCGGCATCGGCGCCGAGAATCCAGCAGGCAACACAAGGCCCCCGCTCCGTATCGGGCACCTGCCCACAGCCGCCAGACTCAGCGATTACTAGCCGTTTGATCGCAATTCAAACGCTTGTTCGACCGCGTTTTGCCAAAAGTGTGCACAAATGTAACACTTTTATGTTTTATTGAGCCTTGTAAGTCCTTTGGAATCGGTCAATGCCTCCCAGACGTACAACTCGTAAGTTCTCTGACATGGGCTCGTACCAACAAAGGCTGCTCGCCCCTGCGAGTTCCACCGTGTGGGGAGCAGTGCAGTCATCCCTGCTATGCCCGTCGGGGATCCTCGCTGGCGGGACGGCACCTGTACTTTCGGCTCGATCGCGGGCCAGCGTCCTACACCTTATTGATGATGATCAGAATGAACACCAGTGGAAGGTAAACGCGGGTGGCGCATATGTCGTCTTTTGATGTCGGTGCCAGCTGGCTGGGGCACATCTGAAGCGAAACGCCCCTCCGGCACGGGAAGGCCGCCGCGCCGGTACCGGTTTGGAAACTACTGACAGCAGCGAAGATGAAGGATAGTCCCACGATGTTCCTGAAAACAAAGAGCGAAGAATGGGATCTCCGGATAGTCCCACAATGTCTATGAAAACAAGAAACTTGTCTAAGTTGGGCGAAGAATAGGGCTGAACTGGGCCAGGTGCGACCAGAGGAACCGCCGGAAAATGAAGCGCAGAGGATAAATGTTCTGCCCCATGCGATATTTTGCAACCGCTGCCCACTCGTCTTGAGACTGCGCTGGCTCAGTGGTAGATGCTTACAACCCACGTCATCTCGAGTGACATTGGAATGACGCGCGGTCAAAATAATGACAGCACCTTCTCGTCAAGCTCGTGCGCAAGCCACTCTTCCTGTGCACGTCCTCGATATGAACTGGTATCCACCAGTCATAACACGACTTACTCCAGTCGTAAATCCAGCGCACTCTGGCAGGTCAAATGCTCTCCCGCTACGGTGCAGTTGCAGTTTCGGGAAACGGCTGAGTTCCAGTAAGGAAGGAGGGGAAATCATGGGCGCTACAGCAAGTGTACCTGCCTCGGAGCGGGGGCTCAGGGGGCCAGGCGAAACCATAAGAGACAATTATAGGCCTGTCTTAGCAAGCAGGGGAAACAATGAGTTCCGTCGGGAACAGGAGAGCCGTGGGAACTTCGAAGGAATCGTGGGCGCGAGCCCGGCCCTCCGGCGGGTTCTGCAACTCGTGGAGACCGTGGCGGCCAGCGATTCCACCGTGCTGCTGACAGGAGAGACCGGCACGGGCAAGGAGCTTATCGCTCGCTCAATTCACGATCGCAGCCCTCGGTGGCATCGGCCGCTGGTCAAGGTGAACTGCGCCGCCATTCCCGGCGGCTTGCTGGAAAGTGAACTCTTTGGGCACGAACAGGGCTCTTTCACGGGCGCGATCACCCAAAGGACCGGTCGGCTGGAACTGGCAGATCAAGGCACGCTGTTTCTGGACGAAATCGGCGACATCCCGCTGGAACTTCAGCCGAAACTCCTACGCGTTCTGCAGGAGCGGGAATTCGAGCGCTTGGGGAGTACGCGAAGCAAGAAGGTCGACGTGCGGCTTGTGGCTGCCACCCATCACGATCTGGAACGGATGATGGCAGAGAACCGGTTACGTCGCGACCTCTACTACCGGCTGAACATTTTTCCCATCGAGCTTCCACCCTTGCGGGAGCGGTCGGAAGATATCCCGATGCTCGTGCGCCATTTCGCCCGAGAGTTCGCCGAACGGATGGGCCGGACGATCGAGAAGATCCCCGACGAAACCATGGACGCCCTGACCGAATACGCATGGCCGGGGAACATCCGCGAACTGCAGAATCTGCTCGAGCGCGCGGTTATTTTGTCTCCGGGTCCGGTGTTACAGGTCCCGCTGAGATACCTTCGCGCCGGCTCCAGCCGTGGCCCCGACAGAAGGAGAGGCCAAACTCTGGCAGAGGCCGAGCGTGAACTTATTCTGGCGACTTTGAAAGAGTCGGAGTGGGTTCTGTCCGGACCGAAAGGTGCGGCGACGCGACTGGGCATCAACCGCTCGACCCTCCATTTTCGCATGCGAAAGCTGGGCATCGTCCGCCCGGACGCGATGTGGGTCGAAGCTTGATTGATCCTCAGGAGATGCGTGCCGGTGAAGAGGCGCCTTGGGTCAAGCATCGTAGGTTGTCGCTTCAGCCGCAGTGCATGCGGCCCTGTTGAGTCTGTGTGAAAACCGCAAGATCGCGCACAGATCGTAAAGGTGCCCTCTAGGGCAGCATTTCCAATCAATAAGTTGCCCGCCTGAAGGCGGCCTCCACGATGCCTTGGATCGAGTTTTCACACAGACTCTGTTGCTCCGAGCTGCTGGCGCGTCTTCTTATGGTGCGACCTCCGCCGTTGCCGATGATTTCGGGACGGCAGCCGACGAGAGCGCCCAATCAAGCCGTCCATTGCTCTTCGTGATCTCCTCCGCTACTTTCGTAAACAACCGATCTTTCATGACGGTTCGCTCCCTGTAATCCACGATGTAACTCACCGTGAATTCGAAACATCCGCCATTCACGGCCAAGGCGACGGTAGGTTCCAGACGGGGATTTTCGATTCGGTAATTATCGGTAACGTGCCTCCAGGCGTGCTTTGCCTCGGCAAGGAAGGAAGCAACCGTTTCGTCCGTCACCCTCAGGAGCATCTCCCTTGCGAGACGATAATCACTTTGCGACGTAAGGGGAACTTTGATCTCATCCCAAACAAAGCGAAATCCTTGTGAGTAGTTGAAAACCGGCCCCTTCAGGACAGAGTTGTTCGGAATACGGGCAACCCGGCCATTGTACAAGTCTTTGCTCACCCAGTCGCCGATTTCGAGGATAGTCGTGCGCAAGATCGAAATGTCGATCACATCGCCTTTGGTGTCTCCAATCTGGATTCTGTCTCCCACGGCATACAGCCTGGAAAACCCGATCGCAACCCAGCCCCCAAAGCTTGCGATAACGTCCTGCAGAGCCACCACGACACCCGCGCCGGCCACCCCTAAGGCAAGGCTGACCCGGCCCAAACGATCTGCAAAAAGCAGTGCCACGAAGAGAAGAACGAGAGCATATCCGGCGAAGGCCACGAACTTGCGCACACGATATCGCACGTCGCCTTGCCCAAAATGACGCGGCAGCGTCTTTTCCAGCAGGCGAACCGCTGCGTAGGTGACCAGAATTCCCAGAACTGCGAACGCGAATTTTGTGGTGAGCGAGAGAGAAGCAGCCCGTTGAAATAGACCTTCCATACCGTCCCCCGTCAGCAGCGGCCCAATTCGCGCGTGAAGCCGATGGCGACCAGATCGTCACAAAGTCCAAAGCTCCGAGCCGGCGTACCTCCGACGCCCCCTGCATGGCAAGAATCAATCCGGCGCACATCGCCATCACGCTCATCATGGGGGCCGCGTCAACACCGATCTGCAGCATCTGGCCGACGGATGCCTTCCAGCGATAGCGATTACCAGTGAAGGGCAGCGCCACACGCAGCGGATGGATCGCGGCCCCCAACTGAATACTTAGCCCTCCGACATAGTCGAGGTGACTGAGGGTCGCTCTGCCAACGCGTTCATTGAGGGTTGCCCATCAGCTAGCCTTTGAGACGGAGGATCCTTGGGTGCGGCCCTTCATTTCGAACAGATACATGAGGCTGGTGACCTCCAGCAAGTAACGCGGGCGATCGTGCAGCCCCTTCAGCAGAAATTCGGTGTTGCGATCGCGCGCGATCTTGAGTGATTCAGCCAGCGTCGCAATACCGGAGCAGTCCATGTAGGTCAGCCCCGCCAAATCGATCGTGAGTGCCGACACGGACTGCCGCTCGAGTATTTCAAGAAGCCCATCGCGAAGGTCTGGCGAAGAGTCGATGGAAAGACGGCCGCGCACGGAAACACGCGCGTCTCCCTCACTCTCAATCACGCTGATTCTTAAATCGGAAGGGGTGGTGGATTCGATGGTCGTCACAGATTTTCTCCTCATAACCTAAATATAAAAACCGAGAGTTCGAATGTGTTGTGGATGCGTGCTACGTCTGCCGGCGAAATGTCCGAAGCTTTCGCTGGCAGTGCCCTCCGATGCAGACACGTGAATTCTTCAGCACTTTCACCGGCGGCAGGGTGCCCGATGGCGTCCGAACATAAAGACGTCACAACTCGGATCACAAAGGCTCGGCCAGCGAGGACTTGGCGCACTGTGAGAGTTGCCATCATGCGAGCATCGACAAGTCCTGATCTCGCGATTGCTAAGTTAAAGATGCACGCTTAATAAGCCTGTAATCTGAGATCCTGAATGCCAGGAGCCTCCAGGATCCAGTCTCGACAGCGTGAATAGCAAGCATGCGACAATCCAAACCGCCTTGCCGGAGATGTAGCTGAGGAAACGAGCCTTTTGGCCGTGACTTTTCGACGCGCTGCAGAATCGGGTGTCAACAGGCTGGCAAGTGCGGAGATCGTGGCATCCGCCCAGTACGCCTACCGATCTCGAAGTCAGGGCATTCAGCTCACCGAGGTCGTAGCTGCTTGCCGGCGCGGGCTGTGGCGAGGGCGTGGTCCCGCAGGGCTTCGAGGCGGGCTTGCAGCGCGTAGGCAAGCGCACCTCGTAAAGGTGAGCCCCAGCCTCGTCCTGATGGTTCTGTATTTGCGCTTCCGCCTTCTGGATAGCGAGGTTGTTCAGACGTTGGAACTCAGCGTCGTAGGGCATCACGGCCTCGGAGGGGGCCTCGAAGACATTGGGATCGGTCAGATTGCCTTCGGTGAGGTAAATCTCCCACCAGTTTGCATCAGACTCCAGAACATAGCCGAGCGGTAATTTCGGATCGGCCTGTTCGATTTGGCGCAAGACCTGAATGTCTTCATCGATTTTGCAGTCCATGAGGAGTTGCCATGGCGAGCGGTCGCGATCCCTCGCTCTTGTGCTGGGGCCGCCGGCTGAGACGCGGCAAGCCTCGGGCACCTCGTCCCTAGTACGACCCCAATCACAAGCAGAACAAGCGTGCTCCTCAAAAGCGAGCTCCTGTCCATTACGGAAGCGAGGCTGTCGAGGTGTAGCCTTCCGAAAAAGCGCGGCTCACGAGAACCTTCACCTCCACCCGGCGGTTCTGCTGCCGGCCCTCCGCGGTTTCATTCGAGGCGACAGGTTGAGAGACGCCCATAGGCGCGGGCGCCAGCATACGCGCGACGTTAACGTTGCACTCCTCACGCAGATAATTGACCACTGCCTCGGCCCGGCGATTACTCAGTTTTTGATTCCGGGCACCACTCCCGGTCGAATCCGCATAGCCGGTCACCTGGATCAGGTAACCCTTAGTATTCGACGCGGAAGCGGCCAGGGCTTGCAGGTCGCTCTTGGCCTGTGCCGAAAGGCTGGCGCTGTTAACGCTGAAATGGACCGTTGCCGTGTCCTTCGTATCGTACTCGGCGAGATCATCGACGCGCTTGCCCAAAGCGGTCGCATCGGCCTGCACGCCCGCCACCTGCTTCTGGGCCGACTGAATGTCTTGCTGGTTCGCCTGAATCTGTTGCTGGTTATTCTGGGTTTGTTGCTGGGTATTCTGGATCTGTTGCTTGTTGTCCTGGATGTCTTGTTGGTTCGCCGCCACCTGCTTGCCGGTTGCTTCGAGCTGTTGCTCCGTTGGCGTCAGCCCGGCTTGGATGGCGCCGGCGGTCTTCTGGTCACGCGCCGAGAATTTGATGTCATCGGCGATCACCTTGCCCTCGCTATTCTGGTGACCCTTAACTTCAACTCGAAGGCCAGGCACCAGATCCGCCGGTCCTTTGTGGTCTCGAGTGATTCCGAGCGGACCACTTACCGCTTCGACTTTCGTCTCCTCAGCCACGGTCATCGTCTCGTCGCCACGTTCCGTGTGAAGCGTCACATCATTTCCAGAACGACCGGCGATGATCCCGTGCAGCGTGAGTTTCTCGCTTCGCGCTATGCCCCTGGTGGAAGTGACGAGAATGAAGCTCGCCGCCAGGAAGCTAGAGAAAAACCAATACAGCCTGTTTCGCATCGAAAATTCCTCCAATTTATGTGGTCAAACGAACCATGGTCGCTTGTTTACTGCTCTCGCTGAGCCCGCGTCAATGCCGCACGCGCGCTCAGAACCTGTCTGGCTGAGAATGTCATCGTGGTTCGCATGCAAATTAGCGAATAAGGCGGACTGCCAAAATCTCACGCGTCGATGACGTTGTGGTACGCGCCGAATCGGAAAGAGTTTGACGGCCAAGTGAATCGAGATAGCAACGCGTGTGAACTGCTCGGCGCCGCGCTCGCTAGCTGTCAAGAGCTTTCGACACTCGGGACAGGGCACGACGGCTCGCTCTTTCAATGTACGCCGCAGCGTCGTTCGGCACCTCCGAAAGTGTTCATGTTCTTGAACCTCCTCTACACCCTTCAATTTGGGTAAGACGCCAGGTGCGGAGGGACGCGCGGAGCGCTCACATTGCCTTGCATCTGGGGCACACGGCGGCTCGCAGCTACACGGTAAGCGGACACGCCAGATGGTTGCACTGGCACGCGATCTCGACGTCCTCTGCTCCTGCATCCTTACATGCTTGGCCGCAGTATCTTTCACCGGGCGAAACATCGCAAAGGCATGGTAGATGCCCGCACTTCTTTTGCTTTTCGGTTTCCATTGATGGCTCCCTTCTCTTCGATCATTTACACTCCGACCAATGCTTGCCCTCATGGCGCCGGAATATCGGCCGCAAAGAGCTCGCTGGCCAAGCTTTGCGACGGCATCGATGCAAAGGGCAATTGCTGTGCCAAAGGGCAACAGTTCCACGCCCACTTCGCAAAGCATTGATCGGGAATACCTAGCGGGATGGTGCGAGCATCAGTCGGAACCGTGGCGCCCACCTCGCGGCGGTAATAGGCTACCAGTTGTCAGCGGATTGACAGGGGGCGGGCTTCGAAGATATGGCGGGCGGTCGCGAATTCGAATCGCATCGGCACCTCGTCGCCATGCACCACCGCAAGCTCTCAGAGGATAGGCCGAATACTACCAATCGACTGCGTGCAGGGAAGAGGCCGGCGTCAGTCCGCTCCTCAGGGCCATATTCGAGCGCACCAGCAACTTAGAAGAGAACCAGACGGCTGGGGTAGGGCGCGACCGCGCACAATCAGCGCTTTGGAAGCCCTACCCGTCATCGGTAGCGTTCACACTCACTCTCGACGAGCGTATCCATGCCGTTCTGCATCGAGGAACACCTTGCCGCCCTCCACCCGCAGCACACGGTCAGCCATCTCCCAAATCTGCGGCGCATGGCATATAAAGATAACCTGGTAGAAACCGCCGATATCCATGGCGTGGCGAAGCATGCGCACGTATTCCCTGGCATTCTTCGTGTCCAGGGCTCCGACCGTCTCGTCGCGAAAGAGCGTTTCATGCCGAATCCCATCACCCTGGCGCATGTTGTAAATGGCGATGCCCAGGTTGACCGCTTCGTTCACCAGCACAAACTGACCGCCCGAGAGTTCGTCCACGAGGCAGGTCCGGTCCAGGGTTTTGTTTCTCACCTCGATATCGAAGTCGTCGACGAAACCGCGTCCGTCCGCCTTTCGTCTCCGCGTTCGAAAACGCACCTCGAATTTGTTCTCGAAGCATCCCTCCAGCAAAGCATTCACGAGGCTCGACACCGCCGGGCCCGCCGACTGGATCTCGCAAAGTTGAATTTCGTCGGGTCCGAAGACCTTGGCCAGGTAATCGAAGTCATCGCGCTCAATCCGAGCTTCGGAAAGTTCGCCTTCAAGTACCGTGGCGCGACTCCGCGCGGCCTCGAGTTGGCGCAAGCGCTGTTCTGCCTGAGCTCTCTGCGCAATCAGCCTTTCGCGATCGGAGCGCACCTGAGAAAGCGAGCCGTTGATTTCTTCGGCTTGTCTGCGAACGGCTTTGATCTCAACTTCGAGACCCTGAAACCGTTCAAGCTCCTTCTCTATACCCAGGAGCTCGCCGTCGAGCGTGGCCGCGTCGCGAACGGCTCTTTCGAGGGCCGATGCCCGTTCGGCACGTCGAGCCTCGGCGGTTCGCATCTCGTCTTGGCGCTTGCGTTCTGCCTCCACGTCTTGCCGCTCTCGCTCCGCCTCCCGCAGTTGGCGGGTCAGCTGGGCGGAACTGACTGGAATCGTCGCCAACGAACTCCGCTGCGCTTCCAGCTCCAGTTCAAGGGTTGCGACCTCTCCCTCCATCAGGGGTACCTGCTGTCGCGCCTGGATGGCCCGCCTGATCTTCACGCAGCCGGCGTAAGGTCCTTGGCCCCCACACGGAACACTGTCCAGCTCCTCCGATTCAGCGCGCGAGCGGTTCAGGTCCCCCCGCTTCATACTCATATCCGCTTCAATCGCGCGCAGTGCTGCTTTTGCCTCTGAATTGGACGCTTCCAGCTGTAGGGTTTCCTCAATCTGGCGGTGGAGGTGGGCAATCTTTTCTCCGACGGCCCGCTCCCGCTCTTGAAAGCCATCTGGGCCATCGCGTCCTGCCAACAGCCGCTCGTCCTCCCCAATCTGGTTTCGCAGTTGGGTGATCTCACCCTTGCTCTTCTCGATGCGCTTCTTGAGTTCCTGCCGCTGGGCTTCGAACGCCCTGCGTTCGGACTCGCGGCCCTGGAGTTCCTCTGCCCGACGCTCCTGCTCGCCCTTCTGCGCTTCGAGCCCTTGCAATCTGGAGCCAAGTGCCTCGAGTTCCAGTGCCAGTGCCTCAACATCGCGAACCTCGGACTCGCTCGCCAACAGTTGTAAGATCCCCTTCTTTTCGCCGTCCAGGACCAAGACCTTCTTGCCCTTCTCGTCGGCGAACCCTCGCGCTGTGGCGGAGATGAGCCGCAGCCGCTCCAGGCCAAGCAGTTGGGTGATAAACAATTCTTTGCGCTGGCTCCGTTCCAAGGACAGGAAGTTCCCCGTTCGGCGCTGGCTCGAAAAAATCGAGGCTAGGAAACCGCCTGCGCTGCCGACGTTCTTCGAGGTCCATTCCGCGAACGCTTCCTTCTTGCCGCTGGCGAGGGCCACTCCCTGGTGGTCGAAGATGTAACTTTCCATCTGTCGAACTTTCGGGTCCAGCTTCAAGAGCGATCGAAAGCGTCCACCATTCACGCCGAACGTCATGTCGATGTCGGGCTTGGGGTGGGTACAGAAATCGTACAACGGTCGCTTCTGACCCGGCAATTGCCGGAAGAGAGCGGCAAAAACTGAGCCGATCAGCGTCGACTTCCCGGCTCCGTTTTCACCAACGATAGCGATCAGACCCGGTCCCAGTGTTTCGAAGTCAACGCTGATTCGGTCTCGGAAAGCCTCGCTGATCCCCTGCAGACTGAGTTGATGAATTCTCATGGTGATTTTCCTGTTGTGGCAGCGGGTAAGGGTGGGCAGCAAAACGTGTAGGTTGTCAGCATTAGTGAAATTTCGTGCCAGAGATTGAAAAAACGTGCCGCGGTACGTGAAAAGATCCTATTGTTGCGGTTCGGTCTTGAATAGATGCTAAACTTTCCCGTCGGACCACATTCGCCGCCCTACTTCACGAAACCGTGAACCAACGCCTGCCACTTTTGTTTCGCCGCGTTACATACAACCTGCGGGGCGGCTTTCTGGTTCGTCCTTTGGCCATTGCCCTGACGTTGGGTTTTGCGGGCGCCCTCTTCTCGTGGTT
>DATJWZ010000889.1:0-3461 GCA_035500795.1 Candidatus Eiseniibacteriota bacterium | reverse complement strand
TGCGGCATTTCTCGCCGGTTTTGCCGTGGTTCACAAGAAACGCAGGCTGTTCGCCGAATCGCTGGATGCAATTGGTAAGGTTTCTTTTGCGTTTTTTATCCCCGTTTACTTTGCGCTGGTCGGATTCAAAATCGACCTGGTGCGTGGCTTTTCGCTGGGGATGCTCCTAGCTTTCCTTCTGGGTAGTTGCCTCATTAAAGTTCTTTCCGTTTCACTGGCGGGAAGGTTCGCAGGATTTCGCGGTCTCGATCTGTTCAATCTGGCAATTACGACCAATGCACGAGGCGGCCCAGGAATAGTTCTCGCCAGCGTAGCCTTCGAGACCGGCATTATTAGCCCAAAGTTCTATACGACACTTGTACTCGCCGCGATCATTACCTCCCAGATAGCCGGAGCGTGGCTGGACTACGTCCTTCGCAAGGGTTGGTCCCTGTTGACCCCGACGGAGGAGACGACCATATCTATTCGAGAGACAGAGTCCCCTGCCTGAAGACTGCCTTGCCGTTGCTTTCACGAACAAAACCAGATCGGAAGTGTCAGCGGTCATAGTGCATTGCAGTTATTGCCACCCAAGTTTGGGGTGCATAGCCTACTCCGATCTTTCCTAAGGAGAAGTCGTATGGATCTCCGCAAAGCGCTCGTCATTGAGAAGATTGAAGCACAAAAATAGCCCGCAGATGGAGCAAAACGATACGTTCTACCGCTTGTATACGCGCACATAGTCGACCAGCATCGTTTGCGGGAAGACGCTCGTGCTATCTGGGTTTCCGGGCCAGCCTCCCCCGACCGCAACATTCAGAAGGATGAAGAACGGATGGTTGTACACCCACTTTGCCCCTTTTGGCAGATCATTGGGCGTGCGTGTCGCGTAAACGTGATCGTCGACGTAAAAGCGAATGGCTTTCTTCTCCCATTCGACCGCATAAACGTGGAAGTCATCGGCAAAGTGCTGATCGTTGGGAAGGCCGTAAAGCGCACTGATGCCGTTACCGCCAGAATATCCAGGGCCATGGATCGTCCCATGCACGAGTGACGGTTCCTTCCCGATGTTCTCCATGATGTCGATCTCGCCGCATGTGGGCCATCCCTTCTTTCCGATGTCGTCTCCCATCATCCAGAATGCGGGCCAGATGCCCTGTCCCTCCGGGATTTTGATCCTCGCTTCAAAGCGTCCGAACTTGTGAGAGAACTTGCCCAGGGTCTTCAGGCGGGCAGAGGTGTAGTCGCGCGTGACACCATCTGGTCCGCTGTACTTTTCCTGAACTGCTTTGATCACGAGATTGCCGCCCCGCTGGAATGAATTATCGGGGCGCACAGTGTAGTACTCGAGTTCATCATTGCCCCATCCATTGCCGCCAGTTTCAAACACCCATTTCGATGGATCGACGGGTGAGCCGTCTGTTCCGTTAAATTCGTCATTCCAGACTAGCTTCCAGCCGGCGCGTTGCGATGCAGTCGCTTTTTCCTGTGCCGACATTAAAGGGGAAACCGTCAGGAGGATCGCTGTGATTAGAATCACTTTTGCGTAGAAGTTCATTCCAGCCTCTTATGAATTCAACATCGTACGCACTATACTCACAGGTTCGCTTTGTTGCCAAGGAGAACCATCGTGTCGAGCTTGCATAACCGAAGAGACTTCATCAAATTATCTGCACTCGGGGTCGTGGCCGCGAGTGCTACCGAACTCGCAACGACCCTGCCCAGTTCAGCAACGCCAGCGCCACAATCCGGTGAGATCAGCGTGCACGTGACTGGAGGTGCACTTCGGTATCAGTCTCAGCCTTCGCTCAGATGGAAGGCGGCGAAGAGCAACGGCAATGTCATCGAAGTCAACCCCGCAAAGAAATATCAGGAGATGCTGGGCTTCGGTGCGGCGTTTACCGATGGTGCCGGCTACACCTTCAATCGCCTGGACCCCGCCGCCCGTGAGGTTCTCTTTCATGATTTGTTCCATCCATCCGAGATGGGCCTGAATGTTTGCCGCACGTGCATCGGTTCCAGCGACTACTCGACGGAAGTGTTCAGCTATGACGAAGGTGAACCCGATCCGGAGATGAACCGCTTCTCCATCGCACACGATCAACCTTACGTTTTGCCAATCTTGCGTGAGGCGCGAAAGCAAAATCCAGAAATGTTCCTGTTCTCGTCGCCGTGGAGCCCGCCGGGATGGATGAAGGCTGGGGGTTCGATGCTCGGCGGGTCGATGCGTCAGCGCTATTTCGCACCCTACGCGCAGTATTTCGTGAAATTCCTTCAGGCTTATGCTGCGGAAGGTGTTCCCATCCAGGCTGTGACCGTGCAGAACGAGGTTGATACTGATCAAGACGCCCGCATGCCGGCCTGCGCATGGCCGCAGGAATATGAAATGGGATTCGTAAAGGGCTTTCTTGGTCCGGCCCTCGAGAAGAGTGGCCTGTCTACTAAGATCTGGATCCTTGATCACAACTACAACCTGTGGGGCCGCGCCGTGGCGGAACTCGATGATCCGGCTGTTCGGAAATACTGCAATTCAATTGCGTTCCACGGTTACGTCGGAACGCCGGACCAGATGAGCAAGTTTCACGCAGCATATCCGGACGCGAATATTTATTGGACGGAGGGTGGGCCCGACTACACCGCACCCGACTATGCTACCGATTGGGCCAACTGGGGTAAGACATTTACGGACGCGATTCGCAACTGGTGCCGTTCGATTACGGGATGGAACCTCGCTCTGGATGAGAAGGGACGACCTAACGTCGGGCCATTTACGTGCGGGGGTATGGTCACCATCCATTCACAGACAAAGGAGATCACGCGGAGCGGTCAGTACTGGGCATTCGCGCATTTCTCGCGCAACATCCATCGTGGCGCCAAGCGGATCGATTCGCTTTCAGTTCTGAAAACGGTCGATCACGTGGCATTCGAGAATCCGAATGGACAGAAGGTTCTCGTTATCAGCAACTCGGGTGATTCGAAGACAATCACAGTACAGCAGGCAAATCAGAGTACAGACATTTCATTGCCACAAAACTCCGTCACTACGCTTGTATGGAGTTGAGCCCCGAGCGCAATCACGATAACTCCAGGCAAGATCTACACACGTTCGGGCACCTGCATGGCTGCATCCATTGAATTTACAAGACTTGCTATTTGGCAAATGGGTTGCAACCTTTCATCGGGTCCTGTCCTCTCAATGACGTCGAAGTGTGATCAGCAACGCGGAGGCTTGCATTCTTTCAAGTTTGTAAGCCGGACCGACTTGGCGACAGTCTTGGCGCCCCGTCTTCTGCCGCGGTTTTAATATGGCGCAGGAGATGTTTGAATACCGCTCCGTTGTATTCCCGGCCTGTTTTGCGGTGTAATTAATCTCTCGTAGTTGGTTTCGAGGTCCAAAGGATGAGACTTCTCAGCGCCCGGCTCATCATCTCACTCATCATTGGCATCACTCTGGTCTCGCTGTGTACTTCCTACTACCAGGT
>DATJWZ010000888.1:0-1214 GCA_035500795.1 Candidatus Eiseniibacteriota bacterium | reverse complement strand
GAATCGGAATTACATTTCGGAAGAGCATCACTAGAAACAAAGTTTCGAGTGCCGAGTTTCGAGTTTCAAAGTTGAAGCATCAAGTTTCGGGCTCTTTCCTTTGAGACATTGAAACTGCGAACACTTTTCTTCAGGAGCTGGGAATGGCGAAGCAACTAACCTGGGACGATGCTGAGGATCTCGGAATTCTTCTCTCTGAGGTGCACCCTGATCTTGATCCGCTGGCCGTGCGATTCACCGACTTGCATCGCTACGTTACCGAACTGGCGGATTTCTCCGGGGATCCCAAGGCCTCGAATGAAGGCAAGTTGGAAGCTATCCAAATGGCTTGGCACGAAGAGTATCAAGACCGGACCCAAGCCTAAGGCCTGCCGTGCTGGTGCACCGCGGACAGCCGATGGCGGCTGTCCCCACATTCAAGCTGATCTCGTCTCGCCCGTTAAGCCTACTTCGTTTCTGCTGCAATCTTCGAGTAGAACTTCTGTAGCGTGTAGAACGCGAGCTTTCTCTGACCTCGGCTCGAGATCACTCCTTTGCGATTGTGATAGTCCTGAACTCCGGGGAGCATTCGCAACGGGGAACGGAAATCCATCAACACCCAGGGCGTGAGGCCGGCAAGATTTGGCATGCGTTGCACCATTGCAAGTTGATGCTGAAACAAGTTGTCCTGATATTCCTCGGTCCAGCGCTCTTGCGGATGGCCGTGACGGCCAGCCACGGCGCCTCCTCCGAATTCACTTACGATTAGCGGTTTGTTGAAGCTGGACTTCCATTCCAATTTGTCCGCGTCTTCGGGACGACCCCAGTACCATCCCAGGTATTCGTTGAGCCCAATGACATCGAGCGCGTCTCCTAACGGATCAGACAAAGTTCGCGGCTCCGTTCCAGAACCATCGACGTGATTCAAGGCTGAGGTAATCAGGCGCGTGGAATCCATTTCGCGCGCCTCCTGTGCAAGCTGCTTTATGAATGTGAGACGCTCGGGCTTTACCGGAGTCTCATTCGACATCGACCATAGAATCACGGAAGCGCGGTTGTGGTCTCGCGCGATCATGTCGCGGAGTTGATTTTCAGCGTTCGCCAGCGTCGCGGGATTGGTCCAGTCGATATCCCAATAGACCGGGATCTCCGACCACAGCATCAAGCCCATCCGGTCAGCCAAGCGGATCTCGTTCTCGTTGTGGGGATAATGGGCAAGCCGCACGAAATTGCAG
>DATJWZ010000887.1:0-32769 GCA_035500795.1 Candidatus Eiseniibacteriota bacterium | reverse complement strand
ACGATCCCCGGAGTCGAAGGACAGATGGGACTTCTCCCGCAACACACCCGATTGATGACCTATCTCGTCCCGGGAGAGATGATCGTCCGCAAGGATGGACGCGATCAGTTCATGGCTGTAGGCGAAGGCTTGGTCGAGGTGACTAACGATCGAGTTTTGATCGCGACCAACATGGCCATCGCCGCTGAAAAGATCGACGAGGCTGTCGTCGAAGAAGCGCGCCAGCGAGCGGCTGCCCGTCTTAACGAAAAGCTATCAACCGAGGAGGTCGCGTCTGTCAACGCCTCACTCACGCGTGCAGTCGCACAATTGAACGTCAAACGCCGCCGGAGATGACTGGCAAGAGCGGAGAGTTAGTCTCGCAATCAAACTCAAGAATTCAATTGACCGCGAAAATTTCTGCGCGCCCCTTTGTCTAAATGATCCCCGAAAAACTTGGATGGAATGGCTTCGTACGAGGCCTGTTTATCGTCAGATTTATTCCTGACGATTGCTCAGAGAGTCCCTCCATATACAAGTGGGTACCAAGCTGTAACTCTTGCCAGTAGTCGCTTTCCCCCATGCTGTTGAAGATGAGGATGGCAGCTGGGGAATGGGATTACGAAACCCGCCACCTGCCCAACCGAAAGGATGTGTTTTGTTTAGTCATCCGGGTTATGGAGGACCAAAGATGAAAAAAGTTAGAGCAATTCCGATGATCGTCTTGCTGATGTTATTTGGCCTAACAGCGTGGGCCCAGGAGTTCCCAAGATTTGAGGTGGCCGCGGACTACTCCTTCCTGAGATTTAGCCCCAATGCTCAGTACACCCAGGGTCACAGTCTCAACGGAGGCGGCGGCGCATTTGTGATCAATATCAACGAGTATCTCGGCCTCAAAGCAGATTTTCAAGGGTATCAGAGCACAACGAACGGGTTTACGTTCCCGAAACTCCCAAATTTCCCGAATGGTGCCCAAGGTAACGCGTCTGGTGACGTATTCACCTACATGTTTGGACCACAGATAAAGGTCCGGGCTCACGGATTACACCCGTTCGCGCACGTGCTATTTGGGGCGGCGCACGCCAACGTGTATGCCAACGCTTACAAGGCCATCTGTCAACCGGTCGTTGGGGCCTGCGCGACGAAAACCTCTCCGGCCGATGACGCATTTGCAATGGCGTTTGGCGGAGGCGTCGACATTCCGTTGAACCACACGATTTCGTTCAGGCCGGCGGAAATTGACTACTTGCTGACGCGGTTCACGAATCCGTTCGCGAACTCCAACCAGAACAATTTCCGTTATTCAGCCGGCTTGGTGTTCAGCTTCGGGCACACGAGCTACTAGTAGCGCAATGTTACCCGGTTGGTCCTCAAGGTTTTCGTGAAGGTAGTTGCTTAGCCACCGAAATCAGTCGGATGACGACAATATCTGCGGCTGCTGCCTCCCAGAACAGGGGGCGAGTTTTAGAAGTGCAGCAGCCGCCTTATTCCAAGCGGGAATCTAAAGGAGGTCTATAGCAAAACACCACTCGTTGTAATCGTCCGGTCTCATCTTTGGCCGATAGTTTCCCTTGGAGAGATGCAGCCAATCACTGAGTGCGAAGCGCACCCAAGTGTGATACGATTTCCGCGCTTTCTCGGGGTGACCACCGGGCCATGACGCGGAAACTCTTTAATCCTGCAACTTTAGCTTCCTTCCTGACTCCTTTACTTTTAATCAATCTTCAGTCCTTCGGACAATCGCCATTGCATCTCGGCCCCGCGCCCGTAGTCGATACTGCTCTGAATTCTGGCCTTGCACCAAACCATTCGCGGCTCGAGTCGATTCGAATAACGTCGGATCTCGTGCTCGTCCCTGTCACGGTAACGGACACCCTCAATCGTCCGCAGACGGACCTCGTGCGTGACAATTTCACCGTTTACGAGGGCAATCAGCCGCAACAGATTCGATACTTCTCGAACGAGGACTCTCCAATCTCCGTAGGCCTCATTCTGGATGTCAGCAGCAGCATGCAGGACAAAATCGATACCGAGCGTGCTGCGGTGGAACAATTCTTCAACAATGCAAATCCAGAGGACGACTACTTCGCAATCACTTTCAATAACCAACCTCGCATCCTTTCAGACGTTGCTCGGTCAATCACGGGAATAGAAACCGAACTTGGCCTCGTGAAACCAAGCGGTTCCACGGCGCTATTGGACGCCGTTTACCTGGGCCTGTCGAAGCTGCGCGACGCGCATTATTCCCGTCGTGCCCTGGTCATTATTAGTGATGGTGGAGATAACTCCAGCCGCTACAAACTTCGGGAAATCAAGAGCCTGATTGCAGAATCAGATGTGATGGTTTATGCCATTGGCATTTTTGGCACGAGCCCATTCAAATCCTTCGAAGAGGCGATGGGCGGACGATGGTTGAGTAGCATGACCGACGTGACGGGAGGAAAGACTACTACCATCCAGGACGTATCCAGGCTTCCCGAAGAATGTGCATCTCTGAGTCGCGAGCTGCGGAATCAATACGTGCTTGGCTATCGACCGAATGATAGAGCTGCCGATGGGAAGTGGAGGAAAATCAAAATCAACGTCAGCCGCCCTTCCGATACGGATCAGCTCCGCTCTTATTACAGAAGAGGCTACTACGCCACAATTCCGTGATGGTGTTCTGGTGTCGGAACCTAATAAGTTCAGGCTGACACGAAACGCTCCCCGCGTGCGACTGTCTCGATTGCACGAACCAGATCGGTTGCGATCCGGCTCTTGAGAACATACCCGAGAATCCCAGCTTCGAATGCTGCGTCGATGAAATCCGGGTCGCTCTCGGTGGAGCACATTACAACGGGAAGCCTCTGTACGCAATTCGCCGCTCTTGTGACGATTTCGAGACCGTTGATCCCCGGCAGCTTCAGATCGAGCACTGCGACGTCGGGACGATGTTTGCAAATGGATTCCAGCGCGGATGTTCCATTCGACGCGGTAGAGAGGACCTCAAATTTGCCATTCAAAATTGAGACGATCTGCTCCAGAAAATCCGAATTGCCATCCGCCACTGTGACTCGTAGTCCCAACTGTTCGACCCCATTTCAACCTTAACGGACACGTCGCCGCCGCCAAAGGCACGAAGGTATTGGCAAACATTACGCCGTGACCTTACGGCCAGGTTGTGCGTCGGAAAGATCATGCAGTCTCCCCCTAACAGGTTCTCGCTGTTTAATGTTTCGTCATCGAGCCCGCCGTTACCTCTGGAATGCTGCCTCTGACTTGAACCCGGCTGCCAACGTAGAGTTTCGCGCACCCCCAAGGGCTGGGGTTCTGTGCACATTTCAGGTGCCAAAGCGCGACAACGGAAAATTCAAGCTCGGGCTGTGTATTTTCCTAGTCGTGCAGGCAGAAATCAGAGGATAGTCTTGCCGTCGAAAGCGCGAAATCTCGGCCGATGACCACTTCCTATGTCATCTGAAATCCGCAACGCGGTAGATCAGATCGAATCACAGCCGTTCTTTCGACGAACTGCACTTGTTGTCGGCCCCGATTCGGCCCTTGCGGATCAAGTAGCGAACATTTTGCCGGGATGGAATATCGAGCGTGCCGGCGCTAATGCGACCGCGCTGACAGCGCTTGAATCAGGACGCTTTGAGTTGGTCGTGACCGGCGAGAACACGTCTGGCGCTGCTGATCTGCAGCTGCTTCGGAAGATGCGGCGGGCAAGACCGCATGTTCGCTTGGTCATCCTTACACAAGAGAGCACTCCCGATGACGTCATTGCATCCATGCGCGAGGGAGCGTTCACCTACTTTACTGCACCGTATTCCGCCGCTTCATTTGCCGAAATGATTCGACTCGCAGCGGAAGGTCCATGCTGGGACGACGGGATCGAAGTGATTTCGGCAACGCCGGCTTGGATCCAATTGCTGGCTCGATGCGACAAGGCTACCGCGGATCGTCTGCTTCAATTCTTTCACGAAATTGTCGATCTGCCTGAACCCGAGAAAGACGACGTAGCGATTGCATTCCGCGAGATGCTTTTGAATGCGATTGAGCACGGAGGGCATTTTGATCCGAAGCAGTTTGTGGAGATTTATTACCTGCGAGCCCGCCATGCTGTCATGTGTCGCGTAAAGGATCCCGGCGAAGGATTCTCATTCGACGAGATCAAGCACGCCGCAGTTTCGAATCCTCCCGATCAACCGCTATTGCACCAGGCCTACCGCGACGCCAGCGGTCTGCGATCGGGAGGATTTGGAGTGCTCCTGACTTCCAAACTAGTGGACGAAATGATTTATGGGGAGCGAGGGAACGATGTGTTGCTGATCAAGTATCTTAACGTCGCCCCGCTAGGGGATGATGCAGTGCCCTGCATACCACCTTCTCTTCGCAGCGATTGAGCGCGAACCGTCGGAACACGTCAAGGCTATTTGAACTTTGGGCCAGCCTACCTGACAGTGTTGACAGTATAAGTCTTCGGTCGGGAGTCATAGGCTGTGATTGGCGGCCGTAAGTTCACCGATACTCACGAAAACTTCCGATTTTGGGGGAAATATGCGCGGACTTCCTCTGGTCCTTCTTATATGCGTGGCAGTCAGTCCAGCACTTTGTCAGACAGAATCGTTGAAGTACCAGCCGGGGACAATTCTGGCGGTCGAACCACACCAGAACGCGTCAGCAGATTCTTCTTCCACCGCGACTCAATACGACGTCTCGATACAAATCGACGATACAGTGTACGTAGTCTTGTATGCGCCACGGGGCGGATCAAACACAGTTGAGTACTCCGCCGGTATTGAGCGGCTTTTTGCAGTTGGAAAGGATTCCCTGAGATATCCCGACCATTACGGGTACGTCGATTTGCCGATTCTTCGAACAACCACCGTTCCGTCGCAGTCGGGATTTGACTGGTCGAAAGCGCCCGGTCACTACTTCAGCATGAAGATGAAGCATCTCACAACGACCTTAAACCTGACCGAAGACCAGCAGGCGAAGATCAAGCCCATCGCCGACCAGGAAAGTTCCGAAGCTGGCAGTGTGATCTTCACACCCGTGGTATCTCGTAAAGAGCGATTGTCGCAGTGGGAGAAGATTGTGCGTGCCTCTGACGCGAAGATGAAACCGATTCTGACCGAAGCTCAGTGGCAGAAGCTGCAGCAGCTTCGCAAAGACCAGAAGGTAGAACTCAAAGAGTTAGTCGCGCAACTCGACGCCCAAGATCGCAAGTGACGAATTCCACAGATCCCCGTTTTGGTTAGCGCAGGCAACATCGGTTGTTTCAAAGTCCGTTTAGCGCTTTCGAGACACAAGCTCTTCGTCTCCCAAGGTCTCAGCGTTGCTATCCTTATCTGACGTTTCTGGCCAGCGGAGCAACCTCTTCGCACTATCATCAGCCAGGTACAAATTTTGTGACGGGAATGCCAATGCCGTCCCAGCCTTTTGAACGATGTCGATGATGGTGAATAGAATCTCTTCCTGAATCTCAAGGAAATTGCTCCAATCGTGCGCAAAAGCATAGGCGAAGACTTCCACATCGAGCGAGTAAGCGCCAAGTCGGATAAAACGAACACGAATCGACGAGGGTTCCAGATTCGGGTGTTGCCCTAGAAACGCCCGTATTCCGTTTAACACCGAACGAAGCTGCGCCACCGTGGTTTCATAACGTAATCCGATGATGGGATGGAACCAGAACTTGTCTCTCAGGGAAATAGTTTCCAGACGCATCCCGGCGACCTGTCCGTTCGGAAGGCTTATTACCGTGCGATCGAGTGTTCGAATCCGGGTTGAACGGAGCCCGACGTCCTCCACAGTTCCTTGAACGTCTCCCAGGTTAATAAAGTCTCCGACTCGCACAGCCTGGTCCGCAATGAGAGAGACGCCCCCGATGATGTTCTCGAGGGTCTTCTGCGCTGCGAGTGCAACTGCGATGCCGCCTACACCGAGGCCGGCCAGTGCCGCGGTGAGTTGAATGCCGAAGTGGTAAAGGACAAACAGCAAACCTCCGAATATCAGAAGTCCATCGATGGTCCGTCGAAATAACCGCACCACGGACTCGGAGCCACTCATGCTGGGCCGTCGTTTGACGAGGTAGATCTCTGCCGAACGATTCAACAAGAGGAGAAACCACACGCAGGCGATGACGACAATCATTAACGCAAACGTTAACCAGAATTGCCGCGCCAGTAGTGGGAGACTGACACCCCTGGTCACCAGATAGATGCCAAGGGCGACAAGCAACAAGCGGACCGGGACCCGCATCAGCTGCGGGTTTTTGAGATTTGAATTGCGCGTGAGCCGGCGGATGAGCTCACCTGCGCCCCATGAAAAGATGCGACCCACCAAGCCTGTTGCCAAATACAGTAATGGCAGTCCCAAAAATAATCCGAGCCATTGAAATACAGGGACGCCGAATACACGCGTATCTACGATGAACTTGGGCAGGAATTCTTCTGCGGCGGGTGCGTTTAGTTCCTGAAAAACTTTCGGGATCGAAGCGAGCGTCTTTCCTGAAAACAGCCAAACCTTGCCCAATTTCCCTCTGTCGACTCGCTCGACAACAATGTCGAGTTCACCGTCGGCAGTTTCGATCGTTCCAACGATGTCCTGATCGGGTTTGAGAGGGTCTGGGACAGACCCTTCCGGCTTATCGCTGATTAGGTTGATTCGGGCCGGAAGCCGTTGGTTCAATACCGCGGCAAGTTGACGCCACAAGACTTGGGCGTCCTCGCCTCGTAGTGGCGTATTCAGATAAAGCGCTGCGACTTCCCCATTTCCTTTCCTTGCGGCAGTGAGAAATCCCATCACGGCGCCGCGCGGCGTTTCGCGTCCGAGAACATCTTTCGGCGGTTCCGACTGTGCCACCGTGGGCGCTGCCGAAAGAGGGTTCGTAGTGGGTGCCTTCTTCGGACTAGCGGATTGCGACCATGTCGTTCCGGAAAACAGGAGGAGAACACAAATCAGGAAGAGGATGGGAACGTTTCTTAGGTCGCGATCTGAAAAGGTCATAGACACTTCCGGATGAAGTTGTATACCGCTGTTAGTGACGCAATCCGATCGCTCTCACCGCGCTGAAGCTTACTCGAAGCGGAGATATTCCTTTTCACGACGGTAAGGGGTGGAGAGAGCTTCCCATACTGTCAGAAATTACAGAATACGAGTGACGCCCGGGGAACGTGAGATCACAGCCGAGCGACGCTATTCGCTTTTCGGCGAAGCTGGGTGGAGATTTGTCTTCAGGCCGATCCGGTACCACGCGACGGTTCTTATTTCTGCATTTTTTGACAGGAGACGGACAGGATTCTCCTTAATACAGTGTTGATCGATGTGGTCACGATCCTGTGTGCGGCTCTTCTGAAATGTATTGCTGTATTTCGGCCGCGATCTGCCGCACCAGCGAGCGAGAGTCCGTAAGGCCCCACTCGTGATGGGAGGAGGAGCATGAATTCGAAAAGGTTTATTGAAGGCCTTCGGGTTGTTGCCGCAACAGTCTGCGTAGTTGCTCTGGTACCCGGAGATACCCTGGCTTTAGCTCCACAGCAACAAGGTGCTTCCTCTTCCACGAACCAGGCATCCAGGATTCCCGCTGATCAGTTGGATTCATTGGTCGCTCCCATCGCGCTTTATCCGGACCCGCTCCTTGCTCAAGTGCTCGCAGCGTCAACCTATCCGTTGGAAATCATCCAACTTCAGCAGTGGCTGACCAAGAACAAGAATCTGAAAGACAAAGCGCTCGCCGATGCAGTTGCGAAGCAGCCCTGGGATGCAAGCGTGCAAGCTTTAGCGGCCCTTCCCGATGTAGCCAATCGCCTGGCAAATGACATTCAGTGGACCACTGATCTCGGCAACGCTTTTCTTGCGCAGCAATCGGATGTAATGGATGCTGTGCAACGGATGCGAAAGAAAGCGCAGGACAACGGCAATCTGAAATCCAACGAACAGCAGAAAGTCGAAACTCAAGTCATCGAGAAGAAGAGCGTCATCGTAATTGAATCGGCCAGCCCCGAGATCGTGTACGTCCCTTCTTATAATCCGGTCGTCGTGTACGGTGCGCCGATTTATCCGTATCCGCCGATCTACTATCCGCCACCTGGATACTACGCGGCTGGTGTCGCGATTTCGTTCGGCGTAGGAATCATGATGGGCGCCTTCTGGAGTGGTGGTTGGGGTTGGGGATGTGGATGGGGCGGCAACAATGTCTACATCAACAACAATAATAATTTCAACCGTAATACGAACATCAACCGGGGCGGCAACATTGGCGCGCGTCCCTCCAATCCGATAGCGGGCGGTGGTAATCGTGGCAATCTCGGTGGTGTCGGTGGCGTTGGTGGGGTTGGAGGTGCCGGCGGTGTCGGAGGAGTAGGAGGAGTCGGCGGTGCAGGTGGAGTTGGTGGGGCCGGCGGCGTGGGAGGAGTCGGCGGCGGCGGTGGTGTTGGTGGCCCTGGTGGAGTTGGAGGCGTTGGTGGTGCGGGTGGCGGGAACCGTGTTTCGACCCTTCCGTCCGGTGGCGGAGACCGAAGCAACTGGCAGCATAGGCCGGAACATCGCGGCGGTGCCCCCTATCGCGACCGGGCGACGGCAGATCGTTTCGGCGGGACCACGCGTGGTGATTCCCTCGCAAACCGTCAAAACAGCGCACGCCAGCAACTTGGCCGCCAGGGCGGCAACCTGGGAAGCAATCGTGGTGGAGGCGCTGGCGTAAGCAATCGGGCTGGTGGATCAGGTCTTGGAAACAGATCTGGTGGTGGAGCGGATCGCATCGGTAGCCGCGACCTTTCCCGAAGTGGTGGAGGCAGCCGCGATGCATTCGGAGGCGGTTCTCGAGGCTACGACGGGTCTAGCGCTCGCTCGAACAGCAGTCGCGGTTCGTCCAGCATGGGGTCTCGAGGTGGAGGCGGAGGCTTCAGCCGCAGCGGCGGTGGTGGCAGTCGCGGTGGCGGTGGGCGTCGCAGGTAGAGAGTCTCGAGCAACATTACCCGGCGCATAGGAGCAGAAAATGAAACACTCATCCACATATCGAAAACATCGCTGGCTTCTCGTATTCGTCGGCGGGTCGCTCTTGCTCTTCTTTTTCACGACGATGTCGGTTGCTCAGCAGACGTCGGCAAAACAGACATCATCTGCGGCCCCGGGCTCAACTGTAGCCGGTCAGGGTTTCGGCACACCGCAAGCCGCTGCCGCCGCACTCATTGATGCCGCAGGAAAGTTCGATGTTCCGGAACTTACACATATCTTCGGTCCTCACCTGGAGGATGTGATCTTCAGCGGCGAATATGCGCAGGACCGGAAGCACGCGGCCGATTTCGTCACTCAAGCGCGGGAGAAAAATTCGGTGTCGGTGGATCCGAAAACTGGTACCCGCGCATTCCTTATTGTCGGCGATGAAGAATGGCCCTTCCCGGTTCCGATCGTGAAGCGAGGAACTCAATGGTTCTTTGATACCGAGGCTGGCCGGCAGGAGCTTCAATACCGGCGTATCGGCGCGAATGAAATTGATGCCATCGAGATTTGTCATGGCTATGTGGAAGCGCAGCATGAATACGCTCTCCAACCGCACCAGGAGTACGAAGTTAATCAGTATGCGCAGCGCATCGTCAGCACAGCAGGGAAGCAGGATGGATTGGCTTGGCAGAATTCCGATGGAACCTGGGAAGGTCCAATTGGTGAAAAAATCGCCCATGCGATTGAGCAGGGTTACACCAGCGGCGCCGAACCGTATCATGGATACTTTTTTAAGATTCTGAAAGGGCAAGGCCCGTCAGCCCCGCTGGGGCAAATGGACTACGTGGTGAAAGGCGTGATGATCGGTGGTTTTGCTTTGGTCGCGTCACCGGCGGAATACGGTGTCACTGGCGTGAAGACGTTTATTGTGAGTAATGACGGCGTTGTCTACGAAAAGGACCTGGGTCCCACAACACTCGACGTGTTCCAAAAAATGGAGTTGTTCGATCCGGATAAATCCTGGAACCCGGTTCCTGAGCAGTCATGAGAAGATGCCCGTGCAAAGAATGTAGGCATGCTCCCGCGGTCCCGCGTTGATCTGGCGAACTAGATTGTGGTACTCGCGTGGCTCACGGCACGCAGTCTACACTCACAGCGCATCGTCTGAAACAGTCGGAGGGAAGAGGTCGTGACCCTCAAATCTTTTCCCGATAAAGCGGTCTCCTCGAAGCGCAGCCTCCATCGCCATCAAGAGCTCTCCGGCTACATCTGGTTTTGCTGCGTAGCCGACCGCTCCGGTGGCAAGTGCTTCGCGCACGATTTCAAGAGAAAGCTCCGTACTGACGAAAACTATCTTCGATTGATGGCTTCGCTTCCTGATTCGCCGGGCCGCCTCGATTCCATCCAGGCCGGGAAGCCCAATGTCGAGCAGGACCAGGTCGGGCTGCACTTCAGCCGCTTGCTCTACCGCCTGCAACCCATCAGCAGTTTCGCACGCGACCCGAACATCGGGAGCCCCGTGTAGCAGCTTGCAGATCAATTGCCGAAACGGTGCGAAATCGTCGACAATGAGAACCGTTTTCACCAAAACCCCTCCACTCGTACTTGTGGGGTGACAACGCGATGTACTCCTGTCCATATCAGGAGATTCGCATTAGGAAAGCAGTTTGTCGTTGCTCGCAGACAACCGCTCTCCCGGCAGGGAAACGAGAGAAGTGGCGGAGCGAGCGGTGATTCGGACGCAGTCTCGTCCTCAAGATCCAGACACACAATGCCCTGAATGCGCAGAAGCTACTGGTGTCGGTAGATGATTTGGGGCACGCCCGAAGTTGCTTGTTAATTAGGATAGTCCAGATTATCGGGATTGAGAATAGCCCTTCAGTGCCGCGGTTCTCAGCGACCTCGGCGGACGTCTCAGCGATCTCAGCGTTGGGCCCTTTTATTAGGAGGCGGAAAAGCAGAACACCTCTTCGCTAAGAAAGGCCGAAAAAAGCTCAATCACTTCTCTGGCGCAATCACCACCGGTAACTCGACGAGAATCTATTCACGACTAGAACGCCTCAGTGACTCCCATGTAAACCCCGCCGCCTTGCAATCCGGCCGCATAATCGACTCGCAGGTTGACGTGGTTCTTCTTGGCGACTGTGAAGCGTACACCTCCGCCACCACCGGGTTTTAGATTCTCGTTGTTGAACGCACCGAGGCTCGGCGCCACTTCGCCGACCCCAAAGAAGCCGACAAGTCCGAATCTCTTTGGCAATTCCAAACGATATTCCGCCTGCGTCGTGAGCATTAGCTTGTCGCGGTATTGCCCGGCCTTGTAGCCTCGTATGTCGTTGTGCATGCCCAGGAGACACAGGTCATAGAAGGGGACGTGACCGGCGCTTGCGCAACCGAAAACGCGAAACGCCAGCACCTGTTTTGCTGTGAGGCCGGAATACTTATTGAAAGCGAAAGTATAGGTCTGGTAGGAGAAGTCGCTTCCAAAAGTTCCCTGAAAGAAGTCGCCAATAACGTCCGCGAGGGTTCCCGTCGTGGGATAGAACTGGTTATCGCGTCGATCATGTTGAAGATGGAATCCTAAAGATGATGTCGTGGACTTGAGTTCGATCGGATCGATATTGATCCCCTCTGGAAGTGTTCCACCTTTTAGCTGTGCGTCCAAATTCCGCCATTGGTACCGCGGGCCCAAAAATAGCTTGCCTTTCATCCGTATTAGCGTCTCCAAAAAGAGCGCCTTCCCGCCTTGATTGACGGGGATGGACAAACCCAAATCTCCTGCCGCATTGCCGATCCCGTATAAGTCGTAGTGGAGTTGCGCTTTTCCAAGGGCCCACGTGAGGCGAAAACGATCTTGCTTGAAATACAGTTTCGAGCCGGCCGCCCCTAACCAACTTCCGTTGCTCGTATAGAAAGCACCGCCGCCAACCATCGAAATTGGAGATACCTCATCGCTTTTCGACAGCGGGAACAAATACCCCACGGCCACCACCAAGCCCGAGCCGAGAACGGGATTGGAAATCGGGAACGGTGCGACGACAAATTCACTTTTTTTGCCTGTCTTGTCCTCGCCTTTAGTTTCGCTGACCATGGCTTCCTCGCCCGATGCATCTTGCTGGTTGCCTTCGAGTTTGGTGGGAGTATTGATGAGGGAAACTGCTGCTGGGTCCAAGCGCAGGTGTGACGTCTTGGATTTTTGGGGAGAAGGTTGTGTACTAGTATTGCTCGTTTTTTGATCTGAATTCGCGGGTGTTGTGGTTTGAGCAGCGACCGAAGCAAGTGCTTCAAGCAGGAATACCACCAGGAGAATCGAGAACCAACATCTTCCCGGAGTCAGCCCACAGCTCATGAACCCGCCCCTGTTTGTTCTTTCTATCGCGCGCAGCGAAGCAGCAAAGCGACCGCGCTTGATATCTGCGACCACGCCAGCTCAAACCTTTTCGTGATCCGGAGGAGCGAGATTGCGAGGTGAGAACGCTATTTCGAGGGCCATCGCCTCGCGACCACCCAAGCTAACGCCAGGAGCAAGATCAACGTGGAACTGACGATCGAAACGCATTTAAAAAGTGCCCAGTAGACATCGGTATCGCTGATGGCGACCATGTTTCACCTCGCCGATTATCCGTCTGCATACCCGATAGTAGGGGTACATGCTTCATCAGCGCACTGGCAGAACTGCCAGCGCCACACTGAGCCGTGAGTCATCGGGTCCGTTAGATTGCAATTTGTTCCTGGTTTCCATTCACCGTTCTCCGTGCGTGGAACGGATACTGCGCGCTCTTGCTGAGGATCTCCCTCAGAACCACATGGGCTCGATGAAGACGGGATTTGCTCGCGATTTCCGTGGCACTCATCCGCCAGGCAATTTCGTTGTGCGTAAAGCCCTCAATGTCATGCAGCACGACAGCCTGCCTCCTCAATGCAGTAAGGCGGCTTAGCGCCTGCTTCAAGGCAAGGCTCTGCGCTGGATTTGACTGCCGGCCGTGTACTAATTGCAGACTCTCTTCCGGTTCACCAACAACCACAAAGCGCTCGTCGTGGCGTTGCCGTCTCGCATGCAATCGCACGACGTTCAAAGACACTTTGTACAACCATGAGCTGAACTCCGCCTCTCCTCGGAATGTCGAGATCTTCCGCGACACCTGTAGGAACACGTCGTGCGTCAAATCTTCGGCGTCGAACGAATTCTTGGTATGACGCAGGCAGAGGCCATAGACTCTGGACCTGTGCAGTTCGTACAATTTGGCTAACCCAGCCTGATCCCCGTTCTGGGCGCATCGTATCGCATCTTTTTCGCACATCGGATTCGCAATCACGCTGTTCTCTCGATACTCGCAGTGGAATCGGCTTCGCATCCTCAGCAAACCCATCAGCAACAAAACAATGCGAATTCGTTTTGGGCCGCCGCCTTCGCGTGCCCATCGCATCAATGCGAACCCTAGGAAATCATGGGAGAACGGAGGTGGAAACTGTAATAAGTAGCAGCGCTTCTTGTGTGTGCCGCGCTACGAATCAATCGGACATCAGAAAAATGAGTGGCCTTACGTCTTCCTCGGGCGTCCATTCCCAATACCGCAGCAAAATTTTGTAGACCATCAACCCTGTTTCGCCTTCTCCGAAGAGCAAATAGCGCATTGACTGCGACATCAGATCACGGCGTGTAAGTCCGATGAATATTGAGATTGGATCGATGACTTCGCTCATGTAGGCAATGGCGTTGGCAATCGCGACCGCACCCTGGACCTCCGCAACGTAGTCGCTACCTTCCTTCGTAATCGACAACTGAAATGGAGCGGAGAAAACGCTGCGGTTGTCCAGCAGATTCACATGCAAGAACAGAAAAGGTCCCTGCACACCATAGTGTTTTGCGATGAGGGAGCGCTTCTTTTGACGCGCAGCCAGTGAGGAGAGTGGCAAGGGAACCAAATGAACTTTCTTTCCTCTTAACTCTGGTCCAATTCGCCAGCTGTCAACGTCAGAGAAGTACGCGGACGGGATTCGGAACTCCAGAGATCGGATGGAGCGGCTGAGTGCGCATGCCGTGATAAGGATGACGGTGAACACGGTGCCGATGATCAGGCCGTCAGGTCGCTGCATGCAGTTATCGGTGAGCGTGTAAGCAAAGACGAGACAGAACAAACCGGTATAAAGAGAAAGTACCCAACTGCCTTCGCGCCAAAGGGCGAGAGTTGCCGCAAACGCGGCAGACAGAATCAAAACCAATACGCCGGTGGCATAGGCGCCACTCTGCAATTCGACATCGGCACGAAAAATCAAAGTGATCACAACGTCGACTGCGAACAACACAAGGACAAGCGGGCGCGACAGTTCAGCCCACCGCGGCGCCATTCCGTATCGAGGCAGATATCGTGGTATGAGATGAAGTAGGCCCGCCATCGCGGACGCGCCGGCAAGGCTCAGAATCACGATGGTTGAAATGTCGTAAACAGTCCCGAACACAGCCCCCAGGTCACGGTGCGCAAGAAAAGAAATGGCCCGGCCGCTTGCCGCTCCTCCCAACCGGTAGTCTCGGGGCGCAATCAGCAACACCGTCACAAGGCTGGACAGCATCAACATGGCGCTCATGATGGCGCCGGCAGTGAGTAGAAGCTTGCGCGTGTTCCTGATGCGTCCTTGTGGAATCGATGTCTGCGTTGAAACCTGAGTCCGGTCATCTTCACCGCCGTCAATGAGCGGCATCACGGAAACCCCGGTCTCAAAGCCGCTCAGGCCGAGCGCTAGCCCTGGAAAGACCAGAAGGGCTGCGATCATCAGCGAAGATGGATCGCCCTTGATCGTTAGCGCTGTATGCCAATAGCGGAAGTAAACCGGTTGTTCGATCAGTGTCCACATCTCATACCCGAGAACGACGAGGTTCAAAAGGAGATATGGGAGTGTTGCAGCGGCGGCGATCGCGATCGCTTCTTTGAATCCTTTCAGGAAGACCGCTGCCAACAATGTCAGGATGAACAGAGTAACGAGTAACTGGTGTTCTCCAAGGAGTGGCTTCAGAATCGGGTTTTCGACGGCATGCTTGGCGGCATCTGCCGCCGAAAGCGTCATAGTGATCACGAAATCCGTCGCAGCAAATCCCAACAGAACCAATACAAGGAGCTTGCCTTTCCAACTCTCCAGCAGGTTCTCGAGCATCGCAATGGAGCCTTGTCCTGCATAGCTGCGGCGTGCTACTTGGGCGTACACAGGTAGTGCGCCGAGCAGGGTAACGAGCACCAGAACAACAGTCGCTATGGGTGCGACGGCGCCTGCCGCCAGCAGAGCGATGCCGGGTTGATAACCAAGAGTTGAGAAGTAATCCACACCAGTCAGCCAGATTACCTTCCACCACGCGTGAGTCCTGACCTCGTGTCCAGCGTGGTCCTCTAGCGATTCACCGCGCAGGAGCCATTTTCCTAGTCGGGATTTGTATTCGAGAGAAGGTTGGGGCAGCCGCGTCCGAAACGGAATGAGCTCGTGTTTGCGTTCGTCCTTCCCTTCGGCGAAGGCGATTGGCTCATCACGCGTTTGAACATCGTTTGACACGATTGTCGGGTGACATCAAGCTAACAGTGGAGGAAATACGCCAACAGAATTCTATAAACGTCGGCTCCCTTATCCCACCTGCAAAAACTTCCAGTTTTATCCACGCTTTGCACAGGTGAGTCATAAAATTGGACGACCCACCCCCGGAAGAGCGGTTCTCTGTCACTTGCAGCAGGTGTCAAGCGGAGCGCGAATTCGCATACTTCCGGACATCAATCGCGACGAAGGCAGCACATCTTGAAAAAACTATTCTCTCGATGCACAAACGCCTGGATTGCTCCCGCAGTCTTACTAACGATTGCGACGATGACGCGCGCACAAGAGCTTCCGCCCGGGACTGTCATACCCGTAATGCTTTCTTCCAGCGTGAGCACGAAGGATCGCGCTGACAAGAAAATAGAAGGCCGTGTGATGCAAGATGTTTCGTCGCCGTCGGGGCTCGTGATCAAGGAAAGATCACGAATCGTCGGTCACACGATTAGCGTCGAGAAGGCGGGAACGTCTCAGTCCAAAATCGTTCTGAAGTTCGACGCGGTCGAGAGCGGCGGTCGGCGGACCAAGATAACCGCAGCCTTGATAGCTCTGGCCCCGATGATGAGCGTGTCACAGGCACAGTCTCCAATTAATTCCACATCGAACATGGATGCGATGAGAGATTGGGTAACACGCCAGATAGGCGGAGATGTGGTTTATCGGGGAAGAGGGAAAGCAATGTCGGGAACTGGCGAAGTCGGCAGATGGTTGGAAGGAACCTCGGTCCTGATGAAACTCACTCCCAATTCCGAGGCTGGCTGTCCCGGCGGCCCCGGCTATGATCGAGAGCAAGCTGTCTGGGTATTTTCAAGTGCGGCATGCGGCGCCTATGACTTGAAGGACGTGAAAATTGCGAATTCAGGAATGACCAAGCCGCTCGGAGAGATTGTGCTGACATCACGCCGCAATATCGCAATTCGCGGCGGAAGTGGATGGCTTCTCATCACGGTCGATGCAAACGAGGAATGAGTCTTTGACAAGACTGGCAGCAGCCTGTTTGCCAACTCGGATCGTTGCGACGACTGTGACTAGGTTGGGAGATCGGTAAGGCGTTCGCTGACGAACTTACCTCCCCACAGAACCGCTTCGACGGCGGGCACTAGCTCTCTCGTGATCTCCCATTTCAAGACATATCCCTCCGCCACATTACGCGAAACGGTTTCGACCGCATCGGTATCACGATAGGCGGTGATGAAGAGTATTTTCGTTCCGGGAGTACTCTTGCGTATCCGGTTCGCGGCTTCGACGCCATTAAGCTTCGGGAGATTCAGGTCAAGCAGTACCAGGTCGGGCTTCAGTTCAGTGGCCTTTTCGACGGCTTCCATGCCATCAGACACTTCGCCGACAATCTGCCACTCCGGATGCCTCACAAACAGCGAGGACACGCAACGACGCCAGGGCTCGTAATCGTCTGCCAGGAGAACGCGAATCGTTCGCAAAACGGCCCCCTTCTGGTCATTGGCCCTCCGGCTTTCGATGGTAGGTGGGGAACTGCCTTTGACAACAGAATGATAATACCCTACAAATGCTCCGCTTTCCATTCAGTATAGGACTGCGCGGAGGCAGTAATCGACTATGAGAAATAACAGAAGGTATCGAAGATATTAAGAGCCCTGAGCCTCCGCCTAACGCGAAACCACGTTCACAGCGACTTTTCGTAAAGTCTGATCCATGGATGAATCTCGGCCGTGGACGGACTTCCCATTGCTCCCTCCCTGGTGCGCTCAACTCGCAATATTGACTCGTACACAACGGCGTTTCTCACCAAAGAGCTTGAGCCTTCGTAACTTTCCCGTTACTTGCAGTGCCATCCACAATCACACAGTGGAACGGACTTGGATCATTCGCATGCGGGATTTGTGGTCGCGCTCTGGCGCGAAGATCGCCAGGATCTCGGCTTTGCCGTTTTTTCTGATCGCCTCAACTGGATGGATCCCTGCCAGGGATCTTGATCTTCCGCCGAGAGGTCCTTGGCCTTGGGGAGTCATTCTGGGTCTGTTTCTGGTTGCCATCGGCACTGTTGGGATATTCCTTCCAGAAAACCAATCTTCGCAACGGTCATCGCGCAGCTCATCGTAAGATGACCCCTACATAGCAAAAGTAGTCTCCCAATCACTACTGTTCATCTTGGGTACGAATTCGCGTTTTAGTCGTCCAGCGCTAAGAGTGCATAGTCAATTCCCTCTTTGCGATCAGCGTGAACAATTCGTCATGGATTTCCTCCAGCCTTTGGATGCGCTTTTCATGTTTCACTTTTTCCACTCCGCTGACATGGCTTGCCGTGTTTGCCGCTAGGATCTGCGCGATTTCTCGCCGTAGCTCCTGTACACGATCGTGGACTTGAAACTCCAATATCATCGTCCACCCCTTGACAAAAAGATGGGAGCCAAATTTAGGCCATCTGTGACAGTTACTTAAACTGTCTCATCTGACAGGAATCGATCAATCAACACCAACCGATGACAATGACGATCTGTCGTGCCACTCAGCAGCTTGGGCGATGGACCTATCGTATTGCTCAAGGGCGGTATGCACTCCTGAGCACCACCATGGCTCGTCATGTCGTCTTTGTTCTGTCACTTTTGCCAGTACTCCGATCCCCTGCTGGGCTGCTGAACTGAAGGCTCGTAAGGACCTTTCAGCGAGAACAATTCGATGGAACAGATAGCGGATGAAGCGACGTATGTTTTGGGCGTCTTGTACCAAATGCGCGAGAAAGTCATCGCAACCCCACATCTCTTCGATGCGGATGCGGTGAAATTGATTGAGGCAGAAATCGCCGCCTACGAAGGACTCAAGCAAGAACTCGGCGCAGCCTGAGTTGCTGGTCCCACGCAAGAGGTCTCGCCAGGACAGATGTAATAAGCCGTGCGCCACGAAGCAGTTTATCAATTGTCCAAGCGAGCCGGAGTCGCTGTTGCGCTGGCAATTGTAAGGAAGGCGAAATCATCATTTTCTATCACGCGCTCCGATTTGGGGCAGGTTCGCAACTGCTGAACGCGGATATTTGTTTGAAATATGCGCATCATCTCTCGATTCACTGAAGCCCGTTTTCAAAACTACGATATGTGACGCTTTCCGTGGACAAAGAAATGGACTATCTTGGCGACTAGCGAAAAGGAAGACCACTGATGAAACCACCTATCCAGCCGCTGCTTTTTGCGGTGCTTCTTTTCACCGGCATGCTCATTATGCTTGAAGTGGGCCGCCAAATTGGCATCAAGCGCCGGCCGAAGGAATCGGATAGCGAACGCGGCAGTTTAGGAACCGTCGAAGGTGCTTTGTTCGCTCTATTCGGGTTGGTTGTGGCATTTACGTTTTCAGGTGCGGCGTCACGCTTCAACGAAAAACGCGCGCTGATTGCCGAGGAAGCGAACGCTATCGAAACGGCCTATCTGCGTGTGCACCTGGTCTCGCAGAAAGCACAACCCGAATTGCGGGAGTTGTTTCGGAACTATATTGATTCGCGGCTGGAAACTTACCATAAGCTGCCCGACATGGAGGCAGCAAGAGTTGAGATGGAGCACTCCGAGAAGCTCCAGAAAGAGATTTGGACCAAGGCCATCTCGGCTACAGTGATCCCCGATTCTCATGTAGACGCCGGCAAGCTGCTGCTTCCTGCGCTGAATAACATGATCGACATTTGTACTACGCGCACGATGGCGTTGCAGAATCACCCGCCCAGCATTATCTATGTTTTGCTGTTCATTCTGGGCCTTATTTGTTCTCTATTAGCCGGTTACAGAATGGCAATCGTGCAACATCGCAGTTGGCTTCACATCCTGAGCTTCGCTCTGGTCACGGTGATTGTCATATACGTCATCCTTGATGTTGAGTATCCTCGCGCGGGATTGATCCATCTCCACTCGTTTGATCAGGTCTTAGCCAATGTTCGCGCTCGGATGGATTAAGCATCTGTCCGGCGTCAGGCTGCCGCTGCACTCGCTCACTACCACGTCCCAATTCTTAGAACTGCGCCGGTTGAGATCCGGATTGCATTCTGCGGGTGAATGTTTACAACATCTCCCATCCACGCGTGGGAATACTCGACATCCAGGAGTCGCCAGGCGAACGGACGCGTCAGAACGAGATCGAATCCAGCGGCCAGTTTTACTGCCGGTGCGTTCTTGCTGACTTGCACCGACCAATCACTGCGCTTCGGATAGTGAGGCAGGGTTCCATTGCCATCGTTCCACTCGGCCAGCAGTTGTTCCCGCAGCGCGATGTCATCCGTTTCGTGCGTGACTTTATTCCCGCCGATCATGAATTGCAGATACGGTGAGATGCTGTGCGATGCCCTCGGCGCCCAGCGTACCCCTCCTCCGTAGAACAACGAGTCGCCGCTCTGATTCGAGGCGGGCATACGCATGACCAGACACCCGCTCAACTCGGCAACGTACTGCCAATTCGAATTAATTCGCCCAGCGCCGGATCCCCCACCCCCGATGCAAGTTCCTCCGCCCAGAAAGCTTTGGAAAACAGGGAAGGCGGTGAGTTCGATCGCTGCTTCCTTCGGAAAGAGGCTCGGTGTCTTTTCCGTTCGCACTGGCCGCTCGTATTCGAATGCCTTCTCGCCAGTCTCGTGGTAATTCGCGATCATTTCTTTGCGAATTTCATGATTCCTGCCAAATATCCCCATGCGCGTTTCACGATGCCATGGGTGTCGAAACGCCATTACGTTGGCAAAGGATCTGCTCGGATTCAGAAACGATCTCGCGAGCATGATCAGGGCCGGGTTGGACGTGCGGTTTTCAAGGCCCATGATCACGTACCGGTCCGCCGCATCCTCTCCAATCATCGCAACCGTGCCCAGCGTAGGCGTGTCGGTGAGAGTAATGAATCCTGGGGACGCATGAAGCATTACATTGCCGATCGACGCTTCACTTGCGGGACCGATTTTCCATTGCGTATGCCAGACGGCCGAATAAGCCAATGAGCGCAAAACACTGATGAAGTATTCGCGCCCGTCTCCCCATTGAACTGCGCGATACTTCGGATCATTTTGACGCAGGATATAGCCGAAGACCGCTCCTTCGATGGTGTGGCCAACATAAGGCGACATGAACAGATCGCCGTCACTCCACCCCCGCAATTCACCCACCGATTGCACGTACTGTTGAAACCAGTGCCCGTTGAGGGTGTCCCGGGTTCCAGCCTCAGTCCAGACGTTGAAGGTGTGCATGATCCCGGTAAAGAGCAGGGACTCCTGATTCGCCACGCGCCACTTCACATTCTTTTCCGGAGGTGCTCCTTCCTTGATCTGGACAAACCCTCCGGACCCCGAATGGGGCATTCGGGACTCGTCAGTATCAGGGATGGAGATGCTTACATCAGAAAGCCCTACGTCCTGAGCTGACGCCGCTAACGTATTCGTTGGATCCTCAGGCAATGTCTGTCCCTGTAGCTCGTAGGACTCATCGCCCCGGGTAACGTTGGAATGTGCCTGTGCGCGAGCCACGGACCCCAGTGCCGTGACAAAAGAAAACAAAAAAAGCACCTGCAGAACCGTCGTCCCCCACTTGGACATATGCACTTTTTTGCCCTGGCTCCGCGCACACTTCTACGGAGCTCTCTTGAATTAACAGCCCTGTGTTTTATTTAGTGGCTCTGGTTTCCGGAGCCAACTGGCAGGTTTTGCAGGTCTATGAAGAGAAAGTGCAATAGGGGTGAAAACGCTCTAGGTTGCTTCACCTGCCGAAAAAGTCTGCCGAGGAAGCGGGTGTCTTGAGTACAGCAACCGCTAAGAAAGGAAACTATTTCTGCGGATTAGCAAGGTCTTCAGAAAGGAGCTGAGCTTTCCACGCGAGGGTGTGACCGCGCTCCAGGTCTCCGGCCGCAAGCGCCGCTTTCGATTGGTCGACGAATTGCTTGATCTGTGAAACGGTGTCCTGCTGTTCCGGGCTCAGCTGAATGCCGGAAATCTTTTTCAGATTTTCTTCGGTCGAGCCGAGCATCTGATTGGTGTCTTTCTTTTTCTGCGACTCTTGATCGCCGCCCGCTAGTTGAATGCTCTGCTCAGCCACGCCTCCCTGCCGCACCACAATTTTCTCAGGAGGGCAATTCTTTGGCAGTTGAGCGTTTGCCGCTTGAGTTGCGGAAGAATCTTGTGAATTCGCCTGAGCTGCCGATCCGGAAGTCGCACCTTTCTCCGAATCGGTCTTGATCGCGGTATCGCATCCTGAATCATCCGCTTTCGTGTGGGCCGGCGTATGCTTGGCGGCTTTCTTCCGAGTCGACGACTTCCCACTCGACGTCTTGGGCTTCGCAGCAGCTGTGGCAGGGGGACTCGCCTCCACTGGCTTTTGAGCGTTGGTGCCGCTTTGCTCCTGCGTTGCAGGCAATCCTGGCGACTGCGTAGCGTCAGACTGCTGGGTAGACTGCAGCAATACTGCGCTCCCAGAAACTGCATAGGATGCCGAGGAAAAACTCAGAAACAAGATGGCGGCCAGAGTCATGCGGGTCCCGGTGGCAAACAGTTCGATTTGAATAATGTTACGCCTGCCAAGAAGCCGCTGCCATCGATTCTTGCAGGCGCTTACGATCTCTGGTCAGTACTAGTCACCGCGCTGTGACGTGGTTTCGTCAGGAACGTACTCTTCGGCCTCAGGTCCCACGACCGGAATCTGGAACCGGAAGGTCGTTCCGCTCATCTCGGCAGACTCAAAATCGACCGACCCGTAGTGCCACTGCAGAATCTGATACGTCTGTGCCAGGCCGATCCCGCTGCCTTCCTTCTTTGTCGTGAAATAAAGCTCAAAAACTTTATCGTGCATCTCTTTCGGAATGCCCGGTCCCTGGTCCTGAACTTCGGCAAGCACGGTCCCGTTCTCCCGCCGAGCCGAAATGGTCAGTACACCTCCGCCTGTCATCGCCTGCACACCATTGATGACGACGTTGAGAATGGCTTGCTTCATCAGGTCGCTATCAACCCGGACCGGCAACAAATGTTCCGGGAGATGCAAATCAATCCTGACCCCATGTTGCTCGGCGTCGGGCGCGGCAAGTTGCGCCACATCTTCCAGCAGGCCGCGGAAGTCGGTTTCCTCTAAATGAAGGTCTCGCGGCCGAGTAAAGTCCACCAATGTCTGCACGACGCGGTCGAGCCGCCGGATCTCGCTGTCAATGATGTCCATGTGCCGGCGCGTATCTGGCTCCTGGCTCGCCAGTTTGTTCTGCAAGAGTTGGAGATGAAGCACGATGGCGTTAATGGGATTTTTCACTTCGTGAGCGACGCCACGCGTCACGCGGCTGCTGGCCGAAAGACGTCGGGACATCTCGATTTCGTCCCCGATGCGCCGTGCTGGTTCGGTGTCGCGCATGATCAACAAAGCGCCGATCTGAGACGACTTCTCTTCGACGAAATCGAGCGAGACTTGCACACGCTTGCCCGCGGTGGCGTCGAACTCGCGCTGCGACAGCGGACGCCTGCGTTCAAAAGCATCGAGCAGGGCGCTCCCCAGCAGGGAATTGCGGTCGAAGACTTCCTGCACGTTTCTTCCGAGTAGCTCGCCTCGCGGACGCCCAAGGAAGGCCTCGACCGGGGCGCTCACCAACACGATGCGTGAATCCCGGCCAAACAGCATCAGGCCATCCTGCAGCTTCGACATCAGCTGATCAACGTTGTCTTTCAACGCGGAGAAAATTTCTTTGCTATCACGAATTTGCCGCCCGAGGTTTGCGATCTTCAGTGATACCAACCCGTACTCGTCGTGCTTCGACTCCGCACTGTAAAGATCGGCATCGCCGGCGCTCACGCTGTCAAGATTGCGGCTGATCTCTTCTAGTGGTCCGAGTGCCAGGTTGGAAATGCCTGCAGCCAGAAACAGGGAAATCAAAATCGCGGCGATTGAAATGTAGAGCGACCTCATCAAGCGCGTCTGCACTTCGCTCTTCAGGAAAATGGTTTGTATCCCGATGCGAATCGTCCCAAACGGCGCACCGTTCAATTCGAGCGGATAACTGATGTCGTACACCGTTGCCGGGCTGAACACCAGACGCATCTGCTCGCGGAAAGGGGCGTGCATGATCGTGGAAAAATCGGGCCGCGGAAGAAGAACTTTTCCGACCAGCTTCTGGTTTGTGTGCAACAGTGCCTTATTGTTGTTGTCCACGATGCTGACGTCGTAGATGTAACGCCAGTCGCCTGTGATCGACTGAAGCAGGTTGTTGAGATTGACGTCGGTTTGCACGTATTCAGTCAGCGCCCGCTTCACTGCGATCGGGTCGTTCGTGTCCACCTTTGTGCTGCCGAAGTCGGGCACGGCATTCGAAGCAGCATAAGCCAGTTGGTTCGTCAGGCTGTTGGCAGATTCGAAAGCATTTGCGATCCTCAGGCGCAGAATCTGCGAGATATAAAGATAGGAGAACGCCGTTACCATGGCGGCCACCATGAATGTGATGACCAGCACGATGATGGTTTTGCGTCGAAACATGTAAGCCCGGGACTAGCCGCTCGTCACTTCTTCCTTACCGGGTGTCGCGTCGGCCGCGGCACTGCCGTACTCCTTCAGTTTGTTGTGCAAGGTCTTAAGACTGATGCCAAGAATCTCGGCGGCCCGCGTCTTATTGTTACTGGTCGCCTCCAGGGTCTTGAGAATCAGCATCTTCTCCGCTTCTTCAACCGTCGTGCCTACGCCCAGGCGAACCGCATCGGGATCGTTTGGCGCGGTGCGCAGCGGAGCTTGTCCGAAACCGGGAGGCAGATGCTTGGTCTCGATCACGCCGGTATCGCAAACGATCACCGCACGCTCGATCGTGTTGCGCAACTCGCGAACATTCCCCGGCCAGGCGTAGCCGTTGAACTGGTTCAGCACTGCCTCGCTCACTGCCGTAACTTTGCGTCCATGTTTGCCGCTCATCTCCGCAAGAAGCAATTGCACCAGTCCGGCGACGTCTTCTTTATGCTCACGCAATGGCGGCATATGAATGTTGAAAACGTTCAGGCGGTAATACAAATCGCTGCGAAGTTCACCGCGCGCCACAGCCTCATCAGGAATTTTGTTCGTGGCAGCAAGAACGCGCACATCCACTGCGGTCTCGACCTTGCTTCCGAGGCGCCGCAGCTTTCGGTCTTCCAGCACGCGCAGCAGCTTTGCCTGGGTTCCGACGGGCATCTCACCGATTTCGTCGAGCAGAAGAGTTCCGCCCTCCGCCAATTCAAAGCAGCCGGTTCGACGTTCCAAGGCTCCCGTGAATGCGCCCTTTTCGTGGCCGAAGATTTCACTTTCCATGAGCGTTTCAGGGATTGCTGCGCAGTTAATCGCCACGAAAGGGCGATCTTTGCGCGAACTGAGTTCGTGAATCGTTCTTGCGACCAGTTCTTTTCCCGTGCCGCTCGCGCCCGTAATAAGAACTGACGCAGTGCTGGGGGCGACCATTTCGATCAGCCGGAAGATTTCCTGCATCTTGCGCGATGAGCCGCTGAGCCGGCCGAGCGATCCGTTGTCGCGCAATCTGCGCCGTGTAGCTTCGAGTTCCGCGCGTGTGCCGAGCAAAGCAGAAGCATTTGAGAGGATTGTGCGCAATCGGTTGGTGTCGATTGGCTTGGTGATGTAATCGTAGGCGCCCATCCGCATGGCCTGCACCGCGCTATCGATCGTTCCCTGGGCCGTAACCAGAATCACGGCAATCGTCTGTGCCTGCTCCGCAAGCCTTTCCAGCAACTCGATCCCGCCCATCCGTGGCATCTTTAGATCTGTTATCACCATGGAAGGAGACCACTGCGCCGCCTTATCCAGACCCTCAGCGCCGTCCTTGGCCGTCTCCACACGGTATCCCCAGGATGTCACCAGTTCGGCTAGCCCCGAACGTTCGTTCTCTTCGTCTTCAACGATCAATACTTTTTCGTGGTTCATCTGCCTGCTCGATCTTGCTTCTCCCGCCCGTTTTGCCTGGGAAGCCCGTGGATAGGATTGAAACCCACGATACGCGGCCAAACCGCACCCGGCAAGGTCTGGAGGTTCAGCAGAGAATCGGAGTGCCCGCTATCATCCGCACCAACTGTTTCATTTTGAGACGTCGGGGGTAAAAACCTTAGAACACATCTATCCAATAGTCTAACGCTTTCGCTTTCCCTTGCACTTGAGATAGAATTTTGAGTCCCAAGAAGGGCCCCGCACTGCTGCCTGATCTCGCGCGATTCGTCATGGAGTCGTTCCTTTATCTGACGTCATCAACACGACTATTCTCCTGGAGGATCTGAAATGGAGAGTTTGAAGAGCATTGCTTGTAGATGCTGTGTTTTGCTACTTACAGTTGTCGGCTTGGTATTCGCTTCTAGTACTGCTCTGGCACAGAGTGAGTCATACCCGAAATGGGACCTCTTCGCCGGATATCAATGGCTGCATCCAGGTGGCACAGTTCCTGGCGCGTACAGCAATCCGAGCGCGCCTACGCCCTTTACCATTCCCGATATGGCGCGCGGCGTGGGTGGAGCGTTTGCTCTAAACCTGGATCCGCATTGGGCATTGGAACTCGACGGCGGCCACAATTGGGTCAGTCCCGGCAATTACGAGACGACGGCATCGGGTGGTCCGCGCGTGATGTTCCGTACAGAAGACGGGAACTACTTTATCCACGCGCTGGTCGGTTATAACCGGCTCGCGGTGCAAGATATTGCTCCGCGTTCGAACGGCATCGGTATCATCCTGGGCGGCGGCATGGACTTGCCCATCAACAAGACCATCTCGTGGCGTGTCTTCCAGGTCGACTATGTGTGGTCCAGACATCACTATCCCGACCTCGCAGCGGCCGAGTTTCCTGATCTCCGCCGTCCGCAGCTTGAAGGTGTGAGGCTGCGTACCGGCCTCGTTCTCACCTGGGGTGGAGCAGAACCGATCCCGCCGGCAGCGTCCTGCTCGGTGCAGCCGACCGAAGTTATGGTCGGTGAGCCTATCACCGCGACCGCGTCTGCGAGCAACTTCAATCCGAAACACACCGTGACTTACAGCTGGAGCGGAACCGGCGGACAAGTCACCGGCAAAGACACCTCCGCCACGATCGACACCAACAACGTCGCACCGGGGGATTACACGGTGACGGCACGCGTGACCGATCCCAAGGCGAAGAAGGCGAACGAAGCAAGCTGCTCCGCGAAATATACGGTAAAGCCGCTGCCACCGAAGAATCCTCCAACCATGTCGCTGTCAGCTAATCCGAACGAGCTTGTTCCGGGCGGAATCGTGAATCTCTCCGGAAATTGCACGAGCCCGGATGGCGTACCAGTCTCGGTAGCAAACTGGACCTCGTCCGCTGGAACGGTTTCAGGTTCCGGAACATCGGCCACCCTGAATACTGCCGGCATGCAACCCGGTTCGGTGACCGTGACCGCAACTTGTACCGATTCGCGTGGTCTCACGGCGCAGGGTTCCACGCAGGTCAACATCCAGACTCCGCCTCCGCCGCCGATCGACAAGGCGTTGGAAGCGAGACTGGCTCTGCACAGCGTTTACTTCCAGACGGCGCTGCCCTCACCGAAGGATCCGAAGGGTGGATTGCTCCCGAGTCAGCAGCAGACGTTGACGACCATGGCGACAGACTTTAAGAAGTATCTCGAAGCCAAGCCGGACGCTCACATCACTTTGGAAGGTCACGCCGACCATCGCGGAACTCCGGCTTTCAACCAGGCCCTGACTGAACGCCGCGTTGGGCGCGTGAAGAGCTTCCTGGTGGAGCAGGGTGTTCCTGAATCTGCCATCGATACCAAGGCCTTTGGCGCCGAGCAGAATCTCACAACCGACCAAGTCAAAGAGTCGATTTTGCAGAATCCTGATCTGACCACCGAAGAGCGCAAACGAGCGCTGGCCAGAATCAATGTGATCCGCATGGCGAGCAATCGCCGCGTGGACATCACGTTGAGCTCAGCCGGCCAGACCGAAACTTCAGTGCGTCATTTCCCGTTCAACTCAACTGACGCTCTGACCCTGATCGGTGGGCGCGAGAAACCCAAGAAGGCCGCTCCGGCGACAAAGCCTACAACCAAGAAGCCGGCGCCGAAAAAACAATAACGTTTACTACTCGTTGTTCTGCCGTAACAAGCGGAGGGCAAGCGCCCTCCGCTTTTTCTTGCTCTCTCCGGACAAGTCCCCCAATCCCGGCTAGTGAAACGAAAAATCTACATAGTCCCACGAAGGTGCCATCGCCAAGCTGATGATTTCATGAGACTGTGTCTGGTATTCGGGTTGCCACTTCCACCCAGAGAATTGCAGCGCGAATATATGAAGCGGATGCATTCACTGCAACAGTCGGTGCGCCTTAGCGGCCCGGTTGTGCTAGCGCTCGTTGCCACCGTCGGTTGTTCGCGCCCTTTTGAGACGCCTGCTGAGGGCGCCGTCAATGAAAGCCGTCCATTTAAGACTTCGCCGTCTCCGCCGAATCGTTCCGGCGAGATGCCCGGCCTGACGCCGGTTGCAGCTGTTTCCGATCGCTCACAGGGCCTACCTTTCCAGCCGTCGGAAGAACTTCCTTCAGGAACTCTCCTCACCGTGAAATTGCAGACACCTATCGCGGTGCGAGTTCCGATCATGGTGGATTCGTTCGAGGCCGTGATCGATCGGCCGGTGGTCCTCCGGGGAAATACCTTGATCCCCGAGGGAAGCCGCGTTACCGGCCATGTGGAGTCTGTCTTTATTTCAGACGTGGAACCACGAAGGGGAAACGTCGGCCTCGTCCTTGACTCGATCCGGGTCGGCGAAGGAGATGTTCCGGTTCAGACCTCCAACCTCTTTGCGCGGCAGCCTTCGACGAAAATTTCGAGTGCGTCCATGATCCGTTTGGAAAGAGGACGACGCCTTACTTTCCGGCTCACCGAGCCCATTTCAATTATTTTGCATGCCGCGCAAGCTAGCCACTGACAAGCATTTACAGAGTTTTCCACAGCAAGAATCAAAATTCTTGTGACATCTGCCCTTCGCATCGACACCCTCAACTTTCTATAGTGAGCCCGAAATGGGAGCCGGACTCGATTCAGGAAAGAGCCTCTGATTTCCCATTTCGGGAAAACTGAAGTATCGGAGCCCCAACCCCGACGTTCCGTTTCTGCAGTCCTTCCCGCAAAGTAAAAGCTATGAGCGCTGCTGCCGAGATTTTGCGAATTCCGGAAAGTCCCACTGCGGAATTCCTTTCGCTATTTGCTAACGCGCCTCTCGCGATCATGTTATGCGATAGCCAAGGACAAGTGATCTCCATTAATCCCTCGGCCGAGGGCATCCTTGAGGTGCGTCGCGAGATGGCGAACTCTCGGCTGCACCTCGCCGACTTCATTTACGCGCAGGACCGCTTGCACGCCGAGCGGCTCGTGAACGCACTTTCCGCCGCCGAGGAGCAAAGCTTCCAACTGGATACAAAGACGGTGCGAGACCAGCGTGCCGTCCGATGGACCGTGTGGAAGATCGATGCCGCGAACGGGCATCCTCCCTATGTTTTGGCGATCGCCGAGACACTCGTTCCCGAAACAGGCGGACAGGAGCGGCTGCGGCAAGCGCAGCGGCTCGAAATTCTCGGACGGCTCGCCAGCGGTGTCGCCCACGACGTGAACAATCTGCTCACCGGCATATTGCTCTACTGCGATCTTCTCATCTCCAGCCTTGAGGCGGGGCATCGAGCGCGCAAATACGCCGAAGAAATCCGGAACGCGGGTTTTCAGGCCACTGGCGTCGTACGGCAGATGCTTGCCTTCGCGCGACCCAAGAATTCTTCGCCGCGCCTGCTGTCATTGAACGAAATTGTCGACGGCATGAAGAACCTCCTGAACCGCCTCATCGGTGAAAACATCGAACTCAGATTCCATCTCGACCCGAATCTCGGCTTGGTCCGGATGGATGCTACTCAGGTGCAACAGGTACTGCTCAATTTGGTGCTGAATGCGCGCGATGCCCTACCGCGCGGGGGGCAAGTGCGCGTCGAAACCGGCAACCGCAAAGTGCAGATCCTGTCTGATGCCGACAATGGGCATCATCCGATCCCAACGCTTTCCTGTGCGCTCTTTGTCGTCTCCGACAACGGCTCCGGCATGAATGAAGAGACACGTTCCCACCTCTTCGAGCCGTTCTTCACAACGAAGGGTGGCAAAGGCACTGGCCTTGGGCTGACCACGGTCCATGAAATTGTAACCAGCGGCGGCGGGCTGATCTATGTCGACAGCGCGCCCATGAAGGGAACACGCGTGAGCGTGCTTCTTCCGCTCGCCGTACAAGAAAATTTCGATTCATACAGTAGTACAAGCCAATCCGTCGATAGCAGTGAGGAACAACTTTCATTTCAAACAAAGGAATAATGCCATGACGTCAGCAGCGCTTAGTCCGGTTACTACACCCACCGTCCTTCCACAAATCGAACCTGCGAATTTTCTGAATTTGCTGATCGTCGATGACGAACGTTCGATCCGCGAAGCCTGCCGCGAGATTGCCCAATCACTGGGCTATTCCGCCCATATCGCCGATTCGTCTGAGCAAGCATTTCGTGCGCTGGAACTCCAGGCATTCGATCTCGTATTGCTGGATTTGCGACTTCCGGGCGCCGGTGGGCTGGATGCTCTGCGCCGCATTAAAGAGCGTCGTCCGGATGCGCTGGTGATCGTGGTAACTGGCTACGGCACAGTTCAATCCGCAGTACAGGCGATGAAAAACGGCGCCTATGACTATGTGACGAAGCCCTTCAGCGTGGACGAACTCAAGCTCTTGCTGGTCCGCGTGGCGAACCACTTGAAGCTGAAGTCCGAAAACCGCATGCTGCGCGAGAAAGTGAAATCGAAGCAAGGTTTCGGAGGTATCGTCGGACGCGCTCCGGAAATGGAAAAGCTATATCGCATCATCGCAAAGGCCGCAAACAGCGTGCATCCCGTACTGATTCTGGGCGAAAGTGGCACCGGAAAAGAAATGGTCGCGCGCTCCATTCATTACTCAGGCCCATTCCGCGACAAGCCGTTCATCCCGATCGATTGCGGTTCTCTCGTGCCGACCTTGATCGAGAGTGAGCTGTTCGGATACGTCAAGGGCGCATTCACCGGCGCCAACCAGTCAAAAGATGGGTTGATGGCCATGGCAGAAGGCGGCACGATCTTTCTCGATGAAGTCGGCGAGCTCCCCGTCGACCTGCAGGCGAAAATGCTTCGCGCGATCCAGGAAAAGGAAATTCGTCCGGTAGGGAGCACGAAGCGGGTTCCGATTAATGTGCGGATTCTCGCCGCAACCAACCGCGACCTCGATCAGGCCGTCACCCTTGGAAATTTCCGGCGTGACCTTTATTTCCGTCTCAATGTGCTGAGCCTGCGAATTCCCCCACTGCGGGAGCGGCGTCAGGATATCCCGCTGCTGATCGGCCATTTCCTCGAGAGGTTGACACGTACCTCCGGCCTCGAGAAAGTGCTGAGCGACGATGCGCTGAAGGCCATGCTCGCTTACGATTGGCCGGGCAACGTCCGTGAGTTGGAAAATTGCCTGGAGCGCAGTTATGCCTTCACCACCGGACCGACAATACAGGTCGCGGATTTGCCCCATGAGATTGCCAATCTGGCACCCCCTCCTTCTCACACAAATGGCAACGGGAATCTGAAGATCATCCCGATGGCAGAACTGGAGAAGCAGACCATCCTGAAGGCGATTACCGACCTCAACGGCGACAAACTGCAAGCCGCGCGCCTGCTGGGTATTGGCAAAACAACTCTATACCGCAAACTGAAGGATTACGCGACAGAGAGGTGCTAACGTTCCGGTTGCGAACCAGCGTCGTCCAGGAAAGTGCCGCAACGGGACGCTCGGCGAATGTTAGCAGCGTTAAGCGCTTTCTTTTCAGCCGAGCGCTGTTGGCGCCGAACGTGCAATGGAAAGGTCATGATCCTATTAATCACTCCCCAATCCCGCGGGCCCGAGTTGGCTAGGTTGATCGATGAAGCGACCAGCCAGGAAACACACTGGGCCCAGACCGTACAGCAGGCTTCTACTCAGTTACGCGAAAACGCTTATTCGGCGGCGGTGATCGATCAATTCCTGCTTGAAACGGAACCGGACGAGAGCGACCAGATGATTGAACATCTGGGCACGGCGTTCCCTGTTTACATCAATTTCGCAGTAACCGGGCTGGACAGGTTGATCCGCGAAGTGCGGTCGGCCCTCTATCGTCGCCGCCGCGAAGAAGCAGCCGCCCGCCGCTCGGTTGCCGAGCAGATGAATAGCGAAATGCGCGAAACCCTGACCGCCATGCTTCTTTCCTGCGAACTGGCCATGTCGGTACCCGATGTCCCGAGTTCAGCTGCGGAAAAAATCCGCACCATCGATACGCTGGCCCGGGAACTCAGACTTCGTCTCGAAGTGAACTAAAGCTTGCGGTCACCACGGAGACACGGAGTCACGGAGAAATAAAATGAAAAACATCTCCGAAGCGACGCAGAAGATTCGGCGTTATTCGGGAAATTATCTTAGAGGTCTTTTCAAGGTTTTTCTCCGTGACTCCGTGCCTCCGTGGTAGGAACCCTCTCATAGTCTTTTTGCGCTATTGTGCCCGTCCCGCTGCTCCGTTACTTTTTCGCTGCTCACAATTCTGCGAACTGGGGTTCACAGAACAATCGACCCGCATGAATGCTGCAGTCTAGCTTCCCGGAGTGTGCTTTGCTCCAGGATGGCGAAGTTCTGCGCAGCACGTGTGTCTCGAAACGAGCTTACCGACGAGTCGAGGGGCAACAATGAGTTTGTGGAGAACCATTTGTTGTGTTGTGGCCGCAGCAGTCTTCCCCTTATGTCTTCCCGCCCAGCAGATCACCGGAAGCATTCGCGGATCCGTCCTGGATCCCAGCGGGGCAGCCGTACCATCTGCATCGGTAAGCGCTACCCAGTTGGAAACCGGATTCACGCGCAGCGCACTCACGGATCACTCTGGAGAATACATAGTCCTCGAATTGCCCGTGGGGCATTACTCGCTGAAGGTGACCGCCAAAGGCTTCTCCACATACGTCCAGCAGGGCATCGCGATCGAGGTAAATGAAACGGCGACTGTTCCGGTGCGGTTGGCTTTAGGGACCGAAACGCAGAAGCTTGAAGTGCAGGCCGACGCGCAACTGATCCAATCCACCGTGACCAGCATGGGCAAGACCGTCACGGAGCGCGACGTTCTGGAACTCCCGCTAAACGGGCGTAATTTCTCGCAGCTCGGCCTGCTGCAACCCGGTGTCGCTCCGATGACTCCTGGTTTGGCCCAAGCCGGAGGATCCCTCCGCGACGGACAGGCCTACGCCGTCAATGGCCAGAGGCCTGAGTCCAACAACTTTCTGATCGACGGAGCCAATAACTTTAACGGCGTCGACGG
>DATJWZ010000886.1:0-5626 GCA_035500795.1 Candidatus Eiseniibacteriota bacterium | reverse complement strand
CTCGGCGCGATCCTGCTCGACAACTTTGCCTACAACCAAGCCGCCGAGCACTTGCGGACGGAAGACTTCTCGCTCGATTCGCACCGGCGGATCTACTCGCGCATGGTCGACCTCGCCGAGTCTTCCCGCCCCATCGACATGATCACGCTGATCGAGGAGCTCGATCGGCACAAAGATTTGCAAGCCATCGGCGATGTCGCCTACGTCTCCAGCTTGGTCGAAGGCGTCCCTGAGCGGCCGAGCATCGAGCACTATGTCAAGATTGTCCGCGACAAGGCGCTGCTGCGTGGATTGATCTCAGCCGCCAGCGCCGCCATCGCCCGCGCCTCCGATCAAAGTGACGCCGCCGAAGACGTCCTCAGCGATGCCGAAGCCGCCATCTTCCAGCTCTCCGAGAAACGCATCGGGCGCGGTTTCATGGGCGTCCAGGAAATCGTCCGAGAAACTTTCGGCTCGGTTGACGCTCTTCTGCAGCGCGGCCAGCGCATCACCGGACTCGCCACGCACTATCTCGATCTTGACGAGATGACCTCCGGCCTGCAGCGTTCGGATCTCGTCATCATCGCGGCCCGCCCATCGATGGGCAAAACCGCATTCGTGATGAACATTGCCGAGAACGCCTCGATCGAAGACCAGCAAGTTGTCGGAGTCTTCTCGCTGGAAATGTCGCGCGAAGCCCTGCTGATGCGCTTGCTTTGTTCCCAGGCGCGCGTCGATGCCCACAAGATGCGTACCGGCTCACTCTGGCAGGACGACACAAAGCGAGTGGTGAAAGCGATGGAGCAGTTGGCGCACGCGCCCATCTTCATCGACGACACGCCAGGAATCACTCTGAGCGAGATGCGCGCCAAGGCCCGCCGCCTCAAACAATCGCAAGGACGCCTCGACCTCATCATCGTCGACTATCTTCAACTCATGTCCGGCGGAGGCAAACGCTTTGAAAATCGCACGCAGGAAGTTTCTGCAATCTCTCGCGGATTGAAGGCTCTCGCGAAGGAAATGCAAGTTCCAGTCATCGCGCTCTCACAGTTGAGTCGCGCTCCCGAGAGTCGCGGTGGAGATCACCGTCCGCAACTCGCCGATCTTCGCGAATCGGGATCTATCGAGCAAGATGCCGACCTCGTCATGTTTATCTTCCGCGAAGAGGTCTACAAACAAGACGATCCCGAACTGCAAGGCCGCGCCGAGATCATTATTGCCAAACAACGCAACGGTCCAATCGGCCGCGTGAAGATGGCTTTCCTCAAACACTGCACCAGATTTGAGTCACTCGCCGAGGGCGGTATCGCCCCCGAGGAGTAATTTGGTCTCTACAGTTTTTACCCTAGAGAACTTTCAGTAAGTACTGTAGCAACTTGAGCTTGCGAGGGCTTGCGGAGACACCGCTTGCCTGTGGAAAACATTGTGGAAGTGAAAGCCTGCCAGGAAACGGCTCGCCAAGGTGACCGGTTGGTCGGTTCAGCCTCGCCCCGTTTCTCTGCGTTAAGCCAATGAATAGTAACCAGTTATGCAATTTACACAGTATTAACACATCTGTCTTTGGTTGCAGGCAAAGTACTCTCCCGAAATGAGATTTGCACATTTCGAAGTTCTAGTACTTTCGTTTTACGGGCTTTTTTCGGAATTCGTAACACCCGGGAATTCGCCTGAATTTGATGGGATCGATCATTTTTTTGCATGTACAAGCGGGTATGACATAGCTGTGGCGGCTGGTTGGACCAGCGCACTGCCCAAGTTCCCCGAACCTTCAGTTTGCTTGCGTTTTCATTTCGAATTCAAAGCCGCCGAAACACCGCACGCTGAACGCAATCGGCAATCCCACGACCACCATGTGCACCACTAATCCCTGGATCAAATCGCGGAGTTCGTAAGGCCCTCGCGCGTGAAGCGCGGAGAGCGGCAGCACAACAAGGTTCATGATTTCTTCCACCGCCGCGCCGAAGAACAATCCACAGATCAGCGGATGCTCCACCAGAAAATGCAGCCTCCGGCTTGCGGCATAGTAAGTCGCGGCCGCCGAGCTTGCGATGAAGAAGTGCAACAAAACACCGAGAAGATAAATTCCTGCGCCGCCGTGCACAGCGCCTGGTCCTAACAGCCCACCCGCAATCACCTTCGGAATGTCCCATCCAAAAAGGATCGAAGCCTGCAGCAAATCCAGAGTTCCGGCAGACAAGCCTCCTACGCCAATCGCGATCCACGCGCTACTCTTGTCGACTTCCCTTGTCGTCATCTGTGCAAGCATTTCGTTCCCTCCGCATAAATCTCAAAAGACTTTCGCTGTTCTGTTCTCCCATGCTGTTACGAATAAGCAGGTGATCAGCAGAGCGTTGTACTCCCAGCCACCTTCGCCCGCACCCACTACAAAGAATCCGTTGTGCCGGTTGAACATCATGATTCCGGTGAAATATATGAGAGACAGAGTCAGAGTGATGGGCAGCACAAGGAAGCGCATCGCGAGCAAGGTCGTTCCAAACGTTTCGGCGATGCAGATCAGATACGCGACCAGCAGGCTGGCGGGCACTCCTTCATCCCGCAACACCGTGCCCAGCCCGGAGGCTTCGCCGTGGTACAACCTGTAGGATCCGTGCGCGAATAGAGTGGCGCAAACAACAAGACGCAACACATCTGTTGCAAGTGTTTCCTTCGAAAAGATCCTGCTCATTGGGTTCATCATGATTCGCCGTACCTCACCTTGTTTCCGGGGCGAAACTCGTCAGGACCATACATGCGACAGAGGTGCGAAGTCCTGAATCTTGTCTGAAATACTCTGAACAGTTCTGAAATTGATTTGGCAACCCGCATCTTCTGCTCGGAGTCGCCGGACGAAGGTAGCGCTGGTAAAATCGGGCGGATGTCCGCACGCTACCCTGAAGACAGGGTGGAAGAGCGGCGCTTTAGGGCCGCGTCACGGCCGCTTAGAACGGGGCTTTAGCCCCTGTGGCTTTCTGCATGGAACCTGCTGGTAACACAATCCTTCTGATCGGTGAGTGGCGCGTTGATCCCGCTGCGGGAGAAATCTCGCGCAACGGGGAAACCATCCGCCTCGAAGTCCGGACCATGCGCCTGCTGATGTGCCTGGCTGACCACGCCGGACAAGTCGTCAGCATCGAAGATCTACTGAGCCAAGTATGGCCTGAGGTGACCGTCTCGCAAGATTCCGTTTATCAGGCCGTCACTTCGCTTCGACGTCAACTGGGTGATGACGCAAAGCAACCTGCCTACATCGCGACCGTGCCGCGGCTGGGATATAGGATGGTCGCGAAAGTCCGTCCACTCGCCGAGACGAATACCCGCAAAGAGCAGGTCTCCTCGGGACTTCCGGAAGCAAAGCATCCTGGCCGTGCGCCAGTGGAGCAAACTGAACTCCGCCTGCGCTGGCTGGTAGCGCCGGCAATTGTCCTTCTCGGAGTCCTCGCTGTCGCGTTTCTGATCCGCAACAAAGATGCTGGGAAACGACCGGTCTCGTCAGCGCTGGCAGCTCAACCTCAGAAGTCAATTGCCGTGCTGCCCTTTCTCGATCTCACCGAAGGCATGAAAGAAGAGGAATTCGCGGACGGCATGACCGAAGAACTCATCAACCGCCTCAGCAAGATCCCGGACTTCCGCGTGCCCGTAGCGACGTCATCGTTTTACTTTAAAGGCAAGCAGCTGCCTGTTGCTGACATCGCGAAGTCTCTCGGCGTCGTCTATGTCCTCGACGGTAGCGTCCGGAAGTCAGACACCAGGCTGCGCGTAGCGGCCCGGCTGGTTCGCGCTGAAAACGGATACGTGATCTGGTCCGAAACTTACGACCGCGCCCTCGACGACAAGCTTTGGGTGCAGGAAGATATCGCCGGAGAAGTGACAAAAGCGCTCCGCGCCTCCATTGAAGGGAAAGCGCAGTGAGGTTCCAATAAGCGGCCACACAACCCAGCATTCGTTGTGTGAGTACGAGCCAGAAAGTCAGAACCACAAGGTAGAATTTTCGACGTCACAAGCAAGTTGTTTTCGAGGATAGTTCCGGCATGACAGACTGGTTCGCGCGCCCGATTCTCCATGTAACCGATGTTGAGGCTTCGCTCCGCTTTTATACCAACCAGCTCGGCTTCACAAGCCCGTGGCACTACGACGACGACGGCAAAATACGCATCGCGCAAGTCGACCGGCAGAGCTGCGCACTGATCCTGACCGACGCACATTTTTTTCGCGGAAATCCTTCGGGCGCATTCGGGCCGGAGAAGATTGGGAAAGGCGTGATGTTTGTTTCTTTGAACGTTGAACCGCCGACCCGCGAGGCCGGGACCGCTGCATTAGACGCCCTCCGCGCCGAACTCGAAGACAAAGGCGTTCCAGTCAAGGACGGTTCCTGGAGCTACCGGCTTCTGGTCGTCATTGATCCCGATGGCAATCAGCTGTTGTTCAACTATCCGAACGAGAACGCGTGAGGCATTCGAAGGCTGAGTGAAAGCCCGATTGCAACTCAAATCCCGCCTGCCTCAGCGAAAAGGTGGTGCAAGCTTGTGAAATGGCTCTTAACGACACTCGACATTCGGGCGGCAAGAAAATTCCTTCGCCCGGTGATCGTGACTGCTCAAATCCACTGTAAAAGAGAGTATTGACTAACCTCCTAGAATCCTGAGGATGCGGTCCAGGTGTCAACTCTTTTTAGTTCAGCCGCGAAGGCCTATCGTCGCGGTCACGGTATCGATCAGGCCTCCGGGATGGAACACCGCCGCCTGGTACTCTGGCAGAAATGGGCACAGAAGTTGCCGAATAATGCCTTCGTCGGCCAACAGCTTGCTGCCGAAACAGGCCACTCGTAAAACGGATTACGGCGAACGGTTCACACGCTGATTGCTCACGAGACAAAAGCGCCCAGCGCGACCGCTGCCCTGCTGGCATAAGTTCTAGTTCTCAGACCCCGGACCCGCCCCTAGGCTCTTACTGTTGGCTTTCCGATTCTCACATGACAGGGATAAAGAACGTTCATTATGGAACTACGGTTGCCAGTGCAAGACCTCGGGCGCGCTTACTTGCGGCGCCGATACACAATCTTGTTTTATACCTTGGTGCTTACGATGGTGGCCTCTCCAGTCATCGCCGGCATTGGGTGGCGCGGTGCTCTGATTGAATCACTGCTGGCTGTGAATCTTCTTGCGGCGGTGATGCCTTTCAACACCGGGAAACGTCGTGAGTATCTTCTCGTAGCGATGGCTGCACTATGGATCGCGCGTCCGGTTACAGTTTGGCTGGGACATCCGACAATGTCGAAGTTGACACTGGCGGTGTGGACGCTAGTCGGCTTGCTGGCGGCGGCGAGTGCATTACGTTTCGCGATGAGTGGAATTCGGATCGAGGCAGAACATCTGTTTGCAGCGCTGAGTGCTTACTTACTTTCCGGAGTCTACTTTGGTCTCTTGTATTGGGCCATCGAAGAACTTCACCCTGGAACCTTCGCTCCTCCCAATTTTTCCAGGACTGGTGCGATTTACTTCAGTTTCGTTACCTTGGCAACACTGGGATACGGAGATATCGTCCCCCGATCGGACCTGGCACGTGGACTCGCGGTTGTCGAAGGGGTCGGAGGGCAGCTTTTCCTCGCCGTATTAGTCGCACGTCTCTTGAGCTTGTATTCAAGCCCGAC
>DATJWZ010000885.1:0-2271 GCA_035500795.1 Candidatus Eiseniibacteriota bacterium | reverse complement strand
CGAGCGGGGGAAGCGCATTGCCCGCCAGATCGAGACCGGAATGGTCTTCATCAACCAGTCCACTTGGACCGCACCCGACCTTCCGTTCGGCGGCGTGAAGAACTCCGGCTACGGCCGCGAACTCTCCGATCTGGGCATCGGTGAGTTTGTCAACAAAAAACTGATTCGCGTGGCTTGATTGCGGGGTGGCAAAGTTCAATAGCAGTTGTACCCGCCTTGGGTACGGCTGGTTTTTGGGCCGTGCGCTCCACTCATAATACTCTGGTGCAAAAAGGCGAGACGGGCGTGACAAACACGCCCGTCACTACATTTCAGCCGGCTCGGACGGAATGCTTTCGAATGGCTGGTTGTTCCTACATCTGCGTTTATTCTTGCGACAAAAGTTCTCCAATCACTTGGACCTAAGAAACAAATACACAGAGGGAGTCGACGAAGTTTCTCGAGCACCCATGGATGTGGGTTTGCCTCAATTCCTTATTGTCAGTACGGGGCAATGTGCGCCGCACACCACTTTGTAAGCGACGGCCCACGGCATATGGGATGTCGTCCCAATATGTGCGGGGCGATTCAAACCCAAAAAGATGAGATCGGCTTGGAGAGTGTGCGAGGCAAGCAAGATTTGTTCACTCGGTATTCCGAACTCAACCAGCAATTCTGGTTTGGTTGCCGTTGGAGCATGCGCCAGAATCAGTTCCTCGAACTGTTTTTGGCAAGCAATTCGAGCTTCTTCTCGCATTTGCATAAGATCGCCTGTAGTTGACCAATGGAAGCCTTCCCGTATCGGGGCTACAGGGAGAACGTGAAGTACGACGAACCTTGCTCCGAAATGGTTGGCGAATGAGATGGCGTAGGGTAACGCACGCAAGGAAGCCGTTCCAAAATCTGTAGCAAACAAAAACGGGCGAACTACGTGAGTTCTCTCGGCCAGGGAATCCTTATAAGAACCCGGCCCAACGGTATCGACAAAACAATCTGCACAACGAAAGATCTGTTCCGCTGTGGATCCAAGCAACAGCTTCCCCAGACCTCCTCGCCCGTGTGTCCCTGTCACCACCAAATCCACCTGCTTTTCTCTCATGACAACCTTCAATTGTTCCCATACGTCACCCACGCGGAGGATGAACTCATACTGCAAGCCGGCTAGCGCCCCACTTTCGAGCAACTTTTGCTCCAGTTGTTTTGCATCTCTCTGGGTTTGTTCGGTTGCTAATTGCAAGGTTTCCGGTCCCGCGATTGTATACCCCAGATGTGAGACGACATGCGCCAAATAAAACTTCGCTCCATAGTGACGGGAAATCGCGAGGGCGTGATGGAGTGATTTCTCAGAAGCTTCTGAGAAATCAAATGCAAGCAGGACTGATCTCACCCCGATGTCTGGAACCGCTTCGACACACGACATACACGCCTCCTAATTCGTTTTCCGGATCTCAATAATTGACAACACCGCAGTTCTTACACCCTCGTTTATCCTCGCAACAGAAGTTCTCCCATTCGTTCGACCTAAGAAAAAAAGAGTGCAAGTCAGATTTCCTTACTTAGGGACATCGTCAGGGACGCAATGTTCCGAGACAGAACAAGAAAAGTCTGCAGGCCAGCTCCGAGCGCTGTTTGTGATCCTTCTGAACAGCAAGTCCGCGTCGTTTGTTGTAGCTGCTCGAACGAACCTTCGAAGTTGGTCTTTTCGAGGAATGGTTTACCTTCCATGCGGTCTGCCATGTCATCCAGCACTTTGGCCGACTGATAGTCGAACTCCTGCTGTGCCACACGTACCGGTTCCGGCAGTTCGAAGCCAGGGAGTTCAACGCGATACTTCCATACGGCAATTCGCATCAAGAAAAGAGTGCGCAGTTGCGGTTGCCACTCCCTAATTTGGCTGCGCAATGCGAGATCCTGCTCGCGGGAAGGCCCGAATTCGAGGAGAACACCGTCCGCGAGAGCCCTTAACTTATCGAAATTGCTGTTAATTATCTCCCCGAGAGTAATGCTCTGTGCGATTGCAGTTCGCCGGTCTTTCGAAAGCGGTTCTCTTGCAAACTGCGCCAATAACCGAAGATTGGAAACGAACGTCCTCCTGATCTCAACAGCGGCGGGCGCACTCCATAACTGATCAAACACCAACCACATGATGAGGAGACCCACCAAGATTCCGACGACGCGGTCTCGCGCCACTTCGAGCGACGTCTGCATTTTGAACTCGCTCAAGTGAATCAGGTAAAAGGCCACCGCGACCTGCATTCCCATGTAGGACAGCCGCGGGCTAGAGGTCATGAT
>DATJWZ010000884.1:0-1982 GCA_035500795.1 Candidatus Eiseniibacteriota bacterium | reverse complement strand
ATTCGCAAGCGCGGCAATGAATACGGTGCGGTTACTGGCCGTCCGCGGCGTACTGGGTGGCTCGACCTGCCTCTTCTCCGCTACTCAGGCATGGTCAATGGAACGAACTGGCTGGTCGTGACCAAGCTTGACGTTCTCGACGAACTTGCGGAGATCCCCGTCTGCGTCGGATTCAAGATCGATGGCAAAGAGACTTCAGAGCCACCGGCCCAAGCGAGCGGATTCGAGAAGATCGAGTGCATTTATACAAAAATGCCCGGTTGGCAGACATCCACCGAAGGCATATTTGATTACCAGAAGCTACCGAAGCAAGCTCGTAACTATCTCGATTTTGTAGCGAAGGAAACGGGGGCAAAGATCGGCATGATTTCCACGGGCCCAGACCGTGACCATACCATCCTGCTTGACGATTTCATTACGGAGTTGAAGGTGGCCACCAAGAAAGCCTAGAATGTCCCTCCCGGCTGACCGGCCGGTGTAAGGAGAGCACGCAGATGGTGGTGCTGGCTGTCACCTGGATGGCAAAAGTAGGACACGAAGCTGAAGTTGCTGATCTCTTCCAAAAGTTGACCGAACATTCCCGCAAAGAACCTGGCTGCTCGATGTACCAGGTGCATCGGCACAAGACGGAGCCGCGGCGGTTCTTTATCTACGAGCAGTACAAGGATGATGCCGCGCTCGAAGCGCATCGTGCCGCCCCGCATTTCCTGCAACACGCGAGAAAGGATCTGCCGAAGATCGCTGACCGCGTGGAGGGACACTTGTTCGAGCCGCTGGGGTAACCGGAATCCGCCGGTTAAGCGTAGTGGAAAGATTCCTCCATCCTCGCTCCGCGAGTCGTCGTCGCCATGACAAACACACTGCTCTGATTCGTGTTGCGGCCTACTGTGGCTTCTTGTCTTCGGCGGCTTTGCTTGGGGCAGCACCGGCTCGCGTATAGACCATGCTTTTCGTTCCGCCGTCACAGGTACCTACTACCTTCCCGTCACCTTCCTTGCCTTTGTCGACTGCATCGAGCGTGTAAGAAGTGACGCCCTTCGCATCAAGCTTCTTGCTGATCTCCGCCTTCAGGTCGTCGCACGACTTTCTTGCTGTGGGTGCAGCCGGAGCGGTTTCCGATGTCTGCGCAAGGGCAGATGCGCACAGGAAAAGCATCGCGGCCAGTTTCCAGGTTTTCATGAGATACCTCGCTTTCGAGCGAAGTATAACTATTCCCAAACGCCAAGGGTGGATTACGGGAGTAATAAGACTGGAGCCCGAGGTGATCTATTTCTGTGGTGCTTTATCGATCAACAGCTCGCCGCCGGAGGCATAGCTTTCTCTGGAGACCTCGTGGAAAGCCACGACAATCGCCTCGCGGCGGGCGCCGGCTTCTTCGACTAAAGCGTCAGTGATGCGCTTGGCGATCTTGCGCTTCTGGTCAGCCGTTCGGCCCTGGAGCAGGGTGATTTGAACGAAAGGCATGAGAAAACCGTCGTTGCTCATTTGTCGTTGGAAGTTTGCCAAAGCCGGTCCATCGATCTGGACCTGCGAACGACGAACGACCTACGACTATTTGGCTAGCTCATATCCGGCGAAGAAGAAGCTTAGCTCGAAACGGGCTGTCTCCTCCGCATCGGAGCCGTGGATTGCGTTGTACTCGATGTTGGTCGCCCACTTCTTCCGAATAGTCCCTTCTTCGGCGTTTGCAGGATTGGTGGATCCCATGAGCTTGCGCAGATCGGCGATAGCATTTTCTTTTTCAAGGGCAAGGGCGACGATCGGGCCGCTCGACATGAAGTCCGTGAGCGAGTTGTAAAAAGGACGGCTGGCATGGACCGCATAAAACTGTTCGGCCTGATGTTTGGAGATTTGAAGCATCTTCATCGCGAGGATGCGGAAGTTGTTCTTCTCGAACTGTTCGATGATGTCGCCGATGGCGTTCTTGCGTACGGCGTCAGGTTTAACGATGGTCAGGGTGCGTTGGAGCGTCTTCATTCGGT
>DATJWZ010000883.1:0-14195 GCA_035500795.1 Candidatus Eiseniibacteriota bacterium | reverse complement strand
ATTCCAAGCAGAGCACCTAGCTTTTTCAGTTTTGCGGAAATATGTCCCAATCCAATGGCACAGTGATGGGCAGGGCCATGCATATTCCAGTCGTTTTGGAAGTTCCTTGCGCCGATCGGGAAACGGTAGCGACTGTTCGTATTGCCGATCCCGAGAATTGGTCCGGGCACGGATTCTCCTTCGGCCACCAGGAAACTGAGTTCGCCTCCGACAGTTTGGACCACAGAGAGCAAAGTGACGGGACCGTGCTTAATTGACATTTCCACGGAGAGGCCGCTTCCAACCTTACCGTGATACACATTCAGCGACCGAACCCTGGTTCTTCCCTCTGCGATTGCGACGTGGCCCGGACCATCGTGTCCCATCAGCACCACATCGTCGTTGTAGTCCACTGCGTAATACTCAGTGAAAGAACCGCCGGCCCCGAAGGAGTCCATTATCTTCATGGCTTGCGCGTTCTTGACCTCGTACTCACCGGCGACCGGCACACCACGCGCAGTCAGCAAGCTTGTACCAAGGATGATCGAACTGATTGCATCCTCATTCTCCGCACTGCCGACCCCTTTGTGGTAGTACGCCATGGAACCCAAGCGGTGACGTTCGACCATGCGATCCAACGCAACAGAAGTACGAGCCGCACGCAACAGTTCGTCCATTGGACAATCTTCGTGCACGTCGAAAGAAGTCTTAAACTCTTCCACTCTTCGGCTCGCTTCGGCAGCGTTTACTTCGCGCCGCAGCGCGGCAAGCTCTTCCACCTCAATAATCTCGATGTGTCCGCCGAAGTACGCGCAATGCTGCGTGAGATCGGAATAGATGTCGAGCATGCCCCCGTAGTAATGGCCCATCAGTCCAAGGCGATTGTGTTCCATGACGTGGGCCACGCGGGCGGCGTCGATCCAGTCGTTCACTTCGCCCCAAGCAACCGGGTCGTTTTCGAGCATGCCGGTGATCTGAAAAAATGGAATTCGGCAGCGATTGAAGACATTGGCGATTTCGGGGACCGGGCAAGACTGACAGTACGTCAGCCACTCCCCGGTCATCCTGGTGAGATCCCCGAGACGATTGAAAGTGCCGTAGTCGATGGCCGGGGAAGGCGCGAGATTCAGAATGACTACTGGCAGCTTTGCCCGGCGAACCGCGGGCAGCACCGTCGAGGACAGAGCGTAGGTCGTGACATATAAAAAGATGAGATCGACATCTGCCTTTCGGAACTCATGTCCTGCCGCCACGGACTTTTCTGGAGTGTCAATGAGGCCAACGTTAGTGACTTGTACCTGGGAGGCCGCCAGCTTTCGAGCAACTCGCTCGGTGGACCCCGCCAGCCGTTCTCGCAATCCGGGAAATTGCGGCCAGTAGGTGTCAAGACCGATGCTGAACAGCCCAACGTTAAGTTTCACCTCTGAAGATTTCATGGGCGACCTTCCAAACCTGGAGTCCTTGGAATTTTCTCGGTAAGCATAAATGGCTGCCGATTCCGGTCACAAGCATTCGCAATCGTCTGCCGATTTTTCGCGTTGCGAAACTTTAGACACATTTTGAGGATTTCGTTCGTGGCGAACCTCGGCTGTGTGGAATTGCCAGCTCGCGGCACAAGATCGCCGGTACGGCTCGATGGCTCCGTAGGATGTCCGACCACTCGCATTCTTCAGTGTGAAATGTTGTCATCTCAACTCTGTTCAGTTGACGCTTCAATCCGTCTCGCCTAGCATTCGATTCGACCGAAGGGATGTCTTTCTGCCGCTCGGTCAATAGGAACGTAATCATCCCGCGCGGAGGATGTGATGATTTTTAAGCTGTCAAGAAAAACGTCGGCTAGTCTAGTACTCATCGTCGTCTGCGCCGGGACTGCAGCCAGCCAGGACCAACCAGTCACAGTGTCAGTACATTGGGACAAAATCGTAAGCGTTTGTCACACCACACCGACACTGCAGGTCGTAGTCAATCCTCCCCTTCAGCGCGGTACTCCTGTGCATGACAACACATTCAAGGCGCTACACGATCTGGGAGCGGACTATGTGCGGTATGTGCCGTGGCTGCCCTATCCGAAGTTGGCGGTCGCCGAACTTGAGCCGCCACGAGATGGAAAGACCTCATGGGACTTCACGCTGATCGATCCGATGACCATCGACTTCCTGGAGGCCACCAAGGCGCACTCCACAATTCTGAACTTCAGCACTATCCCGCAATGGATGTACAAGACTGACAAGCCAGTTGAATATCCCGCAGATCCGGTCCAAGTGACGTGGACCTATGAACAAGGCACAGACCTCCGCGATCCGACCATGAAGGAAGTTGCCGACTACTACGCTCGCCTGCTTGCCTGGTATACCAAGGGCGGCTTTACCGATGAGTTCGGCAAGCGACATGAATCCGGCTACCACTATTCGATTCCGTACTGGGAGGTACTGAACGAAGTTGACTTTGAGCACCGCATGAGTCCCGAGAGCTACACGGCGCTCTATGACGAAATCGTGCTGGCAATGAAGAAGGTGCAGCCCGAGTTGAAGTTTGTTGGTTTGGCCCTCGCCGTGGAGACCGAACCGCGCTACTTCGAGTATTTCCTCGACCACAAGAATCACAAGCCAGGCGTTCCGCTGGACTTCATCTCGTATCACTTTTATGCCTCGCCAACTCCCGATCAGACTCCGGAAGTTGAGCAGTTCACATATTTCGATCAGGCTGATGGTTTTCTCAAGACCGTGCGATACATCGAGGCAATGCGCAAGCTGCTTTCTCCTGAAACCAAGACGACCATCGATGAGCTTGGTGTCATCTCAGCTGACGATGCAGCTCAGGGCGAACCCGGGCACGTGGCCAAGCCGATTGAGGACTCTTATTGGAATCTCGCGGGTGCGTTATACGCATATCTCTTCGGCGAACTTTCAAAGATTGGAATCGATGTCGCGGGCGAGTCGCAACTCGTGGGTTTTCCCACCCAATATCCCAGTGTTTCGATGGTTGACTGGAAAGATGGCAAACCGAATGCCCGCTTTTGGGTGCTGAAGCTCTTGCACGACAGCTTCGCTGGAGAGGATAAACTGGTTGAGACCGAGTCGAGCCAGCCTTATGTATATTCGCTAGCCTCCGTGGCCCGAGATGGCAAGAAGCGAGTTCTGCTGGTGAACAAGCGAAATCGCCCGTTCGACGTTACGGTCACGGGTGCGACCGGCGGACGGCTCGATTATGTAGATCAGACCACCAGTTTCCAGCCGCCAGCGATGATGAAATTGAGCGGCGACACACTGAAGTTGGGCGGGTACTCGGTAGCAGTGGTGACTCTTCCGTAGAGTTCTTGCACCGTGGATTTATGGCCGCGGAGTAGCCTCGACCTCCTGCTCTGGCGCTTACCTTCCTTCTTAACCTCTCAGTGGCGCGGTGTGACTTGCAGTCGTAGCTTGCCAACAATTCCAGAAGGGAGGGGTTGTAAATGATCCATACCTTGGGGCACAAACCTCTCTCCATACCGGTCGTTCAACAAGCGATAGTCAGGAAGACCTTGGCCCGCCAGGGAATTGATTGCGGTATTGCCAACGACGATGGTTAGCTCGTTCTTGCCCGGCTTTAGCCATCTGGTCAGATCAATCGAGTACGGCGGATGCCAGACAACGCCCACGCGTTGACGATCGACATAGACCTCTGCGGCTTCTCGTACTGGGCCATCCAGATAGGCGCGCATATTTGGAGTGGGTAACGGATCGGGAATCAGAACTGGAGTACCTTCTCCAAAGTCCAGAACCAAAGAGTTCTCCAGCATCGTCGAGGCGGGTAGATCAATCGTCTTCGCGTACCGGACGATACCTGAAAAGTATTTGAACGGTTCCTCATCACTCCACGAATGAAGCTTCGCCATCGTAATGGTTTGGTTTAAATCGCTGAACGTGAGCTTCCAGTCGGTAGATAGATCAATGTATTTTGACTGAGCGTCTACTGCCGTTTCAGGCTCTTCTTTGCTGACGTTCCCTGTAAAAGCGATGAGCCGCGATTCGTAAGGCTGCAGTGCGATGTCAATTTTGGCTGCGTTTTGGATGCGCGAAGTCCGACCGGTGAACGGATCCCAACATTCAGCGTTGCTTTTCGTGTCACGGAACTGGGCCTGCGTCTGAACAGGGTGATTCGAAGTATTTGCGACGAAGTATAGATCTCCGTTAGCTAGTTTGCGGTGGATGAAGCCTACTTCTGGAGCTTTCGGAGAAAGATTAACATCTGGCCTACTGAAGCTGGCCAATGCCGCTCCCAATTGGGATTCATCCTCCACGAAGTGGCCGGCTGCTCCTGTGCCAAGAAACAACCGCCGCGAGATTTCCTGAATCTGCGGGCTCTCGGTGTCAGCGTTCAGTAGCCCCGGGGACTCGGAAGGCAACCGTCGCGAGGCTATGACAGTTCCCCCGTGCATCGCGTATTGCTCGATCTTTCGGTAGGTGGCGATGGGAATGCGCTCAATTCCTGGCAGAACAAGAATCGGATAGTGAATGCCGAGTTTGTCGATCGCATCGGCGTCGATGAAGTCCAGATTGAATCCGGCGTCAAGAATCTGCGGAATCAAGTTGTGGCCTAGCAAGCCATCCATGGACTCATCAATGCTTACATCGTTGCCACGCGTGTTGAAACCGGTCTTTGTTGTCACGGACGAAGTCGACTGACCGTTCACGGAAAAGCGGGCCCAAGCATCGTCGTTCGGCAACAAGAGTGCCACATCGTTGGCCGGCTTACCTTGTCGCAGCATGAAACTGACTCGCTGCAGATACACCGCCAGGTCTGCCATGGCAAACCACCAAGGGTTATGACCATTGAATGCACCAGCAGCATACATCCGCCATCCTGGCTCTCCTGCGATGTCGGGAGAGTATGGCCATCCATGACCAACCAACTGATTGATGCCTTGCAGGAAATGCAGATCCGCTTCGGCCTTCATATCGAGCGGGTTGGCCTGAAAAGCTGGCGAGTGCAGCCATGTCCAGGTTTCTGATGAGATGATCGGCTTACCGAAAAGATGTCCCGCCGATGCTGCCCAACGCGTGTCGGAGAACTGCCGCCACATCAACAGGGTCGCCTTGCCTTCCCCCTCCGGCAGGTCTTCGTATTGGTTACTGGAGAGTGTGACAGGCGGAAATCCGTAGGTCTGAGAACGGAGGAGTGTGTGATGCTGCCTCGCCCAGTCGTGCAGCGGCTTAAGGTAGTGCTCATCGGCGAGTTCGGTCAAAGTCTGCCCCCAGTCATGGCGGATGGCGGACGTTTCTGGACCTGCATCGCCAATCAGGGCTAATAAACGGGGGACAAGATCATAGCCCCTCCGTCGTTGAAACTCCTGCAGCAGGTCAGGAGTCCAGTCGGATCCGTAATCCTCCAAGCTGTCACTAAACACAGCATAGGGAGGATGATCACCGAATGCCTCCAGAAAACGATCTCCGACGGCGTGAAGATGGGTCTGTATCGCATTCTTGTCGTAGTGATCGAGCACAAATCCCTCTGCTCCAATTGCCGGCCGTTTCACGGTCATTCCGGTGCGGCTGGAGATGAAAAATACCCCTACGTTGGGACCGTTCAGTGGCGAAGAAATCTGTAATCGGCCGCGCTCAATCACCGGATTCCGGACCTGATTTCCTTCTTGAGCAACGAGAGCCTCGCGTGAACCGGGCACAAAGAAAACTGCCTCCAATCGTTCGCCGCTTGTGAGGCTGGGAACAGGGATCGATTTAGCGCTTGATGGAATCTCAACGGTTTCGACTCGCATTGTTCCCGCTGCCTGGGTTACAGGAATGTGAGGGCCTCCAAAGGGCCAGCCGCTGCCTAGCGTGATGTCCACGCGCAGGCCAAGTTCTGTGGCTTCTGAAGCAGCAAACCGGAGAGAATCGAGATGCTCGTCCGACAGGAACGTCATGTTGTGAAAGCCACTTTGAGGGTCGTTTAGCGCGAGAGGATACAAGGTGGCAATTTCGACACCTCCAATACCTGCCGATTTCATCTGTTCGAGTTCCCGCTTGATTTCGGGCTTGGCGACAGCCGGTCCGAACCACCACCAGCGCATCATGATGCGTGAGTCTTCCGGTGGATGTGTAAACGAGTCCTTCAGCAGCGAAAGGTCGGGCTCCACCTGCGCGAGACAGAGTGCGGTTTGAAGAATGGAAAGAACGAATACAACCCGACTAAGCCCGACAAAACTAGTACTGTTGCAGCTGTTAAGCATCGTCGACATCCTTCACGTGCATCCCATCGCAAAATGCGAGAAGGCTCGCACGCTTCTCAATCCCACCTGTACCAGATTGACATCTCCAAAGGTGGCTCCTAGGATCGCCCAGAGCACGACCGTGAATAATCTAGTTCAGACGCCACCTACCAATTCATGGTTCGGAGCACCTGGGAAAAGAAGCGATTTTCTCACAGCGCATGGCAGTTCGTGGTGCGTCGCGTGGAGCGGGTAAAAATATTCCGATTGAACAACTTCGGGAAATCCACTGCTTTGGTTTTCAAAGGTTTCGCGTCTAGAGCCTTTACAAAGATGTCAGACACGTCCGCCAATGGACCCGACTCAGGTAGAAACCCGAATGTAGCCGCAAACAGAAGTTTGAACCTTTTTTCCTTGGAGGACGGAATTATGACTTCACGTGGATGTCGCTGAACAAAACGAAATTCCTTCCGATACAGATCGTCACAGACGCTACGAAGGTCAATGCCGATCTTCGCCCGTGCACGATCATCACGAGAGGTAAGGTCATCAATTGAAAGTGGCCGCTTGTCCGGGATTGCAATTTCATAGGACGCTAGTGGGAAGCGGTGGTTATGGCGGAGTAGCTGGCGTGGCCAATTTGGTCCACGGCTGCCCCAGGGCCCTCGTTCACATCGTTTAAATTGTCTCCAGATGCAGTTGCTACTTGCCGGGCAATAGCCCATAGCGGTTCAGCAAATCTAATTCGTCATCGCCGACGGCGAATGGATACCAATTCGCGCGTGGGGGAAGATTTCCGGACTCAAACTGCCTTGACTCGGCGACGAATCGCTCGGTAATCCTCTGTAGATGAGGACACCGGGGACCCGCGTCCAAGAGGATCTCAATCGCGAGAAACATGCGATGGATTTGCTCGATTTCCCCATCTATCGCAAGCGATTGGTTCAGGATTGCTTCCAATACTTCAAGATCTCCGCGAAGCAGCGCAAGCACAGTTGTGGTATCAGTCGTGCCGCTGCCATCTTCGATGACTCCTTCGGGAAGATGGGTATCGACGACCAGCGAGCCATCCGACATACGTATCCATACGGCCTGCTCGTCGAGTCGAATGCGCGCCGTACGACCACCGACCACATGACACATCCGGCTATACGCCAGCGGTTCACAGTCTTTCAAGCACTGCACGAGGGCCGAGATGTATTCGCCTAAAGTCATCGCCGGATCACATTACATATTCGAAGACGCCATATCCGCTGGTTTCGAATCCAATATTTCGGACCGTACCACGACTCTTATATTCTCCGACGATTTCATGAATAAAGCCGTATCCCCGAATGGACGGATCAGCCGTTACGAATTGTGCTGCGGCACGGGCCGTGAATGAAATCTCCACGCGATCAATCCCCTGTGCCGCTCGAATTTCGACTGACTTCGGGAGCTTTGGTTCCGACATCTCCTGATGCAGAGCGGCCATTGCGCCGGGCACACGATGGAGCGGCAAGTCAAGGCGTCCGTCAAATTCTAAGGAAATAGTGTCCGGTGAAAAACTCCGCCGGGTTACGACGGAATCCACGATCAGGAAAGGACTGCCAAGGTGGCGATGCGCACGGTCAGTAGTACGAGCGAAAACCAGGGTCGGACTCTCCCTGGTGTTGGCGTTCCGCAGAAAGCAGCCCCACTCCCAGCCGAAATCATCGCCCCAATGCCAACGTCCCCAGTTGTGGTCGTGATAGGCGGGGAGTTTCTCGAGGATAGTGCGGCGGTTTTTCACTGTCCATTCCCCAGACACGACCATGGTTGGCACGAGGTACCAGGAGATCCATTGGGAGCCCAGTGGCATTTCCTGTTCGAAATCGATTGGTGTGGTGACAGCGTCCGCGCGAAAACGGGCCCGAAAGGGATTCAGTTGGCCGGTTGAGGATACGTGAATCGTTCCGCTTCGGTTGTCGATGGCCAGGGCTACGTCGCGAAGGGCAATCGCGGCTGGAGAAAGATTCGCATCCGAATACGGCAAGTTCTCAACGTGACTCTGCCAGCCACTCTCGGGAAAATGCACAAGCACTGTGCCCATCGCGAGAGAGCGACGATCCCAGGGAGACCCATGAAGAGAGGTATTCACCAGTCCAATTGCACCCGAAACTGGATCGGCAAAATTCAAGTGAAACCAGTCTTTATAGGCCGGCGCGGAAAGGTCGAAGGGTGACGGAGGACGCAGTCTTTCGATGTAGCTCACCGCAGTAAAGAACCCTTCAATGGAATATCGGCACTCGTCTTTGAATTGACGACCTCAGGCGGAGAGCTCCCCAGTTTGGCCAATTCTTCAATTGACGCAATCGCTTCCTTGGAAAAAGCCCAGTAACCTACAACAAAATCGAGAAACGTCGCATTCTGTTGAGGTGGAGGAAGCGCTCCAGTGGGAGCCTCGGTAGGAATCGGCATCATGCACAGCACTTGTTCCAAGTCATCGGCGAGCAAGAGAGCGACATCGTTGCGGAGTTGGTCAAGCACTGGACTGGGAACGGCCGTCGACGATCCTTCTCCGATTCGCAGAGCGCTCCAGGTTGCGTCGCCATTGCGTGCGATTCGAGAGCGGCCGAGGGCCTCTCTCAACCGCGCTCCCTCGGTAGTCTTCGAAACTTCGCGGCCGAGCGCGGCAAAACCACTTGTGAGTGACGCGATCGCATCAGCTCCGGAAATAAAGTAAAGTGCGGCAAGCCGTGCGGCTAACGACGCGACCAGTGTCGCTGTAGTGCGACCGGCAGTATCCTCCCGATCAATAAGCGCCGCGCTGGCGTTCGTGGTCACGATCTCTTCGCCTGCCTCGATTTGGCGGTTCGTGCTTTGCGTTTCTCAGCCGTCCCACGCTTGTTTTCGCTCAAGTGTGATTGCCGATCCGCGGCTTTGCTGCCACTTACATCGACGGAAATTCGAAAGATCTGCTGGCGCAACCCGCGCAGCGACAACGCTCCGATGTATGTGCCGGACGGGAGAATAGCGGGCACATTGACACGCAATACGAATTTGATGCTTTCGTCTGGAGCAACGAGTGAGAACTCCGGCGAGAACTCCGCTTCGGGATACCAGGTAATACCGGAAGACGAAACCATAGGATCAAGGGCTGGAGCTGCCATCGCGTGCACGCGTTGATAGTTCTTAACGTCCAACGTGATTTCAAAGCTGCCGCCGGATTTCGTGCGCGCCGTCAGTTCGGAACCGTCTTCTGGCACAAGCACTGTTCCCGGGGTCACGGGAGCGGCTGCCCCCTGCAAGCGACGCAGGTAACGGAGCGTTTCGTCGGCCAGCCGAGCCTGAAAGTCTGCCTGCAAATGGAGCCAATCGGAAAGCGGATTCTTGGGAGACTCTTCTTTGGACATAGCTCTCTCTTCGTTGACTACTTGGAACGATCTATCACATAGTGCAACATCTCGCGCAGAAAATGGCGGTCATCATTGTCGACCTCGAACAGTCGTTGACGCTGCTCGCATTCCAAGGCGCGTTCACTATATTCCCTCGCCAGATTTCTTCCGTATTGCAGTGAACCCGCCGCAGTCATCGCCTGCAGCAGCCAGCGGACATCCGCCGCTTTCTTCTTGCGACGAGGCATCGCCAAAAGTCCCAAGGCACGCTTGCGATTCGCCGCAGATGCAGCGCGGAGAAAATGTAGCAGCATGATCGTGCGCTTCCCTTCCCAAAGGTCGCCGCCAGACTCTTTCCCGTAAAGACCAACGTCGCCCTCAAGATTCAGAAGATCGTCGTGAATCTGAAAAGCGATACCGGCAAGAAAACCCAGCTCGACCAGTTTGGTTAGATCTTCCTCCAGAGGAGCGAGCGGACCGGGCGGGCTTCCGCAGATCATTCCAACACGTAGCGGCGCGACGACAGTGTACCAACACGTCTTCTTGTATGCCATGCGGACATAGTCCTGATCCGCAAGATCGAAGCGGCCATCGGCGATCCAGCCGAGTTCAATGGCCTGTCCTTCAGTCGACTCGCGCGCCATCCGCTCGACTTCACGAAAGACCAGCAGAGCCTTACGCACTCCAATGCGTCGGGTGTTGCCGAGAAGCGGCTCGATCGCCAGGACGTTCGTGGCATCGCCGACATTGATAGAGACGGGCACGCCCTTTTGCCGCAGCATCGTAGGTTTGCCACGGCGGAACTCGGATCCGTCCTCGATATCGTCGTGTACCAGGAACGCATTATGGAACAGCTCCAGAGCTGTAGCCGAAAGCAAAGCTTGCTCGGTCCTGCCCCCTGCAGCTCGGCATGAGGCCAGGCAGATTGCCGGGCGGAGTCCTTTGCCTTCGCGAAACGGATAGTCCTCTAACATGTCATAAAGAGGGCCATAGCCGGTTCGCTTCCGTTCGGCAAAAATTCTTTGCAGCTCACCCATCACGGCCTGGCGCGCTTCCGCCAATATTCTCTCTACGAGTTGGACATCGTGACTCATACAGGTCGAGGTATGGGAACGGAACTGATAAGAGGTAGTGAATTATAGGAGAGTGTACAACACCCCTACTGGCTAGTTATTTACTTGTCGTGGATTGGTTTCTGCCCCAGAGCAGCGCCGAAACCAGGAAGCAGTTCCATCCAGCCCACTCTTGCGAAGCCGGCAGTCCGGAATAGAGCACAAAACTCCTTCGGTGTGTGGAAGCCGATCCATCCGGGATCTGCCCACTTGGCCAAGGGTGTGCTCATCTTGTTGTACCACTCCGGACCTGGGTCGACGACGCAGTAGATGCCTCCGGGGCGGAGAACCCGGATTATCTCGCATGTAGCTTGGGGCGGTTCGGGATAATGGTGGTGCGCCAGGCAACTGTAGACAACATCGAATTCTCCGGCGAAGTTCTCAGGCAGGTCGCCAACATCAGATTGCACAAAAGCACAATTCCGCAAACCGTGGGCCCGGGCTGAACGATGCGCGCTTTTCACCATCCCTTGGGAAAGATCGATTCCGACGACTTCTCCCTCTGGTACCTTGCGTGCAATGCGCTGCAATTCTCTTCCGGGACCGCAGCCTGCATCCAGCACTCTTGCATCGGGGGTCAGATATTCAGACATCAGCTGCGTCGCTTCTTCAAAAATCGGCCGCGAAAATGGCTGAACGAACTCTGAGTAAACTTCCGACATTTCGTCGAACTCTTCCACCAGATGATCGTGTTCGGTCTTACGATTGAGGACAACGGGGCTTTTGTATAGACGGCTGAATTTCGGTCCTAAGCCGAGGCGCTGAATCTTCTCAGGCATCTCGCCAACCAATGGCAAGGTGACGGTAACGCCTGCCCGTTTCATAGCCTGCGCTGGGCGTAGAACCGAGGCGGCATACGACCACATTGCGCTGACGAGGATACCTCCTGCCGTTGCGTTGTGGTCGTGGCCCAAGGTTTACTGCTTCCTTTGGCGCAGCACAACCGGGATGGATGTGCCCTTCAGGCCGGGAACAGCAAATTCTCCCGTGTAGCGAGTCTCGGGCTCGACCTCAGGGCCAATAGTTGTCAAAACGCGTACCAGCGTCTGCTCTCCGGGCTTCAAAGCGATCCGCGGTGGATCGAACGTAAACTGTGGCTGGATCGCGTTCCCTGATGGGTCTTTAAAAAATGAAGCGACGACCGTGGAGTCAACCTCAGTGCTGAGATGGTTTTCAACCATGAAGACGCCTTGTGCCACTGAGTCTTTGGCAGCTTCCATCACCATCGCGGCGGGTTTGGGAACCGGCGCGCGCGCCACGGAAGCTTGAACCGAGCTTCCCGTGAACTGATCAGAAGAGCTATTTCCCTTCACCGGGGCTGCTACCGCCGATAACAATTCTTTCCAGTAGTCAACCGTCAGCTTACCCAACGAACTGTAATAGCGCACGTTGAGGTCAATTGCTTTGCGAATGGCGTCATCAAACCCGCTCGAACTCATCGGCCTGGTACCTGGCGAACAGGCCGGCATGGACGCGGGCAGTAGAAATGGTCATACCAGTGATGTACCAGATCGGGATAATCATCGATCTCTATTTCATGGCAACAATCGCAGCCACGTTTGGAATTCTGTACGGTCCAGCGCAAGTAGTAACTCTTGCATCCGTGAACGAATATTAGGATCTCAGCTGAGTTCTGCGCCCCCGTCGAGGCGGCGGGAGCCGTGTAACTCACTGTTACCCATCCTCGCTGGAATGCCCCTAACTGGAGTGACGCCGGATTCACGCTGGCGTTCTGATCGGCTTCGACTGTGATCGTTCTAGCATCCATGCCGCAGTTTGTAACTCGAAAGCGCAACGAGGCCGTCGCCCCTGCACATACATGACTCGTAACAGCAGTGAGTTCTCTTGGCATCCAGCAAGGAGGAGGAATCTTGCAGCATCCACCCAGGCTTGGAAGGTTTAGCGCCTTCATCTGGGGCGCAAATCGGGAAGACAGATTCGAGGAAAAATCTGTACCCGCCTTGCTAAACGTCTGCAGCATATCCAAACTGGCATTTAGGGTCTGGTCGAGCAGATCAGTAAATGAATTGGTGATCTCCTTAATCGAACCGGAGATTGTCGTGTCGGCCATACGGCCTCCCTTTATTTCCCGTCCCCGATGACTCGTACTTTCGTGTAGTACCGGAGATTTTCGATGGGTAGAGTTCCAGAGTAAGTGTGGCCAGGTTTGAGTCCGCCTGGAAAATGCAGGTTGAGGCGCAAGGGACGAACTTCCCCCGGAGCAATTGGGCCAGAACCTTCTTCAACCTGGATTCGTACCATTCCGCCGTGTCCCTCGGAGAGAGCCTCCACCAAGCGGTCCGCACGCTTTTCACCCGTGCTCTCCGTCTGGCGAAAAGCTGCGCCGATTGCACTATCTGCACCGTGGATGTCATACAAGCCGAAAACATACGTCTTGCCTATGTCGCAGACGACGTTGCCGCTATTGGCCAAAACGAGGTCAACGTGCACCTTCTCGCCCGGCTTTGCGCTCACAATCAGTTGGCGTGGCGATAAGGCAAGATTGTAGTAAGGCTCGACCTGGACCTCGACGGGATAGGCCTTACCTCCAAACTCCGCTGACCCTTTGTATATACCGGGAGGCGTGCTTTGCGGGAGCGACAGGTGCAACCGACTGGACTTCCCACCGGCATCAAACCCGTGGGCCGATAGGAGATTGTCAACGGAGACCTTCGGCGTGGGTCCAACATCCTGGTATGGAATTCCAACCAGCGAGTCAATCGCGCGCGGAAGACCTCGAAAATGCAGTGTCGGATGTTGTTTTACCGATTGCGCCACGATCAACCTCCACGCGACGAGGGTAAGTTGCCCGCTGCGTCAATCGTGCCACAGTTCTCGCAAGGATTGGGCTTATAGGGCTCGGTAATAATCTGCGCCTCGCCACATAAGCGGATACTGAACAATTCCATTCCAAGCAGAGAAACGCCAACACAAAAGTCCGCCGGCAAATGTCCCCGAATATTAGGTATCTCGGTAATTGCCAGATTTAGCGTGACCGGGTTCAGCGTGACCGGATCAAGCCCTAATTGAATCTTGGGCAATTTATCGATGTCGATGTGGAAAGTATCCGGAATACCAGCGACCGTCACCGGTCCAATTGCGCCAAGCGAACCGGAAACCCCGATTGATCCGGAAACAGAAGAGTCAAACGGTTGAGGGATGTCTACTCCCATGGCAGAACCCTCCTAGGCGGAAATCTTCTCATCGTGCGTTCGGGGTGTCAAGGCAGTGGAAAGTCGGAAGGTCAGAAAATGCTGCAGTTTTCATGGTAATCGAATATCATCGGATGCACGGGGCTGGGGAGTTGGAAAACATCTCACACAACTCAGCAAGAAAACCCTCTCTTCGCGTCCTGCTGCCAAGCCCGCGAGGTTTCTGCGCAGGGGTCCAGATGGCGGTCGCATCTCTGGAGCAATCGCTTTCTAGCCGGGCGACGCCACTCTACGCATATCATCACATTGTTCACAATAGTAGGGTCGTTGAGTCCTTTCAGCGGCGGGGTGTGGTTTTTGTGGACAGCCTTGACCCTATCCCTGAGGGATCTACTGTTGTTCTTAGCGC
>DATJWZ010000882.1:0-5924 GCA_035500795.1 Candidatus Eiseniibacteriota bacterium | reverse complement strand
GACTGCCAGGTTTGCTGCAAGCCGAACGTCCTGCGGATCGAGTACGACAACTCCTCACAGGAGTTCTTCATTTCAGCAGAGCTGGAATAATGTGAGGGGGCAAGCTTCTGAGATACTCCTCGTCCTCGATCGAACTGAGCTATATTCTCCTGTCCGGCGCAAACCAAATCGGATGCCGAATAGAGAGGACTCTTCCATGGCGACAGGCTACAGCTCGGGCAGGATGGTCAGTCACACTATGGTAACGACTCAATTCGAACTCGACGGCTTTCATGTGACGAGGACACTGGGAGTAGTTCGCGGAATCGTCGTTCGTTCCCGCTCTATCTTCGGAACCATCGGCGCTGGCTTGCAGACGCTAGTGGGTGGCAACATTAGTCTTTTGACAAACCTCTGTGAAAAGACCCGGCAGGAAGCTTTCGACCTGATGCTGCAGCACGCTGCTGAACTCGGCGCGAATGCAGTAGTCGGCGCCCGGTATGACGCCACGGAGATCATGCAGGGCGTCACCGAAGTCCTTGCTTACGGCACGGCTGTGTTTGTGGAGCCTCTGAAATAAGATCGTAGCGTTGATGTCTTGCTGGCTGTGTGCGAGGGCAGCGCTGCCCTCGCATCGCCAGCATTTTGGAATTCCCAACGATCACTGCATTGAAGGCCCACCTGCTCCGGGTATCGGAGTAATCGAACCTTGCGTCCCTTGCGGTTCCGAACCAATCACGTCGCCGGAAACGACCATCTCGACCCGGCGGTTCAACTTACGTCCCGCTGCGGTGCTGTTATCCGCCACCGGATCCGCCTTTCCAAATCCAGTGGAGGATGCATTATTGGGCTTGACTCCCTGGGAAATCAGATACCCACGTACGGAATCAGCGCGCTTCTCGGAAAGTTCAAGATTGTATGCGTCACTCCCGATGCTATCGGTGAACCCCTCAATGTTGAGTTTCAAATCTGGATAAGCGAGGACGATTCCCGAGATCTTCGCCAGCTTCTCACGTGCTTCCGGCTTGAGCGTGTACTTGTTGAAATCAAAAAGCACATCGGGCATGCTGACAATCAGGCCGCGAGCTGTATCGCGGGTTTGCAAGACCTGGTTTAGTTGAGCCTGCAGGCGCTGGCGCATTTGTTCTTTTTGCTGGATTGCCTGGTTCTTCTCCTGCTCGGCTTGCTGAGTTACCAAGTGTGCCTGTGCCAGCTGATTTTGAGCATCCTGCATTTTGCGCTGCGCATCTTCAGCTTCTTGTTCAGCCGCGGCGGCCTGAGCTGCGGCTTGTTGCTCCTGCAACTGAAGAGCCGCCTGCTGCTGTTCGGCCTGGGCACGTGCCTGCTCGGCTTCAGCTCTCTTGCGTGCATCTTCATTGGCTTGCGCTTGAGCCTGCTCGGCGTCACGTTTTGCGGCGTCAGCGTCAGCTTGTGCCTTGGCTTGAGCTTCGGCAGCCTCACGGCGTGCAGTTTCCTCACGTTCCTGTTCCTTCTTGCGGAGTGTCAAGACGCGGGCATCTTCTGCCATTTGAGTAGCCCCACGCGCTGCGGTGCCGATTGGGGTGCGTCCCTGTTTCCGCTGATAGTAGTCTTCAGCGCGCTGCAGCATGTCTTCGGCTTTCATGATGCTGCCGTTTGCGTATTGCTCGGCTCCGGCAGCTTTCGCAATCGCTACTGCGTTGCGCGCTTCCAGCAAGTCCAAAGGAACATCCGGTTGTGCCTGTGTGGAAGGCAGCTGCTCGACGGGAACATCAATCGTGTACTCCTTGCCTTGCAGCACGTCGAACTTGGCGTCGATCGGCTCCTCGAAGCCTTTCGTGTTTGGCAGCACGACGTTTTGCGCGACGACGACGTCACTGGGGTGGGTGACGGCAAAATAAGGCTCAGCAGTCACGATTAATCCGAAGGCTTGGAGATCGGTGGTCACGGTCAATTTGTCCTTGCCGCTCCCATTCGGAAGAACCTCACCGAGATTCATGGCTCTGCCCTCAGGGGTAACCGCCCAGAGCACGTACGTCAGATACTGGCCACCAAACTTCACGTTTGGACGATCCATGTGATCGAGGTCGACATCGATTACCAGTCTGCCGGCCTTTCCATCGACTTTTGCCCGGCCGGTGATCTGGGGCTCCAGATCTGTGCCCTTCATATCCAGCGTGGTAGACCCGCCTTGATTGCGGAAGTTCACTGCCTTTGCCGTCCGGGAATAAACACTCACTCGGAAGACCGGCATCTGCCCGTTCTGCTGGTCCGAGACGTTTTCCCTGGACTGCTGTTCCGCCGGACTGTTCGGCGCGGGATAAATCGGAGGTGCAGAAGTGTTCTGAGCCAGAACGAAGACTGGGAGGAAACAAGCGACACATAGTGCGTAGATAAAATTTTTCATGACTTGGCCCTCGACGTTTCCGAAATCTTTTCCATGGGGAGATTCCAGCAGCGCCGATGGCGATCGTCACTAAGGCTTAAGCATCAAATTTCCACAAGAAAATCCGCGTCCCTCGCGGCGGTCAAGAAAAATCGCAGCGAACGAATAGCGAAAGAACCAAGACCGTTAACGCAATCTATTGTGGTGCTCGAATTGGTTAACCACAAGGCTTGGCGGTTTCTCGAAGCGGTGTCGAAGTGGGACGTGCACCTACAAGTTTCTGCTTGACAATAAACGACTTACGGCTAAGATGTGGTACAAAGTGGTTGAAAGTGGTTAGTTCGGTAGCTTGGTGGGAGCGAGGAGCTGAAAACGTGGAGCCGGTGGGAATCCGACCCAACAGCACGATAAACAGCCCGAATCGCCCGGTATTGACCGAATCTTTCGCTGCTTTCTCCTCCTTGAACGACATTCAGCGCCATGTTTCGCGGCAATCATCCAACCCGGGTCGACGACAAAGGCCGTCTCAAGGTCCCGGCGGAGTTCAAACGGGTGATCGACGAGAAATATGGCCAGAAATTCTACATCACGAGTCTGGACGGGACTATTGCTCAACTGTATCCCTTCGAGGAATGGGAACAGATCGAGCAGAAGCTGGCGGGGCTTTCGACCTTCAATCCGACAAAGAAAAAGTTTCTAAGCGCGACCGGTTACTGGGGACAAGAAGTAGAGATCGATGGGCAAGGACGCTTGCTTCTGCCGCAATTGCTGCGCGATGCGGCTCAACTGAAAGGCGACGTCGCGGTGGTTGGCTACCAGAAGTATCTGGAAGTACGGAACCTCGAGGCGTATCGCAAACAGGTACTGGAAGACAAGATCACGCCTGACGATGCAAAGACGCTCGACGAACTGGGCATCTAAGCAGCCCGCTTATGGGCGAGGGATTAACAGACACCCCTCAGGGGGTTGGACATGGTGGTGGAAGAGTGAACCATGTTCCGGTTCTTTTAAAAGAAGCGATCGACTTTTTACACGTGCAGCGTGGCGGGACCTATATCGACGCCACGGTGGGCCTTGGCGGGCACAGTTACGAAATCGCAAGACGCCTCGGCGCACCGGGACATTTGATTGGGCTCGATAAGGATCCGGCAGCGCTGGAGATTGCGAGTAAGAGGCTGACGTCCGAAAGCCAGGATTGGCCGGAGATCACGCTGCTGCATCGCTCCTTCGCAGAGATCGCGAAAGGGCAGGATGCGGCAAGCGTAGACGGCATCCTGGCGGACATCGGGGTCAGCAGTTTGCAACTCGATGACGCGGCACGTGGATTCAGTTTTCAGGCGGAAGGGCCTCTTGATATGCGGATGAATCCGCAATCGGAGCGGACCGCCGAACAAGTGGTAAACCACCTCGACGAGCGACAGCTTGCCGATGTGATTTACGAATTTGGAGAGGAAAGGAGGTCGCGGAGAATCGCCAGAGCCATTTGCCGGTCGCGGCCGATACGTACAACCGCACAACTTGCGGACGTGATATCAGCCGCGGCCCGGCCAATGAATCAGGCAGAACGCAGAATTCATCCCGCGACGCGAACTTTTCAGGCTCTCCGAATCTTCGTAAACCGCGAACTGGACGACCTGAAGGCGCTGCTCGCTGCGGCGCCTCAGATTCTGAAGCCGGGCGGACGGGTGGTGATCATCAGTTTTCATTCGCTGGAAGATCGCATCGTAAAGGATGCTTTCCGCGAGGGCAGTAATCAGGACAGGTACTACCGCATCCTGACGAAAAAACCGGTAGTGGCATCAGAAGTCGAAAGCGATCGAAACCCGCGGGCTCGCAGCGCGAAATTGCGGGCGGCGGAAAGAGTTTAACTCCGGAAAACCTGCCGGAGTCCCGGCACGAGCTGTCATGGCAGTGCCGGGCCTAAGGTTCAGTTCGACAAGCGGACGAAGATCCGCTGAAGAGAGAACTAGCTGAGAGCTGAGGGCTGAAAGCTGGTTCTATCGGGTTCCGTGGTAGGAATCCAAATTTTGAGGTAGCAACAATGTATACGGGCACACTGATTCAAGATCTGATGATGACGGCAGAGCGCGTCGTGATGTTGGCGGATCAGCAGCGCATGACCGAAGAGCTGCACGAGATTTTCACGATGCAGATTCCTGTCACCGATCAACAGGCTTACCAGGGAGCGGCATAAATGGCGGCAGCAGCGGCGATGGCGACAATTCGTGGTGCGGTGCCGGCGGCGGAGCGGCGTTGCTTCTGGGCAGGCACGCCTGAAATCTACTTCGCTAAGGCGATCGATAACTCCCGTTTAGTGAAGGTCGAAGATCCGCGGCGCAACCGCGAGATGAAGCAGTTTGGTGTCGCGCTGGCCCTTTTGTTCCTGTTCGTCTTTACCTACGCCTGGCAGCACTTCAAGGCTATCGAATACGGATACCAGATCGAATCGGCGAAGCGCGAACTGACGAACCTTACGGAGATGAATCGCGCTCTGCGCCTGGAAGATGCATCACTACGCGATCCCGAAAGAATCGACTTGCTGGCACGCCGCATGGGACTGGTTCCACCTGAACCGGGGCAAGTAATTCGTATGGAAGGCAGCGGTTCGGAAGCGCCAGGGCCGGTGATGGCGAGTAATGCAGCGGTCATGGTGGTAGCGCAATAGCTTTTGTGAGGAAGGTTCATGTGGGACAGCCGCCACCGGCTGTCCGCCGAGCGAAGCTCGGCTTGCTTTACAGGCGGCCATTCAGTAAGGGCCGCCAAAATTTTCTAAGCTCTTTGTCAGTCCGAGGAGCGAAAGCGACGAAGGACCTGCTGTTCGCCAGTGCGGAGACGAAAAGCAGATTCTTCCTCTGCGCTACGCGCATCGTCGGAATGACAATGCGTGATTTGATATATGGCGCCCACTAACACACCTGCCGCCAAGAATTCCCGCCTCTACTTTCTTGGCACCGTGATGCTCCTCTGGTGCGTGGCGATCTGCGCGCGGCTGGTTTACCTGCAAGTCTTCAGCTACGGCAAGTTTGTTAAGCAAGCAGGACACCAGCAGCAGCGCGCCATTCCCCTCGCTGCGAAACGCGGAGTGATCTACGACCGTTACGGCCACGAGTTAGCGATGTCGGTGATGGTCGACTCGGCGTTTGCTGTCCCGACAGAAGTCAAAGACCTCTCGACCGCGATTGCGCTCGTCACTCGTATCACGGGGGATGACTACAACGTTGTCCTGGCAGATTGCCGCGCCCATAAGACGTTCTGCTGGGTCGCCCGCAAGGCCGACGATGAAACGATTCAGAGGATCGATTCGCTCCATCTGCAAGGCATCCATTTCCAGAAAGAGCCCAAGCGTTTCTATCCTGCACGTGATCTCGCTGCGCAGGTTCTGGGTTCGGTTGGAATGGAAGACTCAGGACTGAGCGGTATCGAGCACGAATTCGACGATCAACTTCGCGGACGCGCGGGGAAAATGTTCATTTCCGTCGATGCCCGCAAACAGTGGTTCTCGGACGTGGAGACGCAACCGGATCCGGGCGACAACATCGTCCTGACGATCGACAAGAACATCCAGTACATCGCCGAAAAA
>DATJWZ010000881.1:0-3818 GCA_035500795.1 Candidatus Eiseniibacteriota bacterium | reverse complement strand
AAGCGTTGAGCTTTCCATGATGCATTCCCGCCAGCAGTTTCGCAGCAGCATTCACACTGGCTCCCACCGGATGAAAGAAGAGACGATCGACCAGGTGTGTCTCGTCTCGACGTCGGCGAATGGCCGTCCGGAAGTGAACTGCGACGGTCTCCCGTGTGTCCTCGACGATATTGGGCCGGAAGATCGCCTGAAATACGACCCGCACGGGGTTCGAAAACCCGGTTGCCGTATAAGTCATCTCCGGCAGCAAGTTTGGAATGCCTCCTGCCCAAACCTCGTTCTTTACAACTGCCCGCCGGCGAGTAAGTCGAGTGATGATAAACCACGTCACAAACAACAAAATCCCCAACGCGATGATGCTGTAGGAGGGAGACATCGCAAAGACGACCGGATTCTGCTCCCCGCCTCGCAGTAGGATTACCAGACCTCGGCCTGGCAGCCAGTGTGCTCCGGTTTGGGCTCCCAGGTTGTGGAAGTCGGCGAGAAAAGCCGGTGGAAGTTGACGGTTGGCTTCGGTCGCCGTAAAGAATGGCGGAATCAGAGAGGCGGACGCGCTGCTCCCCGCCAAGGGTTCAACGGCTAAGTTCAACGCCGGGATGACATATGTCGGCAGCACTCCCAGCAAAATGCAAGCGACGGCGAGTAGCGTTAGTGAGAACCGTGGCTTACGTGAGAATTCATAGCCATTGAAACTCCAACTGCTCCGCGGAATTCCTAGGAAGCTCATGGCGTAAGTCTTGACGAAACAAGTGACGGCCAAAGCGGCGGTCAATGCCAGAATTGCTCCTGAGATTGCAAAGACGATCTTGACGGCGGGTGAAGAAAGAAGTGCGCTGCGCAGGAATGTCTGCAGAGTAAGCCACTCACTCACGAAGCCATTGAAAGGAGGCACCGCTGCAATTGCGAGACAGCCAGCCAGGAACACAACAGACAAGGCGGGCATCGAGCGGATCAGGCCGCCTAATTGATCCATATCTCTCGTGCCAGTGGCAGCCTCGATATGTCCGGCTCCCTGGTAAAGCAGAGCCTTATAGGTGGAGTGATTCAGCATGTGGTACAGCGCCGCAGTCAGCGCCAGAGCAGCCGGGATTGCATTTCCGGAGTTTCGGAATACGAGAAAAGCCCCGATCCCGGCGACGATGATCCCGGCATTCTCTATCGAACTGTGGGCCAGCATTTTCTTGAGATCGTTCTCAGTGGTTGCATAGAGAATGCCCACGAGCGCTGTAACGGCCCCCACTACCAAAGCCAACACACCCGGTCCCACGCCACTCGGGGGAGCCAAGTCGGCGTTGAGTCGTAGGATTCCATAGAAGCCAAGATTCAGAGTTACTCCCGCGAAGACGGGAATGAAAATGGACGGCGACGCCGTATAAGATCGCGGCAGCCAGAAATTCACCGGTACAAGTCCAGCTTTCACGCCAAAGCCGAAGAATCCCAGGAGAAACACGCCCCATAGGGCTGCATGCGAAAAGTGTGCAGCGCGAAGCATCGCAAACGAATATCCTCCCGCCACGTGCGCCGCAATCAGAAATGCGATGACGATTGCGAGAAAACCTGCCTCGCTCATCGCAAGCATAATGTAGCCCGCGCTCAAATCGGCATCTGGTTCCAGTTCATAGTTGACCAGCAAATAACACAGGATCGACATGCACTCCCACGCAATCAGAAATGTCAGAACATCGCCTGCAGTGAGGATAGAAACCACCGACGCCATCAGCCCGAAGTGAAGCACTGCGTAGCCCCCGGAGGAGTAACGCTCTTTCGTGTAATGCGCCAGGTGATCGGGCGCGAAGATGCAACAGGAAAAATAGACCAATCCTCCGGTAAACAGAAAAATGGCTGAGAGAGCATCAAGATGAAGAGAGAGAGTTCCGAAGCCATTCAGCGTCCAGAGATTCAGATGAGAGTCAACGCCGGAGGCGAGTCGCAACCCAGCTGCGCCCATCATCGCGATCGAGCAGAGAGTGCCAAACCAGCCGATGGCCAGAGAGCCATATTTCCCCCGAAATAACAGCGAAATGATCAGCCCGAGGGCACAAAGAAGATAGAAGAGTACGAGAGCAGCGCCGGACAAGGGACTCATCTCAGGCCTCCTCCGCGGGAATCAAGGAACTCCGGATGGGTTGCTTTCTGCCCGAAATAACGAGCAAGCCATGGAGGATTGCGAGTGGCGGCGGTGGATCGCCCGGCACTTCCAAATCGACCGGCAAGACCATGCCTACGCCGCCAGCGGACATAAAGCTTCGTCCGAAGACTCCACCGCTGATCGCGCATGTTCCAACGGCCAAGACCCGTTTCGGTTCGGGCATCGCTTCGTAAGTCTTTGTGAGCGGCCCCCGCATGTTCTCGCTAACGGGCCCGACCACCAGGAGAACATCCGCGGTGCGCGGCGTGGCCGTTAGGAAGATACCGAGCCGGTGCATATTGTAGAGGGGATTGTTTAGCTGCTTCACTTCGTGCAGGCAGGCTCCGCAATCTCCCGCGTCCACAACCATGACGTGGAGCGAACCGCCAAACACCCAATCCAAGGGCGTGTACTCTTTTCGTGCCGGAGGAGCTTGCGCCCACTCATAGCCTCCATCCCAATTAAGCAGATCGGGGCTGCCGAAACGGCAGCGCTGACACCACACACAGGTCCGCAAATCCACACTTGTCACATTCTCGCTTGCTGTGATTGCGTGCACGGGGCAATTGGAGGCAGCTTGCGAGGCTTCTTTCGGAGACGGAAACCGTGTCTGTATGGGGCGTCCCGGCGACACTCCTGCAGCACTCTCAGGCACCGCCGGATACCGCGTTGAGTAAATTCCTTTTCGAACTCCGTTCCAAAACCACCAACTCATCGGATCGGCTCCTTAACGATCGCACTCTGTCGCTGATAAACCGAAAGTTGCCAGAATGATTGGGAAATCCTGGAAAGCAAAATCCTCCACCGCTACATGAAGTCCCAGCCAATTTCGGAAGGACGGCGTAAAGATCCGGTAGCGTTGTACCTTCCCTGTGTTATCCACTCTGATCCAGTGCACAGCAGCACCGATTGGCGCCTCGGCCCATCCTGATGCGGCACCCGAGGGAATCTCGTGGATCGGAGCGCAGACCTCCCCCTGCTCCAGCGACTTGATCGCCTGGTGAATCAACTTTGAAGATTGCTGTGCCTCGGCAAACAGCACGCGCAGCCGGGCAAAGCCATCCCCCTCTTTTTCGCAAGGAATGTCGAAGCCGTGTTGCTCGTACCCGGAATAAGGGCAGGCACGACGCAGGTCATGAGAGAGGCCCGAAGCGCGTCCGAGCGGTCCCACGAGATCAAGATCGCGGGCGTCCTCTTGGCTGACAATGCCAACGTCTTCGAGCCGGTCTAAGAAACTGCTGCTGTAGCGCAATCGCTCTTCGAGTTTTTGAAGCTGTGCCGAGGCGGTTTCGGCAGCACTGAGCAGTACATGGCAGTGCTCGGCTTCAAAATCCCGGCGCAACCCTCCGGGAATATTCAGACCAAATAGGTAACGGTGGCCAGTCACAACGGATGACGCTCGCAGAAGTTGTTCTTCGACTATGGCGGCTTGGGCCTCGGAGACACTTAGGGCAGTCGATTGGCAGATTCCCGCGATTGCTCCAGCGTGATGCCGGAGTCGTTCAAGTTCCGCGAGCGCCACGCGGAGCCTCCGTGCCCGCGCCGGGACCTGCTGCTCGCATATGCTCTCGACTGCCTGGCAATACGCCAGAGAATGCGCAAAGGAGGACTTAGCCGAAAAACGTTCGGCCAACAGAAGGGTATCCAACACCGATTTTCCCTCTGCGATCTTTTCAACTGCCCGATAGTT
>DATJWZ010000880.1:0-1946 GCA_035500795.1 Candidatus Eiseniibacteriota bacterium | reverse complement strand
TTTTTCGGCTATGTTCCGAGGCGGAACATATCGAATGTGTCGGGATCCTGCCTTTCTGCGATGAATTTTGCGAAGAAATGGGTTTTGGCATTATTCACGAGAAATTCGGGCAGGCACTGGCGTAGCGCGTTGGCGACGACCAATTCCGATGGCGGGACGCCGGGGCGGATGGTGCGCAGCCAGGATCCAAAGGAACTCCAGACCTGTGAAGGGAACATCACTGCGAGGTAGTGAAGCAGTCCCTGACAGACGATGCCAGCATGCATAAAAACGTGGTAGGCGTGGATCTTGCGCTTGACGGCGAGGCGGTACTCGAGTGACTCGCGATGAAGATATTGATCACCGTTTCGTCGGGCGAGCGGCTTCATGTCCTGCATCCAGAAGTGGTACGCAAATGTGCCGATCCGATGCACCGCCTGTTTGAAGCTGTACTCAATCTTGAAGCGCAATCCATACAGGCGAATGATCTCAATGGCATCCAGACTGAGGTCGGTGCACATCAACAGGCACGAGCCCCTGCAAGGGTGAGTCACTGCCACGAAGCGAACGAGCCGTCCGCACGCCGGCCACAGTAGATCGCAGACCTGATACTGGATAGTGACGTTGTGCTCGCCATAGACTGGGCTCGATGCTGATTGCAAGGACTGTGAACCATCCAGCAGCGATCTGAGTTTGATCTTGGCGCCGTAGAGCTTGGGACGGCCCCGTTTGCGCGGGCCTTGCTGCACGTACGGAGCATAGGCGACTGCATTGGACTTCACGCGTGTGACCAGGTGGTTGTCCTGATCGCGCAGGCCTTTGACGATCTTGCCAGCAGCGTAAAACGCATCGGCGACGAAGTAGAACGGCTCATCCACCGAAACGATGCTCAGCAGGGAGATCATCTTGTCGAGCAAGGTACGCCGATCGCGATTGGACCACACCAGACCTTCGTGAATGCGCACGGCCAGCGGTACGGCGAAGACGCTCTGGGCGGCCCGCACGAGCATGCTGACGGCCTGCATGGAGTGCCCCATGATGTACTCGGGCTTGGTGTTGGAGTCGGACTGTTGATGCAGCAGCTTGACGCCGGGCATCTTTCTGCCGGACTTGGCCACCTTGATGCCATCTCCGACCAGAACGCGCCGACCATTGACGCGTAGCGGGTCAGGGAACAGGCGCAGCACCGCCTGAGTCCACAGCGCCGAGAGCCGATCGAGCTGCACAGCGTTGGTGTGCAAGCTGTCACGCAGCTTGTTATACAGAGTCGGCCGTAGTTTGAGCGCACGCACGATGCTGGTCACGCCCAGCAACTCGGTGCGCACCGTCAACCCTGCTACGGCAGTTGCGAACCACATGAAGCTGCGCAGGCGAGAGAACGCTGGACGCAGCAGCCAGATCGCATCCCACCAAGCCATCCAAAGCGTCATCGTTAGCCTTCGAATTTTTGCATTGACTGATTCACATAGTACTACTAAATTATAGAGCCTAAGAATGGCAGTTGAAAAACTGCGCCGGGAAGGTTACGAATGCTTTAACCAACCGTACAGACTTATATGCTGCACGAAACGGGCGGCAGGTTTAATCTCCGCCCCACCTAACAACAATCACAGGATCGAACATGCCAAAGATTGGATCAGAACAACGACCGATCATTGTCCGAGTGACGTCAGATGATCGTGCTCACTATGTGGCGCAAGTATGCAAGCAGAACGGCTGGCATTACATCATTGGCTTCGAAGGTCCAGAGGACATATCTGACCTTGAGAACGCGCTCAATCCACCGTTACCCATGCAGTCCACCAAGGTGGAGCGCAACAGCCCCTGTCCCTGCGGTTCGGGGCGCAAATACAAGAAGTGCTGCGGCTCTTAGGCGAACTGGAGCGAATCGCCGAGAAGTGGACTGACGCTCTCGATCGTCGAACCGAGACCGTGAAAAGGGCAAGCAAGAACTCGGCACTCTTGAG
>DATJWZ010000879.1:0-17124 GCA_035500795.1 Candidatus Eiseniibacteriota bacterium | reverse complement strand
ATGAGCCGCTCGACTGATCCCTGGGGAACCCCAGCATTCTGCAGCCGTGTTCTCGAAGTGATGTCTTCGGAACCATTCGATCTGGGGAGTGGCATTGCGGTGCAGAAGACGTGCTCTATCGGATGGGCGGCATATCCGTGGTGCCGCAACGCGTATGAAGCGATCTGCGCCGAGGAAGTGATCGCACTTGCCGATGCCGCGCTGTATCACGCGAAGGCCTACGGAAGAAATCAGAGCGTCGGCATTGTCGCCGCGGATGAAGCCGGTCGCACGCCGGAAGCAATCGAGCTTCAGGCTATCCGCGAAGGCAAGGCCCCGCTGGCACGCATGATTGAGACAGCGTGCCCACCACGGAGATCGGCTGCCGCTGCTGGGGCGTCGTCGGCTGACTCGCCCAGGGCTGAGTTTGGCTCCGTTCTCCCTCTCTGATTACGTTTCAACGAATGCAGAGCATCGGCTTGACCTGCGCGCTGCGCGTTGACTACAGTGAGAATCCGGCCTGATGGCTGAAAGGCTAACTTCCAATGGAAACAAACTCTTCGCGAAAACCCGGCCTTCGTCAAAAAGCACAACTGATGTCATCATCGGAAATTGAGCGGACACTGGTGCGTCTGGCGTACGAGATCGTCGAAAAAAATGGGGGAGTCGATGCGCTCGGCCTCGTTGGTATCCGTCGCCGCGGAGTGCCTCTCGCCGAGCGGTTGGGAAAAATCATCGCCAGAATTGAAAACGCCAAAGTATCTGTTGGGACGCTTGACATCACGTTCTATCGCGATGACCTCTCAACCGTGGGCCCGAAGCCGGTTGTGCAGGAGAAGGAAGTCGGCTTCGACATTGCCGACAAGAACATCGTACTCGTCGACGATGTACTTTTTACTGGGCGCACAACCCGTGCGGCACTCGATGCTCTTTTTGAACACGGGCGTCCACGGAGAGTACAGCTTTGCGTTCTGATCGACCGCGGGCACCGCGAGATTCCGGTAGAAGCGACGTTCGTCGGCCGTAACGTGCAAACCACGATGAATGAAGTGATCGAAGTAAAACTCCAGGAAATCGATGATGCGGAAAAAGTGCTCTTGATGGAAAAGTAGGATTCGAAATTTTCTGCAAAGGACAAGGACGGTGGCCGAACCCACCGTCCTTTGTTTTTGGGAGACCTAAGCGATCTTGGTGCAAACGGCCTTCGTTTGTGTATACAGATTGAGCACGTCGTGGCCCATCTCGCGGCCCCATCCGGACTGCTTATAGCCTCCGAACGGCATAGCCGCGTCGAAGATGTTGTAGCAGTTGATCCAGACAGTTCCTGCCCGAAGCTGTCCGGCCACCAGATGTGCCTTGCTAATGTCACGCGTCCAAACGGCGGCAGCCAACCCGTACTCGCTGTTGTTGGCGCGCGGGATGATCTCTTCGGGATCGGTGAACGGCATCGCCGTCACGACTGGCCCGAAGATTTCTTCCTGCACGACTTTCATGTTTTCGGTTGTGTCGACGAGAACCGTAGGCTCGACAAAGTATCCGCGATCGCCGGCCTTCCGGCCGCCGACCACAGCTTTCGCTCCCTGCGAGAATCCGGATTCCAGATATCCGCAGACCCGATTCAACTGTTCTTCCGATACGAGCGGACCCATCTGGGTATCCGGTTCGAGCCCTGATCCTACTTTGATCTTCTTTGCTTGTGCGGCGACTCCTTCGATGACCCGGTCGTATACAGATTTTTCGACGTACAAACGCGAACCGGCGCAGCAGCACTGGCCATGGTTGAAGAAAATTGCACTGGCCGCTCCGGGAATCGTAGTCTCCATATCAGCATCCTTGAAAACCACATTCGGAGATTTGCCTCCCAATTCAAGCGAGACTTTCTTGAGGTTACCGGCTGCCGCATGAACAATGAGCTTGCCGACTTCAGTCGAGCCCGTGAAAGCAACCTTGTCAACGTCGGGATGTGCGGCGAGTGCTGCACCCGCGGTTTCGCCGTAACCCGGAACGATGTTTACGACGCCATCGGGAAATCCGGCTTCGGAAACGAGTTCGCCGAGGCGTAGCGCCGACAGCGGTGTCTGCTCGGCGGGTTTCAGAACGACCGTGCAGCCCGTGGCTAACGCTGGTCCGAGTTTCCATGCAGCCATCAGTAAGGGGAAGTTCCACGGAATGATCTGTCCAACAACTCCGACTGGCTCCCTCAGTGTGTAGGCGAGATACTTAGCCCCGGGCGTGTAGGGCACGGAGATCGGAATTGTATTGCCTTCTATTTTCGTCGCCCATCCTGCCATATAGCGGAGCAGATCCACGGCCAGTGGGACGTCTGCGGCCTTAGCGACGGCCAGTGGTTTGCCGTTATCGAGGCTCTCAAGATATCCGAACTCTTCGGTGTGTTGTTCGAGGAGATCGGCGAGTTTCCAGAGAAGGCGGCCACGCTCAGACGCCGTCATTTTGCACCAGGGACCGTTTTCGAAGGCGTGGCGAGCAGCCTTCACTGCGCGATCAATGTCTTCGCGATCTCCTTCGGCTATCTTCGCGAGGACTTCACCAGTTGCGGGATTGTAGGTAGGGAAAGTTTTTCCGGACGCGGCATTCACCCAGCGCCCATTAATTAACATCTGGCGCGGTTTATCAATAAATTCCGCGACGCGCGGATGGATTTGCGGAGAGACTGCGATGCCCATAGATCCTCCTTTGTCGACTTGGACTTGAGGCAGAAAATGAAGCCGGGCGAAATGAAAATTGAACTCGGGTATGCTAGTCCCGCTCGGGTAGAAAATGCAATCGGGTAACTTACTCGCCGTAAGGAACCCAGATGTTCTTTACTTGCGTCGCATGCTCCAAGAACCAGCGTCCTTCTGCCAGGGCGGGATTGAACCAGTCGATGGTGCGGCCCTCGTTGGTCCAGACCTGCTTCAGGTTGCCGATCGACATGGCCTTGGCGCTCGCGACAGTCGAGTCGTCTCCATAACACCAGATCGCGTCAACATCGTCGTGTTCAGCGAGCGTTTTTAGCAGTTGTGAGACATAGCCCGTGACAATATTGACGGCTCCGCCGGGAAGATCACTGGTATCGAAGAGTTGATACAAGTCCCCTGTGATCAACGGGTATGTTTCTGACGGAACAGCGACCACCGTATTCCCCATTGCAAGAAGCGGCATCGCCAGCGAAAGAAATCCCAGGAGAGGTGCTTCAGTTGGGCAAATAACGCCGACCGTGCCAATGGGCTCATTCATCGCAATCGCGATGTTGCGAAATGGAGGATTGTGTACCGCGCCATCGAACTTATCGGCCCAAGCGGCGTACGAAAATATGCGCTCGATACCGAGGTCGACTTCTTTTGTGGCTTGCTGCTCACCTATAACCGCACTCAGCCGACCGATGATCTCGTTGCGCCGCAGTCCCAGATTTTCGGCACAGTAGTAGAGAACCTGGGCGCGATTGTGAGCAGTGGTTTTTGCCCAGGACTCTGCCTTGCGCGCGGCTTCTACAGCGTTGCGGATATCCTTTCGGTTGCCGAGAGGAGCCTCGCCGAGCAAGCGTCCGTCCGAGGACCGTACTTCCATGCTGTAGCCGGAATCCGGACGAGCCTGCTTTCCCCCGATATAGAGCTTTATGGTGCGATCGATGGCGGGAGTACTAGTTGACTCGGTGTTACCATTTGCAGGCGCATTTTTGGACGCTGATGCGGGAAGCTTTGGCGCTTGCCTGAGCCACTTCGGTTGCAGATACTCTAATAGCCCTTCTCTGCCACCTTCGCGGCCGTATCCGCTCTCGCGATACCCTCCGAATCCACACGCAGCGTCAAAGAGATTCGTACAATTCACCCAAACGACACCGGCCTTTAATTGTGCGGCGACGTGCAGGGCGACGTTAACGTTCTCGCTCCAGACGCATGAAGCAAGGCCATACACGGTGTTGTTGGCCAGTTCGACGGCTTCGCGCGGTGTGCGGAAGGTCATTGCCGCCAGCACCGGGCCGAAGATTTCTTGTTGCGCAACAATCGAAGTGGGATGAACGTTGCTCAGGAGCGTGGGCGGAAAATAGAAACCGCGAGAGGGAAGTGCAACTTGTGGCTGCCAGCACGTCGCCCCTTCAGCTACGCCTTGGGCCACCATTTTTTGAATGCGCTCGAGTTGAACGCGCGCAACAATGGCACCGATGTCAATCGCTTTATCCAGAGGCGCTCCGATGCGCAGCGTGCTCATGCGATCGCGGATTTTGGCGATCAGAGATTCCGCGATGCTTTCCTGCATCAGCAGGCGCGATCCCGCACAGCACACCTGTCCCTGATTGAACCAGATGCCATCGACTAAACCCTCAACGGCGCTGTCGAGATCGGCATCCTCGAAGATGATGAACGGCGACTTGCCTCCAAGTTCCAGCGAGAGTCGTTTGTGACTTGAAGCCGTGGCGCTGCGAATCGCGCGTCCGACTTCGGTGGATCCAGTGAATGCGATTTTATCGATGTCCGGATGTTTGACCAGCGCCTCGCCGGTCGATCCGTCACCGGTGACGATGTTCACCACTCCCGCTGGGAGTCCAGCCTCCTGGCAGAGCTCAGCAAAAAGAAGAGCCGTAAGCGGAGTAAATTCGGCTGGCTTCAGAACGACAGTGTTTCCGGTTGCTAGAGCAGGGGCAATCTTCCACGCCAGCATAAGAAGCGGGAAGTTCCATGGGATGATCTGGCCCACCACGCCACATGGTTCGTAATCGGGGAATTCCTGCGGTAGAAGTTGCGCCCAACCAGCGTGGTAGTAAAAGTGCCGGGCCACCAGCGGAATGTCGAGATCACGACTTTCACGAATAGGCTTGCCGTTGTCCATCGTTTCAAGTACGGCAAGCAGGCGTGAGTGCTTTTGTACAAGGCGGGCGAGCGCGTAAAGATATCGCGCACGTATGTGAGAGGGAAGCGCTCTCCACTTTGGAACGGCGCCGCGGGCAGAATTCACCGCCGCATCAATATCGGCTGTGTCACCTTGCGCTATGCTAGCCAGCTTTTCGCCGGTAGATGGATCAATTGTGTCGAAGTACGCACGGCTAGTAGGAGACCGCCATTCGCCGTTGATAAAGAAATCGAAACGGCGCTTGTGCCGTTCCAGCCACGCGCCGGCTTCCTTCGGATCTTCCGGCGCCGGTCCGTATTCCATGCTGACGAATTTTTCCGCTATGCTCATCCGCCCTCAGTCTTCGACTGCATTGGTTATCAAGCGATGGGATGGCGATACTCGGCGGAATATCGTCCCGTTACATGGTGCTCAAGTTGACGCTCAATATCTCCCAGCAATCCGCTGGCGCCGAAGCGGAACATCTCCGCGCGCAACCATGATGATCCCAACTCTTCCTTAATCATGGCGAGCCAATCCAGAGATTGTTTCGCAGTTCGAATGCCGCCTGCCGGTTTGAATCCAACTGCCATGCCAGTCTGTTGGGCGTATTCCCGAATGGCGCGAAGCATGACCAGGGTTACGGGTAACGTCGCGTTCGTCGGTTCTTTGCCGGTCGAGGTCTTGATGAAGTCGGCACCGGCCATCATCGCAACCACGCTGGCGCGTACCACGTTGCGAAGCGTAAGCAGATCGCCAGAGCCCAAGATTACCTTCATGTGCGCTGTGCCACAGGCCTGTTTGAAAGCGGCGACTTCGTCATAGAGGGCCTGCCAACGTCCGCCGAAAACGTGCGCGCGGGTGATGACAACATCAATCTCGTGGGCTCCAGCTTCTACGGACCTGCGGATCTCTGCGACACGTTCTGCGAGCGGCGACAGCCCAGCGGGAAATCCCGTGGAGACCGCAGCAACGTGCACGCCGCTTCCTTCGAGCGCGCTGAGCGCAATTTCGATGAAGGTGTGGTAAACGCAAACGGCGGCCACTTTGACGTGCAGATCCTCGATCCCAAGCTTTTCAATCAATTCCCACTGAATCGGCTGCTTCGCTTTAGCACATAATCGGAGTACGCGCTCGTCCGTGTCGTCCCCCGAGAGAGTAGTCAGGTCCATGCACGAAATTGCGCGAAGAAGCCATGCGGCCTGCCAGTCCTTCTTTACCGTGCGACGGGCGACCTGCGATTGTGCGCGGCGCTCGACAGCGCTGGTATTACTGCGCACATTCTGCACCCATTGCAGGTCGAGCGGGATGCCTCGATTCGAAATGAGCGGACGATCGTTCAATGAGGCGATCACAATTGATGCGTCGACATCCCCGGTCGAAATGCCGGAGTCGGAGGGACGCGTCAGCTTAGAGAATTCGTGATCGGCCGTCATGAATTGCCTTCTGGTCTTGTCTCCGCCAACTCAGGAACTGGTGCGTTGATTTGCATTGTACGGCAGGCAATGGCACAAGGCGAGTCGAGAGGACTTTGGATATTTCGCAGGCGACGGCAGAACACCCATCCATGGCGAGGGTTTACAATGGCGCACGATTTCTGTCCCAGTCGGCGGTGTGTCGAGTAGAGGCTCGTTTTGGCAAAGAAGAAAACTCAATTGCGCGAAAGCACGCGGAAACAGCTGGATAAGGCAGCGACGCGTGTGATGAAGAACGCACACGCTCCTTACTCAAACTTTCACGTTGGTTCGGCAATCTTGCTTACGAACGGGAAAATATTTGTCGGCTGCAATGTTGAGAATGCTTCCTATGGCATGACGAACTGTGCCGAGCGCACTGCAATTTTTTCCGCCGTCGCCGCGTTGGGGCCGAAGATTCAGATCGCCGCCGTTGCTGTGACCAACGATCACGGGGTAGCGTGCTCGCCGTGCGGGGCTTGCCGCCAGGTGATCTACGAGTTCGGCCCGGACGCCACCATCTATTTTCAAGGTTCCGACGGGCCCAAGCAGGCCCACATCACAGAGCTTCTTCCGGAAGGATTCCGACTCAAGTGAGCCCGTCGAACGCCGCCCAAAGTTTCCGCGCGATTGATGCCATCCGTAAGAAGCGAGACGGACTGGAACTCACCCCCGCGCAGATCGAAGCTCTTGTCGATGCTTATACGAAGGGGGATGTTCCCGATTACCAAGTGTCAGCCTGGCTGATGGCTGTCGTCTTGCGCGGGATGACGCGTCCCGAAACAGCGGCGCTAACGGATGCAATGCTGCATTCGGGTGAGGTTCTGGATCTTTCCTCTCTGACCAAGAGAAAGGTCGACAAGCATTCGACCGGAGGAGTCGGAGACAAGACTTCCCTTGTACTGGCGCCCTTGGTCGCCGCGTCCGGCGTCGCTGTTCCGATGATCAGTGGCCGTGGACTGGGGCACACCGGCGGCACGCTCGACAAACTCGAGGCTATTCCGGGATTCAACGTGAATCTGCCTGTTGCAGAGTTTCGCCGCGTGCTCGAAAAGTGTGGGTGCGCCATGATCGGTCAGACCGCCGAGATCGCTCCGGCGGATCGGAAACTTTACGCCCTGCGCGACGTGACTGCCACGGTGGAGAGTCCCTTTCTGATTTGTGCGTCGATCATGAGCAAGAAATTAGCGGAGGGGATCGATGCTCTGCTGCTCGATGTGAAGACTGGCTCAGGCGCTTTCATGAAAAGCCAACAAGACGCTATGTTCCTTGCTGAGCTTATGGTTGAAACCGGTGAGCGGATGGGAAAGCAGGTGGTCGCACTGATCACCGATATGGATCAGCCCCTGGGTAACATGATTGGGAATGCTTTGGAAGTGGTCGAGGTCATTGAAATCTTACAGGGCAAAGGCCCAGAGGATTTGCGCGAGTTGTGCCTGCATTTGGCTGGCTGGATGCTTCAGCTCGGGAATGTTTCCAAGACAGTTGCCGAAGGAAAGCAGGTCAGCGCGGATTTGATTTCATCGGGGAAAGCTCTGGAGAAGTTTCGTCAGTTGATCGAGTTGCAAGGTGGAGATCCAAGCGTTATCGATAGTCCCCAGAAACTGCCCCAAGCCACACAAACATTGAAGATCACAAGCACCGACGCGGGCTATGTGAACAGCATGCAATGTGAACAGATTGGTACCGCCGCGGTGGTTCTTGGCGGTGGCCGCGAGCGCAAGGAAGATTCGATCGATCCGGCAGTGGGTATCGTGCTGCACAAGAAAGTTGGCGACCAGGTAGAAACAGGAGAACCATTGGCCACGATCTACTTCAATACACAAGCGCGCGCCGAACGAGCGCGGCAGTTGATCGTGCAGAGCTATGAAATCATAGACGAGCCGCCCGCCAAGAAGCGTCCGTTAATTCATCAAGCCATCGGCAAGGCTGCGGAGAAAGACTAAATGGGACGATTCACAGGAATTCTCGGGTTGATTACGATCCTGGCGCTGGCCTATTTGTTCTCGACGAATCGCAGAGCAATCCGCCTGAAGACCGTCGCGTGGGGACTGGGGTTGCAATTGCTGTTTGCGATTTTCGTCCTGAGAATTGAAGCGGGACGACTTGCTTTCCAAAAAGCTGGCGACGCTGTGACGAAACTCCTCAGCTACGCGTATGCGGGTTCGCATTTCGTTTTCGGTGATCTGGCAAAACCAGGTTCGCAGTTGGGATATTTTGCGTTCGGCGTACTGCCCACGGTTATTTTCATCGCGGCCTTTTTCGCAGTGCTCTATCACTTCGGCATCATGCAAATCATCATCCGGATCTTCGCATGGGTGATGACGCGCGTTATGGGCGCGAGCGGCGCGGAGTCGCTGAACGTGGCGGCGAGCATTTTCATGGGGCAGACTGAGGCCCCGCTCACGATCCGTCCTTTCCTGCCAGACTTAACACGGTCTGAGTTGATGACTGTCATGACGAGTGGCATGGCGCACGTCTCGGGCGGAATCATGGCTGCCTACATCGCCTTTGGAATCGACCCAAAACATCTGCTGAGTGCCGTGATTATGACGGCGCCAGGCACGTTGCTCATGGCGAAGATGCTTGTCCCGGAGACTGAGCAAGCGAAGACAGAAGGGAAAGTCGTCATGAGCGCTGAAGAAGAGAAGACGGAGAAGGAAGAAAATTTGCTCGGCGCCATCGCGCGTGGAACTACGGATGGGCTCCATCTGGCACTTAACATCGCGGCGATGCTGATCTCTTTTCTTGCTCTCATCGCACTCACGAACGGGATCTTCGGTGGCATACACAACCACGCTTCGTGGTTTCCACAAAGCCTGGAACAGGTATTCGGCTATTTATTCGCTCCCGTGGCTTGGGTCATCGGCATTCCGGCGCACGATTGCCTGGCGGTCGGAAATCTACTCGGAACGCGTATGGTGTTGAACGAACTCGTTGCGTTCTCGATTCTTGGACAGACTAAGGCCATGCTGGATCCGCGCACGGTCACGATCGCCACCTTTGCGCTGTGCGGGTTCGCAAATCTCAGTTCGATCGGAATACAGATCGGTGGCATTGGCGCGTTGGCCCCAAATAAGCGCGGGGAACTGGCGCGACTCGGAGTGCGTGCCATGCTGGCTGGAACCATGGCAAATTTGATGTCGGCATCCATCGCCGGCATGTTGCTGTGACGCAGTTTTCGTTGAAATCAATTCAAGGGACTTTTTCGTGAAGCGATTCATAGCGCTACAAACCTGTGTTCTAACTATTCTTTTGTGGCTTGCCAACGCTGCCGCACAAACTCCACGCCGAGTAATCATCGATACGGATCCGGGGATCGACGATGCGATGGCGATTCTTTTGGCTCTGAACTCTCCGGAACTGAAAGTCGAAGCGCTTACGGTCGTGCCGGGCAACGTCGATGGGAACCAAGGCCTGGAGAACGCGCTGAAGATAGCCTCACTTGCACAACGATGCGATTTGCCCGTGGCCGGTGGAGCGCAGCATCCACTGAATCAGAAATTGGTGACAGCGCAGTTCTGGCACGGGAAGAATGGACTCGCAGGCGTGGAACTACCTGCAAGCAAATGCAAAGCCGACTCACGTTTCGGTCCCGATCTGATCATTGAGTTGGTTCACAAGTATCCGTACGAGATCACGCTCATCCCGGTCGGTCCGCTGACGAATATTGCGCTCGCAGTCTCGAAGGATCCATCGATCGTCCCGTTGGTGAAAGACATCGTCATCATGGGCGGGTCCATCACAGGTGGAAACGTGGATGGCGCTGCGGAAGCCAATATTTATGGCGATCCCGAGGCAGCCTCCATCGTCTTCAATGCCGGATGGATGGTGACAATGATCGGCTCCGATGTCGGCGAGCGCACCATTATGACCCGCAAGCATCTTAGAGAGTTGCAGGCGGCACACGGGCCTGAAACTGATTTCATTGCGCAGCTTGCGGATTTCTACATCACGCGGTCGGAAAAGAGTGGATACGAAGGGGCCGCGATGTATGATCCGCTGGCCGTGGCGACGGTGATTGATCCTGCAGTGGTTACTCTGAAAGACATGCATGTTGATGTTGAGACCAAGGGCGAGTTTACCCGCGGTGAGACTGTTGCTAATCGCATGGGTTCGGACGAGAACAACGTGCTGCACGGGGACCACTACGAGATCGAAGGAGTCATTGAGCTGAAGCCGAACGCACGTGTGTGCCTGGCTTCCAATGCAGAGCGTTTCTTGCAGCTCTTCGTGAACAGAATCAAAGGGAAATGAATTAGCGTTTCAGTGCCGGGCTAAAATGGGGCGGCAGACTCCACTACGACACGCGTTGAGACCGCGGCGACAGAAATCTCAGCCACTCGCACGCGCGACGAGCGCGATCGCAAGCGCATAAGAGACGAACATCAGTGTGAGATAGACCTTGGCGCGCGAGCCCGAGCCGGCGAATTCTTTCCACGCAAGCAGACCCCAAAGAGCGGCCACCATCGGAGCCGACTGGCCGATCGCGTAGGAGATCGCGAAGGCCGTGGAGCTTCCAGCTGCCAGATTGAAGACCGTACCTAAACCCCAAATGCACCCGCCGAGTAGTCCAAGGATGTGTCCGGAGGGCGGTCCGCTAAAAAATCCACTGAAACTCACCGGCTCTCCAACCAGAGGCTTCTTCATAAAATAGATGTTCCACACAAAGCACGAGAGCAATGCTCCGAGCGTGAGAAATGTAGCTGCGCTGTAGGGAGTCAAGGAATTGCCGCGCGTCATTGCATAAGTCATGAAGGGGCTCCATAGGCCCATTAACGTTCCGGAGACCACGCAAACAATGATGCTTTTGCGAGATGCGCCCCGGCCAGCGCGGGCGAGACTTCCATAGGCCTTGCCGTCCAGGACGACCGCGATCAGTGCGCATGCCACGCCCGCAGCCAATAGCACCGCGCTGCCTTTTGGCTGCAAGATATAGTTCAGTACGACTCCGACGACGAGCGCGATTCCGATCGAAATTGGAAACGCGACCGCGAGTCCTGCCATATCGATGGCCGCGACCAGCAGTAGATTTGCAAGATTGAAAATCGCTCCACCGATCAGCGTAGAGATGATGTTGGAAGTATCTGCCGAGTGAACATTGTTTAAGAAACTGGAAGAATCGTGGCCGGCGCTTCCCATCGTCAGAGCGAGTACCAGGGAAATCAGAAAGATACCGATCGCATAATCCCAATAGAACAATTCGAATCGATAGTTCTTGACGCCCTTGAATGTGTTGGCCCAGGAACCCCAGCAAATGGCGCTTATGATCATCATGAGTAAGGCGACGGTCAGACTTGGCGGTATGAACATGCGTTCTCCCTCAGAAAACGAGTAACGATACTCTTCTTTTTCTGGGCAGACAATGTTTTAGAGGTAGGGATACTTCAGCGTTATCAGTTAGACTCCTCGATTGCGCATTAGCTTTCAGAAACAGCAGATGTTGTGATGCCTGATGGAGTTTTCCCCACATTGACATGCGTACATCGCGCTGCATAGACTCTCCGTTCTGCCCTATTAAGCCTCGGAAAGCGAGCAAATGGCAAAGCGGCCTCGGATTGCGGTAGTTGGCAGCGCGAACGTTGACCTCACGACCTTCACCAGTCAGTTTCCCAAACCTGGGGAGACCATCTTCGGCCAGAACTTCGACCTTGGATTTGGCGGAAAAGGGGCGAATCAAGCGGTGGCCGCCCGCCTGTGTGGTGCAGAAGTCTTCATGATTGCCCGCGTGGGCAGCGATTTGTTCGGCCCGGCGACGATCGAGAACTTTCGGAAGCAGGGAATCGATGCTACTCACGTCAAGCAAGTGGAAGGACTTTCGAGTGGAGTAGCGCCCATCTTTGTCGAACCAAGCGGCCAGAACAGGATTCTGGTTGTGAAAGGTGCGAACGACGCCCTGAGAGCGGCAGACGTCGATGCCGCTGCCGATGTCCTGAAATCTGTTGACTGTATCGTGCTGCAATTCGAGATCCCGCTCGAAACCGTCTACTACACCGTTGGCTTCGCGCGAAAGCACGGTATCCGTTGCATCGTGAATCCCGCGCCGGCGCAATCGGTTGATATGGGGGCGCTGAAGGACTTGGACTACTTCGTTCCCAACGAGCACGAAGCCGAAACGATTTCCGGCATGCCGGTGAAAACGGTTGAAGATGCGAAGAGTTGCGCTGCGAAACTGGTTTCCGGAGGTGTGAAGCGTGTGATCGTTACGCTCGGTGCAAACGGATCACTGATTGCAGGCCGCGAGGGAACTGAGCACGTTGCACCTTTTGCTGTGAAGACGATCGACAGCACCGGCGCCGGAGATGCTTTTATTGGCAGCTTTGCGGTGTTTCTTGGTGAAGGCATGCCGGAGCGGGACGCTCTCCGCCGTGCCAATCTCTATGCGGGACTCTCGACTACCGGTGTTGGCACCCAAAAATCGTTTTACAACCGGGCGCAGTTCGAAGTGGAATGGTCGTCTCGGTCCTGACCTCATAGAGGGGCATCTCGCTGCTGCCTCGGCTGTGCCGAAACTTCTTGACTAAGCGCTGACGGGCAATTTATAAGCGCTGTCTGCGGTTCTGTGTATCTTCCTGCATTCACGGTGACTTGAACTCTCGGCTTCATGGGACGGGGAGCGGTCTTTTCATTTGGGGCGACCGCTGAAAGGGTGATGCAAATGTCGAGCAAGAACGTGCTATGGGCGCTGTTTTCATCTGTTTTGTTGGCTTTCTGCGTTCCGCTTGTTCAAGGGCAGGCCACGGCGAGTTTTTCCGGCACGATTTCTGACAAAGCAGGTGCGGTCATTTCTGGGGCGAATGTCAGGGTCACGTCACAGGCGACCGGCCTGACCCGCGATGTCAAAACGGATGACTCTGGCCACTACATTGTCCCCCTGCTGCCCAACGCTACGTACACTCTTCACGTGGAAGCATCTGGTTTCGCCGCGGCTGAGCAAAAAGACGTCCGCCTGCAAGTCGACGAACAACGTGAATTGAATTTCTCGCTTCAGCCCGCCTCAGTGACCACTAACGTTGAAGTGAACGCAACGGAAGTTGCTGTCGAAACGTCTACGCCTTCTCTGGGGCAAGTGATCACCGCCGAACAGGTCTCCCAACTGCCGCTGAATGGGCGCAACTTTGTGCAATTGGCGACCCTTACGCCGGGGACGACCCAATCGACCAACCCGAACAGCTTTTTCACCAGCGCGGCGAGTAGTGAGGCGGCAACTCGCGGCGCATTCTCGCTATCCGTCGGTGGTTCCCGCGAGCAGAGTACGGACTGGCTGCTGGATGGCAACGACAACAACCAACTTGATGAAGGCGGGATCGCAATTTTCTCCGAAATCGACGCGATTCAGGAATTCAAGGTACTGACGTACAACTACTCGGCCGAATACGGTGAGCGTGCCGGACCAACCGTGCTCGTGACAACGAAGTCTGGATCAAATCAGTTTCATGGGTCAGTGTTCGAATTCTTCCGCAATACTAAGCTGGATGCGCGCAGTTACTTCGCAAGCGAGAGAGAGAAGTTCAATCTGAATCAATTCGGCGCTTCGTTTGGCGGTCCGATTAAGAAGGACAAGACATTCTTCTTTCTGGATTATCAGGCGAAGATGCAGCGCCGCGGGGTTCCGTTTACCGGGTTTGTGCCAACAACTGGGATGACGACTCCTGATACGAATGGTAATTACGATTTCAGTGGCGCCCCGACAGTGCTAAATGGCACCGTCCTCAACAACCCGTTTTCTGGTGTTCCATTCCAGTGCATGCCCGGAACCTCAACGCCAGAGCCGGTTGGTCCAACCGGAGCTCAGGCCGCGGGAACTGCTTGCAGCATCATCCCGGCCGCTGTGGTTAATCCGGTTGGTGCCAAGGTGTTGCAGCTTTATCCAACTCCCAATGTTGCGAATGCGGTGGGCTACAACTATGTAAATGTGCCCGTACGGAAGACCAATGAAGGCACTGGTGACATTCGCGTGGATCACAACTTCTCAAACAAAGATTCGATCTTTGCGCGATTCAGCTACGACCAGGCGACGAACTTCATCCCTGGCGGTTCACCCACATGGACGGAGCAAAACGCCTTCGGCAGCAACCAGTACATCGATAATCACGGGCGCAATGCGGCACTTTCGGAAACGCACGTATTCTCGGCGAACACGATCAACCAGGTTACCGTTGGATTTAACCGCATCTTCAACCACATCCTTTCGTTCGGGACCGGAACCTGCGAAGCGGCTGTCATCGGCATTCCCGGCGCAGATCTGGGATCGAAATGCTCCACGATCACGGGATACCCGACGACTCTGAATCAGTCGAGCAAGGACTGCATCAGTTGCGGCATGACGTCATTCCTGATGGCGAACTATTTCGCCATCGGCGACCGCGGATACGCTCCATATCAGGGCGGCACCAACGTCTATTCAGTTTCTGACACGCTCGATCTGATTCGCGGCAAGCACAACATCCGCTTCGGAGCCACGTTCCGCGCGAGCCAGATGAACGTGAGAAACAACGCATTTCAGGACGGCTTCGTCGTGGAAAATGCGGCGCTGACTGGAGATGACGCCGCTGACCTGCTTCTCGGGAGCACGGGCATCTTTGCCGCGCACGATCAAACGTTCCTAGGTGGCACCACTGGCCGCCGGTGGAAATTGTTCCGGCCCTTCGTGCAGGACGATTGGCGAGTCACGCCGAGCCTGACTGTGAACCTTGGTGTTGCCTGGGCTATAGTCACGCCAACTACCGAAGTCCAGAACCGGCAGGCAAACTTCGATATCCAAACGCTGCAGTGGTATGTGCCTAAGGGAAGTCCTGCTATAGGCGGATGCACAAACTGTGTTACGACTGACGGGCGTGTCGGAATTCAATTTGACAAGACCGCGATTGAGCCGCGCATCGGTATTTCGTGGAAGGTCATGGGCAGCGACAAGACGGTCATCCGCGCGGGCTACGGCATTCTGCACGATTCGTCCTGGAACCAAGGCGGACAAGGTTTATGGCAGAACCCGCCGTACTATGCCGAAGTTGATCCCTGCCCGAGCGATTTCTGTCTTGGATACCAGAGCGCTTTCGGTTCGCTCTCCGGAGGCTTCCTGGTTGACCCCAGCACTCCTAATAGCACTCCGGTTAATGGCGGCGCGGTGCTGTCCGGGCCCCAAAATCCCCAGACCTACACTGGCACGATTCAGTCGATGAATCGTGACTTCAGGCAGGGCATCGTGCAGCAATTCAACCTGAATATTGAGCGCCAACTGCCGGGGAATGTCGTGCTGACCACTGGCTATGCCGGGACTCGCAGCACGCATCTTCTGGTCGGGCAGGCGAACGAAAATCTTTCCTCGCCAAGTGCTTGCGGTGTGATACCGGGTTATACCGTGGGGTGCGGCTTCCCAACGTATCCGTATGCTGCCCCGTTCCAGGCAGTGAGCAGCAACAACAGTGTGGGAACAGCTCACTACGACTCCCTGCAGATCAAGGCCGAGACCAAGAGCACACGTCACGGACTTTATGCGTTGCTGGGCTACACGTGGTCTCGAACCTTTGACTCCGGTATGCCGGATGGACTGGGCACGAATCCCGGCGCGATTTACTATCCGTTGCCCGGAAGCGCCAAGCTCGACTGGGGACTGTCGCAGTTGAACCTTAACGACAGTTTCACGGCCAGCATCGTGTACGATTTGCCATTTGGCAAAGGCAAGCATTTTGGAAGCAATTGGACTGGCGCCACCAACGCGATTCTCGGGAACTGGCAGGTGGACGTGATTCAGAGGGCTACTTCCGGATTCCCATTGTTCGTGGTTGATAGCGGCGACGGTTCCGGAGTGTATTTCTCGTACAACGGAAATACCTTCCAACGGCCCAACGAAGTTGGCGATCCCAACAGGGCAGGACCCGTTGCGGGCAATCCCACTTGCACGGCACCGTCCGCAGTCCACACGATTCAGAACTGGTTTAACCCTTGCGCGTTTGCGCAAGCACCAACGTTTACATTGAACCCTGGAACTGCCCAGGAAGTCACAGTTGGCGAACTCGGAACCGCGCCGCGGGCTCCGCTATATGGTCCGCGGTTTGTGAATACAGACTTCTCCATCATCAAAGACTTTCCGCTACCCTTCCGGGAGGGAATGAACGTGCAATTCCGCACCGAGTTCTTCAATCTCTTCAACCATCCGCAGTTCTATATGGGCGGATCGGGCGGCAGCGGCGAGCAGGATATCAACGCTCCAGCCACTTTTGGGGTCATCAACAACACAGTGAACAATGCTCGTCTGATTCAGTTCGGCCTCAAACTCACGTTCTGAGCCGAAGACGCCCAGAATGAGCAAATACCCGGGCAGATCGGTTGCATGCCGATCTGCCCAAGCTTTTTAGGGAGGACAAGGGAGATTCATGCGAATCGCTAGAACGGCCGTTCTTGCGTTGTGGGTTCTGTCGTTGAGTCCTTCCGCGCTGGCTCAGCCCCGCCGCAAAATCATCATCAACGAAGACTGTTCCGGTCCCGGCGGCAGCAACATGCAGACGCTGCTAACGCTGATCCAGTCGCCCCAAGTCGAAGTCTTGGGAATCACTGTGGTCAGTGGGGATCAATGGCTTCGGGAAGAAGTTGCGCACACGCTTCGCCTACTTGAAATCATCGGCCGTACTGACATTCCTGTTATGGCTGGCGCCGAATTCCCTCTGGTTCGCACGCGTCATGAAGCGCAATTATGGCAGCAGCAATTCGGGCAGGTCGCCTATGCCGGTGCTTGGGATGACCGCTGGTGGCACGAGGCGTCAGTGATTCCACCGATGCCTGAAGGTCAGCCTACGACGAAGCCTGCTGATGGGGATGCTCCTCATTTTCTCATTCGAATGGTGCACAAGTATCCGCATGAAGTCAC
>DATJWZ010000878.1:0-1061 GCA_035500795.1 Candidatus Eiseniibacteriota bacterium | reverse complement strand
CCTGATTAGCGTTATTCTTCCGCTGACAGCTGTTGCGACATATCCCGTCGCAACATGATGATAAAATTCATGGCATCTTACATCGGGAGGATCGCCATGAAGATGAACCGAATTCAGTTCCAGCCGGGCATGAGCCTTACCCAGTTCCTAGATCGGTACGGTTCACAGGAGCAATGTGAAACCGCTCTTGAAGCATCACGGTGGCCCGAGGGGTTTATCTGTCCCAAATGCCACAGCAAACGTCATATCTGCTACCGGCGTGGCCGACGGGTCAAAGTATTTCAGTGTAGCGATTGCCGGACCCAGACTACGCTGACAGAAGGAACAATCTTCCACTCGTCGAAGCTGCCTTTAACCATCTGGTTCCAAGCGATGTTCTTTCTGACCCAGAACAAGAACAACGTCGCCATCCTGGAACTCAGACGACTGATCGGCATCAGTTATCGTGCAGCCTGGCGACTCAAGCATAAGCTCATGCAGGTCATGTATGAGCGGGAACAGTCCACCGTCCTGTCAGAGCGGATCGAGGTTGATGATGCCTACCTCGGTGGCGAGCTGCCCGGCGGCAAAGCTGGTCGTGGTTCTGAAAACAAGGTGCCCTTTATTGCGGCGGTTCAGACCAACAAACAAGGTCATCCGCTCTATGCGGTCTTCTCCACAGTAAAGAGCTTCTGCCGGGAAGAAGTCGAGCTTTGGGCCAGACGTTCCCTAGTACCGTGTTCCCTGGTAGTATCGGACGGACTTTGGTGTTTCCAGTCTGTTGAGGCTGCCGGTTGCTTCCACCAGAGAGAAGTTGTTGGTAAAGAACGAAAAAGCACGAGCATGGACTGCTTCAGTTGGATCAACACGGTGCTTGGCAATCTAAAGAACGCCATTACCGGGACTTACCATGCTTTCGATTTCGAGAAATACGCCCATCGTTATCTGGGCGAATTCCAATATCGATTCAACCGGCGCTTTGATCTTTCTGCCATGTTCAAACGGCTCGTGAAGGCAACTGCCAAAGCTGACAAAGTTCCGGAACAGAAATTGCGATTAGCGGAAGATTAGCGCTAATCAGA
>DATJWZ010000877.1:0-3571 GCA_035500795.1 Candidatus Eiseniibacteriota bacterium | reverse complement strand
TGCGCATGGCGGATTGCCAGGCACGGTCCTCTCAAACGGATTTCGCCATGAAATCGTATGCGATGGCCGAGCAGTTGGCTGCACAGACAAAGCAGCCGAAATTGGAGAGCATTGCAGCTGTGAATGAAGCAGGTCTCTTAGCCAAGACGGGCAGGCTGGATGACGCCTTGCAGCTCTATCAAAAAGCCATACAGTTGGATAGGGCGAACTCTGACACCGCGGCAGCTGCGGTGGACTGGTACGCTTACAGCCGCTTCTTGGACGAATCTGGATTTTCGGACCGATTGGCTTATGCCTGCCTGTTAAAGGCCGAGTCTGAGGCCAAACTGGCGCCCAAGTCGCCATTGCCAGAGTCCGTTACGAATATCCGGGAGAAGCTCGAAAAGCGGTTGGGAGGGACTGCCAGCAATATCCGCCGTGATCCTGAGCCCACCCTGCAGCAGGCTCTAACCTTGCGGCGGTAACGCGGACGATAATCTCTGCATCCTACCAGCTAATTGACAGTACTTGGCTGGTGCTAAACAATTAAACATCCCTGCAACTCATAGTTTTTTTCGTATCCCAAAGGAGGAAGTGTATGGCCGACGAAGGCGGACATGTACAGATGGAGAGCCAGTCGAATGCCGGCAAATGGATTCTGATCCTGCTGGCTATCTTGATCGTAGCGGGGGCGTCCTATGCCCTCTACACGAACCATCTGGCCATTGGCAAGCTGAATGATCAGCTGAGCGCCAGCCAGGCTGAAGTCAAGGAATTGCAGAATCGCATGCAAACGGCCGAAGCCGCCGAAGAGACGTTAGCGCGTCAGGCGGGCATGACCAAGAAAGAGCTGGCCCAGCGCGCGAAGGATTTGCAGGCTGAGCAGAAGGCCGCTGAAATGCGCTTGCAGCAGGAGCAGAGCGCGCAAAAGGCTCAGATTACGGCTGTCAGCGGTGACGTCGCAGGTGTGAAGACCGATGTTGGTGGCGTCAAGACGGATGTGGCTTCGACGAAGGCCGATCTGGAAGCGACGAAAGCGAAGCTGCAGAGCGCTGTAGGCGATCTCGGCGTGCAAAGCGGTCTGATCGCAAATACCCGTCAGGATCTCGAGGTCCTCAAGCACAAGGGCGATCGCAACTACTACGAGTTCACGCTGTTGAAGGGTGCGAAGCCGCAGCCCGTTTCGACCGTGAGCTTGCAGTTGAAGAAAACGGATCCGAAGAAGGCAAAGTTCACCTTGAACGTGACCTCGGACGATAAGACGATCGAGAAGAAAGATCGCAACGCGGCTGAACCGATCCAGTTCTACTCGGGACGCGACCATCTGCTGTTTGAATTGGTGATCTGGACTGTGGAGAAGAACAAAGCAACGGGATACCTCAGTACTCCCAAGAATGCTCCGACGCCGGTGACCGCCGGTGGAGTGTCGGGCAATTGAATTCGGCATTCTTTCCCGGTGGTCATGTGCTGGTGCAGATTGTCCTGCGGACCGGGGTGATTTATCTGCTGGTGCTGATCGGCGTACGTTTAAGCGGCAAGCGTGAGGTCGGACAAATGACTCCGTTCGACCTTACGCTGCTGCTCCTCCTTTCGAATTCCGTACAGAATGCGATGACCGGGCCCGACACATCGTTGACTGGCGGTGCGGTCGCCGCTTGCACATTGCTCATCTTGAACTATGTGCTCGCTGAGGCATCGGGCGCGAATCGCCGCTTCCGCAAATTGATTCAGGGCCAGCCCTCTTTACTCGTGCATGACGGCAAAGTGATCGAAACACATATGGCGAAAGAACACGTCAGCATGGATGAATTGCACCGCGCGCTGCGCGAACACGGGATTAATAGCGTGGACCAGGTTGCGTTGTCTGTGCTCGAAGTCGACGGCTCGATCTCGTGTTTGAAGTACGACGAGATCAAGCCGGATGCGAGCACCCATTTGGTGAGGAGAAGAGGGATTCAGAAGAAGCAGTAACTCATGCCCAAACGTTCATTCCGGCTCTTCGGCTAAATCTATAAACCACTAAGGACACGAAGTATCACGAAAGGCAGCGACTTTTTTCTTCGTGGCCTTTGTGGTTGATCGGGACATGGGACCCTTCCTTGAAGAGGCAATTTGGCTAATGAGTTAAGAACTTCAGGCACACAGGCTGCCCCACGTCGAAACTCTTTCCCATTGGCGTGAGTTTGCCCGTCCGCTGATCGATTTTGAAGAGGACAACATTATTTGAGCTCATGTTTTCGGCGAAGAGCACAGTGCCAGTGGGATCGAACATGAAATGACGAGGAGCCTTTCCCTGCGTTGGAGTGATATCGACCTTTGTTAAGGTTCCCTTGGCCGGATCAATCGCGAATACGGCGATGCTGTTGCCGTCGCCGCGATTCGAGGCATAGAGGAACTTGCCAGAAGGATGAATTTCGATTTCGGCGTCTTCGATGTCTCCCTTGAAGCCTTCGGCCTGTGTCGAAATTACCTGCAATTTCTCCAAACGGCCGGTTTGCGGGTCGTTGGAGAAGACCGTGACCGTTCCCTTGATCTCGCTGACGACATAGGCGAATTTGGCCGACTTCGCGAGAGCGAAATGGCGTGGGCCGGATCCCGGATCAAGCTTCACATAGGGCGGATCATTCGGCGTGAGCTTGCCGGTGGCAGCGTCGAATTTGTAGACCATCAATTCATCCAGTCCGAGATCGTCAACGTAGGCAAAGCGGTTGTCCGGCGAGAGATCGATCGAATGGGCGTGCGGGGCTTCCTGGCGCTCGGGGTTCGTACCATGGCCGGTGTGCTGGTCAAAGGAGACCGCCTCGCCAAGTTTGCCGTCGGCCTGCACGGGGAACACGGCAACGCTTCCGCCGTCATAGTTTGCGACGAGCACCCACTTTCCGGTCTTGTCGACGGTGATGTAGCAAGGGCCGGCACCGCGCGATGAGACTTCGTTCAGGAACGTCAGCTTGCCGGTCGCGTGGTCGATGGAGAATGCGCTCACGCCTCCGCTGTTCGGTCCGTGGAAATCTCCAACTTCGTTGACTGCATACAGGAATTGCCGGTTCGGACTGATCGCCAGAAAAGACGGACTGGTGGTCTCGGCGGCAGTGCCAAGCGGAGTGACGTCATGCGTGGTCGCATTGTAGCGGTAGAGGGAGATACCTTTGCTGGTGCTGTCTTTTCCGGTGTAGGAGCCGACGTAAAAGAAATAGTTGCTGTCTTTTGACACAGGCGCCCCCAGTGCAAAAAGGGTTAGAGACAAGACGATTAGAAGGGAACCGAGAAGAGAGCGGAATATTTTCATGCCGCTATGGAAACCTATTCGGGCCCATTTGCGCAAGCGTCATTTGCTGAGGATTATCGGAACTGTGTAGTTGTAGGGCCAGATGATCACGCTGACGGATTGCCGCTGGTTGAATTCGTTCAGAGTTTTGGGATATCCAACGATGATCGTCCGATGGATGGTATCGCCAACTTCGAGACGTGTCTCAGGTGACAGCGCTGGCTGCGATCCGTTCTTCAGGTCGGGAAAGGCCTGGAAATATCGATCGAAATCAACCGCGGAGACCGCGTCGGCTGTCGTATCCCCGCTCGGAGCTTTTAGGCTGCT
>DATJWZ010000876.1:0-1486 GCA_035500795.1 Candidatus Eiseniibacteriota bacterium | reverse complement strand
TCGTACCACGGTGGAAAGAGCGGCCCTTCAGGGCCGCGTGAAGCGCCCCAAAAAAGACTCCAGGGGGCCACTCGCGGACAGCCAAGATGATTTCCCCTCCACTCATCATCCTGTGATCGCGCATTTTGAGCGCAATGGCTTGATTACCACAGTTACATCAGACAGACGTGAGACGTGAGCATTTCAATTTAAACTCATGTCATGAGCGTGAGTAAGAGTTGTCGATTCATTGTGGAAGCATTCCTGTTTGCCGGGCTGATCGGGGTAGCCCGGGTCGAGGCATGCTCCTGCGCGACGACTTGCAAGAATCAGCCTGAGTGCGTCAAACAAGCGTTCGCCAATGCCTCAGTAGTCTTCATAGGTACTCCGATCGAGGTCAGGTGCAAAACGGCGACGACAAGCCCGGACTGCATTCGTTCAGTACTGCTAACTACCGAGTCCAGTTGAGAGTGAAAGAGCCGTTCAAGGGTCTGACAACGCCGGAGGTCGTCTCCAATAACGGTCCCGGTGGAGGAGTCGATTGTTCTTACGGCAAAATGGAGCAAGGCCGAGATTATCTGATCTATGCAAGTTTCAATGATGCGCGCACCGAAATAGTGCCTACTCCATGCAGCCGGACGCAGCCAATCGATGCAGAACCACTGCCGGATTTCCCGAACGGGCCTGTTACAGACGAAATGAGGCTGAGGGCAAATGAGGCCATGATCAAAGAATTGCACCTCTTAAGATCGCTTAAGAGGAAGCCCCACCCCGAGAACTGAGAACTTCCTCCTTGGTGAAACATCTTAATAGCACTCGAAATGCCCGAAAAAGACGAACGAAAAGCGCACGCTTGTGACATGGCCTGATAACAACAATTATCCTTTGAACCATGAAGACTGTGGCCTTTCTTCTCCTGTTTCCATTCCTCCCACAACTCGTGGTTGCACAACAAACAGCCACGACACAAAATCCGTGCGAGGAGAAACCAATAAGCCAGCGACAAATGGACGATTGTGCCGCCTTCGAGTACAAGCAAGCGGACGTACATCTGAACAAGGTCTATCGCAAAGCTGTGCAGTACATGACCGACGATTTGGCACGGGCGCAAAAGCGAGGCGATCAGAAACAGACAAAGTACGAGGAAACGGCCCTGGCAAGCCTGAAGGAAGCTGAGCGCACATGGATTTCTTATCGGGACATTCAGTGCAAGGCCGCTGCGCAGCAGTACGAAGGGGGCAGCATGGCGCCGATGATCTACTCACAATGTCTGACGACCGTAACAGAGCACCGCACGGCAGACCTCAAGAGCATTTACGAAGATGGTGACCGCAAGTTGGATTGATCTTTGACGAAATATCCGCGATTGCACTCATCGTTGCGAACTCCCTGATTTTTGTCGGCCTCATGCCTCCCGGTGACATCGGATGCGTAGAATGAGGGGAGACACTGTATCAGCAAATGAGAGGCAGGGGGCAAGTGGCCATGGAATCAAAGACTGAACGCA
>DATJWZ010000875.1:0-2458 GCA_035500795.1 Candidatus Eiseniibacteriota bacterium | reverse complement strand
GATTTGATTTCGTTGAGTCGTTGTCCGGCGTGAATCGAAAGATTACAAAACAGATGCTCTTCACGAACCGAACACGTAAGACAATTATCAAGAATATTAAGGCCGTAAGGGGCGCGCATATCGCTGCACCTCCGTTGTGATTAGAGTGCACCGGCGCACTTTTGGGTGTGATGCCGGTCACAAGCCCTTGTGATCATGGATATCCGTGGAACCTCTAGTGAAACACGACTATTTGTGATCTCCGGCACCCTCTGATGAAAAACTGCGCACATACAACCGCGCCGGTTGTGAAAAAATAACGTTTCGCAGCATCGGAGGTTCCGTGAGCCAGTTGTCTGTCAGCGCGACCACGTCTCCTGTGGGGAAACTCTACACGGCCCCGCCCCCCGCGCGTGGCGCTCTCGAACCTCTATTTCGTCCTAAATCTGTCGCTCTGATTGGAGCCACAGATCGCCTCGGCGCAGTCGGGCACAGCGTCATCTCCAACCTGCTGGACAGCAAATTTCCGATCCGTGTATATGCAATCAATCCCACGAATGAAGAAGTCCTGGGAATCAAAACTCTCAAGCGAGTAGCCGACGCACCGGCTCCCCTCGATCTTGCGATCGTGGTCACACCCGCTTCCACCGTACCGCAGATCATCGGTGAATGTGTAGACGCCGGCGTGAAGTCCGCCGTCGTCATCTCCGCAGGCTTCCGCGAGCAAGGACACGAGGGCGCCATGCTCGAAGAAGAAATCGAAAAGCACCTCAATCGCGGATCACTTCGCTTGATCGGCCCAAACTGCATGGGTTTCATGAATCCCACCATCGGCCTGAATGCGACGTTCGCGAAGTCTATGCCTGCTAAAGGCAGCGTCGCATTCCTCAGCCAGAGCGGTGCGCTGCAAACCGCCATTCTCGACTGGAGCCGGAAAGAGCATGTGGGATTCAGCGCAATCGTCTCTACCGGATCGATGCTCGATGTTGGCTGGGGCGACCTTATTTACTACTTCGGAGATGATCCCCACACCAAGAGCATTCTCATCTACATGGAATCCGTCGGAGACGCGCGTTCCTTTCTCTCGGCTGCGCGCGAAATTGCTCTCGGCAAGCCGATCATTGTGATCAAAGCAGGACGCTCCGAGGCAGCCTCGCGCGCCGCCGCCTCGCACACCGGGGCCCTCACCGGGAGCGATGATGTTCTCGACGCCGCATTTCGCCGCTGTGGCGTGCTGCGCGTACAAAACATCGCCGATCTCTTTTATATGGCGGAGGTACTCAGCAAGCAGCCCCGCCCGCGAGGTCCGCACCTCAGCATCGTTACCAATGCCGGTGGCCCCGGCGTTCTCGCAACCGATGCCCTGATGGCAACCGGTGGCGAACTCACGGTTTTATCCGCCGACACGGTTCGCGAGCTCGACGGATTTCTTTCCTCTCACTGGAGCCGCGGCAATCCTGTCGATGTCCTCGCCGACGCCAATGCGGAACGATTCGTAAAAGCAGTTGATCTCGTTTCGAAAGACCCGGCCAGTGATGGACTGCTCGCGATTATCGCTCCGCAAGGACTCGCCGATCCTACGCAAGTGGCGCGGCAGATAACACAATTCGCGCACTCGTCCGGAAAACCGCTCATCGCTAGCTGGATGGGCGGCGACGGCGTCGCCGAAGGCACCTCAATCCTCAACACTGCCGGCATTCCAACATTCTCCTATCCCGATACTGCCGCCCGCGCTTTTACCTACATGTGGCGCTACACCTACAACCTCCATGGACTGTATGAAACTCCCGCCTCAATCGAGACAACAGAGGTTCCCTTCGAGTCGCGAAAACAAGTCGGCGATTCCATCCAGAAAATTCGAAGCAGCGAACGCACTCTGCTGAATGAGTACGAGGCCAAGCAGGTCTTGGCTGCGCATGGTATTCCAGTTGTCGAAACACGGAAAGTATCGACCGAAGATGAAGCTATCGTCACCGCGCGTGCCATCGGCTATCCAGTCGCCCTCAAGCTGCTCTCCAACACGATCGCGCACAAAAGCGAAGTAGATGGAGTGAAGCTGAACCTGAACAATGACGACGAGACTAGAGAAGCATTTCGGTCCATCCGCAGTTCCGTCATTGAGAAAGCAGGTGCGCAGCACTTCCTCGGCGTCACCGTTCAACCCATGGTTCGCCTTGATGGATACGAACTCATTCTCGGCAGCACGATTGATGCTCAGTTCGGCCCCGTGATCCTGTTCGGCTCCGGCGGTGTCATGGTCGAGGTCTATCGTGATCGCGCACTCGCTCTACCGCCATTGAACACCACACTCGCGCAGCGCATGATGGAGCAGACCAGAATCTTCGCAGCGTTGCGTGGAGTCCGGGGGCGCAAGCCCGTGAATCTGGAAGGTCTCGAACAACTCCTGGTGCGCTTCAGCCAGCTTGTGCTGGAGCAGCCCTGGATCAAGGAGATCGACATCAATCCCCTGCTCGCGACG
>DATJWZ010000874.1:0-2768 GCA_035500795.1 Candidatus Eiseniibacteriota bacterium | reverse complement strand
TGCCAATCTCGCTCTCATCGCGACCGGCGGCTTCGGGCGCGGCTGGCTCTTTCCGTATTCCGACATAGATGTTCTCTTCCTTTTCGGCGAACGTGACGCCGAGCAGATTTTCAAAGACCCCGTTCGCCGGTTTTCGCAGGAATTGTGGGACCTTCGGCTGAAGCTGAGTCCTGCGTCGCGCACACTTGCGGAATGTGACCGTTACGATTCGAATAATACCGAGTTCACCATCTCACTCTTGGATTGTCGACATCTGGCGGGCGATCGCGATCTCTTTCGCAAGTTGCACGACAAGGTAATCCCAAAACTTGTGATGCGCGAGTCCAAGACGTTATTACAAGGCCTCGCCGAGGTGACGCGAGAGCGCCACGCCAAGCACGGGATGACGCTTTACCATCTCGAGCCGAACTTGAAGGAAGCTCCCGGCGGGCTGCGGGACTGCAATGTGGCGAACTGGCTTGCTCTAATCTCAGCCATCGACAAACTTCACGACTGGCCCGATGCGAGTTCACTGCGCGCGCCGGTGCGAAGACAGCTCGATGCGGCAATTGATTTCCTGATGTCAGCTCGTTGTTTCCTGCACTTTCGACACGGTCGTGACGACAACACGCTGAGCTGGGAGGCCCAAGACGAGGCTGCCGCGCGAAAAATCGGCGCCCGCGATGCGCAGCAACTAACGGCTGCCGACTGGATGCGTATCTACTTCGGACATGCGCGCTCGGTGCAGCGCGCCGTTACCCAGCTGCTTGAGGAAATCCCCGAGGCTTGGTCGGCACTCTATCGCCAGGTGCAGAGCTGGCGTACCCGCGTCACCACTCCGGACTTTTCCGTGGTAGACGGGTTGATCTTTCTTCAGCAACCCTCGGCTTTGCAGGATCCTGAAGTGTTGTTGCGCCTCTTTCATTTCATGGCGCATCAGGGACTGAAGCTGAGCGCAACCACAGAATATCGCGTAGAACAGGCTCTGCCCGCGTTGGCTGCAACACCGCCGCGCGGCGCCGAACTATGGCTTTACCTTCAGGAAACGCTTTTGCAGCCATTCGCCGCCGATGCCTTGCGAGCTATGCACTCGCTGCGCTTGCTTGGCTTGCTGCTGCCGGAATTGAAGTTGATCGATTCCCTGGTCATTCGTGACTTCTATCATCGCTTCACGGTGGATGAGCACTCGTTTCTGGCGATCGAATCCCTGCATCGTCTGAAGCAATCGCAATCGGAATGGGATAAGCGCTATGCCGAGTTGCTGGGAGAGCTAGAAGATCCGGAACTTCTCTACCTGACTCTTCTTCTTCACGACACGGGCAAAGGAGTGCCTGCGGACAATCACGTCGAGGCCAGCCTTGAGATCGCCAACCGCGCGATGGATCGCCTCGATCTAGATCCCAAAGAGCGAGCGGAGGTTCTGTTTCTAATCGCGAATCATCTTGAGCTGTCCGCGACACTGCGCCGGGACATTTTTGATCCGGGAACGGTCGCGGCATTTGCCGAAAAAATGGGCACACCAGAACGCCTCAAGATGCTCTGCTTGTTAACTTATGCCGACATCAAGGCGGTCAACCCAGAGGCGCTGACTCCGTGGAAGGCTGAGAACGTCTGGCAACTATACATTGCGGCCGAGAATTACCTGAACCGGAGCGCCGACCAGCGCGTGCATGGTGATGTCAATGACGAGAAGCTGGCTCGTTTGCGATCGTTGGCTCCAGTCACAGGCACCAAGTTCAAGACGTTCCTGGAAGGATTCCCAAGGCGCTATCTGCTCGTGCATACGGCCGAAGAGGTGATGCACCACATGCAGATGGCTGAGGAACTGGTGCCCGATCCCGTACAGGTTGACCTGAAACGTGGGCGCCATTGGTATGACCTAACGCTGGTGACCACAGATCGGCCGGCACTATTTGCAAGGCTCGCGGGTGTGCTTGCCGCGTGGGGCATGAACATCGTAAAGGCCAATGCTTTCTCCAACGAAGCTGGAATCGTTGTCGACACTCTTTATTTCACGGATCGCTTCCGCACGCTGGAACTGAATCTCTCCGAATGGGACCGGTTCAAGCGTAGCGTCGCGAGCGTCCTGCTCGGCGAAGCAGATCTGGACAAAATGCTCCGCGACCGCCAGCGCTCCGAAAAAGGCGCCATTACGAAAGTGAGAGTGGAAACCAAGGTCGAGTTTGACGACAGTTCTTCCTCGACGACGACTATCGTGCAGGTGATCGCACAGGATCGGCCCCGCCTGCTACATCGGATTTCGTCTTGTCTTTCAGACCAACAGTGCAATATCGAGATTGCCCTCATCGACACTGAAGGTCAGATGGCAATCGATACCTTCTACCTCACTTCTGCAGGCAAGAAACTTGCGGCTGATCACCAGAAGAAAGTCGAGAGAGCTCTCGTGCAGGAACTGCGAACGGAGTGAATCTGAAAAAGGTTCACGAAGGATTTTGAATTCCTTCGTGAACCTTCGTGTCTTTTGTGGTTATGGCACTTGTTACTTCGTCGAAAACTTGAACACGGTGGTCTGGTGGAACTTCTCTCCCGGCTTCAAGATCGTCGTTGGGAACTTCGGGTGATTCGGCGAGTCCGGGAAGTGCTGCGTCTCCAGGCAGAGTCCATAGCGTCGCTTGTAGACATGCCCCTCCTTGCCGGTCACACTGCCATCGAGAAAGTTGCCGGTGTAGAACTGCACGCCAGGCTGCGTGGTTGAAACTTCGAGGACCCGGCCGGTCGAAGGCTCGTAAACGCGCGCTGCCAGCGTCATTCCGGCCCCTTTGCGGTTG
>DATJWZ010000873.1:0-10707 GCA_035500795.1 Candidatus Eiseniibacteriota bacterium | reverse complement strand
TTCCAGATGTTCGATTCAGGGATGACAACGTATTCGGCGAAGGCGCCGTCGGCATCGACACCAATGATCTTTACGTTCTGGCAGATGTGCGCCTCGCCGGTGCGGCACTGCAGGCACTTGCCACAGGCGACGTGCATCTCCGCGGAAACGAAGTCGCCTTCCTTCACGCTGGTCACTTCATCGCCGAAAGCTACAACCTCGCCACAAAATTCATGCCCCGGAATGAGCGGAGGGTGGATGCGGTTTTGCGCCCAGCGGTCCCAGTTGTATATGTGCAGATCCGTGCCGCAGATGGACGCGACTTTGACTTTGACGAGGACGTCGGTGCGTCCAAAGGCCGGAATCTTTACCTCGCGTACATCTGCGCCAGCAGCCGCTGTCGGCTTAACCACCGCCAGCATTGTGCCTTCTCCTGTTGCACCAGCCATAAATTGCCACCTGACTTTGATGCCAAATTCAGCTCAGCACAAAACGTATGATTCTAGCACCGGCAGAACAGTGATCACCGACCGAGCGGTCTGCCCGAACTGGCATTGAAAGTCAAGTAACGACGGTCGAGGTAGTTCTCGCACTTGATAGAAATTCGGGCTACATATTTCGCCCAAGCTTCCCTGCCCGAATCAACGGTGACTTTTCGACTATTTCGTTCGCGCTGCGATTTTGCATCTGCCATCCGAATTACTCATCAGTATCTTTGCAACGATCAAGTGCTGTTGATTAGAAATGAGGTCTCATGAAAGCCGTTCAAGTCAGTAAAGCCGGTGGGAACTTCGAAGTAGTCGAACGTCCTATCCCGCAGCCTGGACGTGGTCAAGTGCGTATCAAGGTAGAGGCCTGCGGCGTTTGTCATAGTGACGTGCTCGTAAAGGAAGGGCATTTCCCTGGTGTCCAATACCCGCGCATTCCCGGACACGAAATCGCTGGACGTATTGACGCCGTCGGTCCAGATGTCAGCCAATGGGAGCCTGGCCAGCGTGTGGGTGTGGGCTGGCACGGCGGACACTGCTTTGTATGCGATCCATGCCGACGCGGCGATTTCATCAACTGTAAGGTTGAGAAGATTACGGCGATTCATTTCGACGGCGGATACGCGGAGTACATGATCGCCAATGCTGAAGCGGTAGCCTCAATGCCCGATGATCTGCCCTCAGACGAAGCCGCGCCCTTGCTTTGCGCCGGCATCACGGTCTACAACGCGCTGCGCAATGCCGGGGCCCGCGCTGGCGATCTGGTTGCGGTCCAGGGCATTGGTGGCTTGGGACATCTCGGAATTCAATACGCACGCCAAATGGGATTCCACACCGTCGCGATTGGGCGCGGAGCCGACAAGGCGGCCTTGGCCAAAAAATTAGGTGCACATGCTTACATCGACACGGACACAGAGGCTCCAGTTGAGGCCCTGCAGAAGATCGGCGGAGCTCGCGTTGTCCTCGCAACCGCTCCCGATTCGAAAGCGATCTCTGCCCTGATTGACGGTCTGGCCCCGCGCGGCACGCTGATGGTGGTTGGCGCAGGCATGGAATCGTTGACCGTAACTCCTGTTCAATTGATTTTCGGCAGCAGGAACGTACGCGGCTGGGCCTCAGGTTCCGCCATCGATTGGGAAGACACGCTGCAGTTCAGCGCATTGACGGGTGTGCGCCCGATGATAGAACGGTATCCCCTGGAAAAGGCCGGCGAGGCTTACAACCAGATGCTCAGTGGGCGGGCTCGCTTCAGGGTCGTTCTAACAATGAGCTAGAAGGAGGGTTTGTCATTCCGGCGTGCGAGCGAAGCGAGACAGGAGGAATCTGTTCTCGCTCGCAGAGAACAAGCCGCTCGCGAAAAGCGGACTCCTCGCTTCGGAATGACAGAATCGAGCGCGGGCAGTTGACATCCCGGATCGCAAGTTTGATAATAATTATCGTTCAATAACAATCTATCCGTTGCCTGGGCTGTGGATTAATGCAACTCTCCCATCAGCAATTTCGCGATCTTGCCGGCAAGTGCGGTCTCGCGGTCACGCACCAGCGGCAGGTAGTATACGAAGCCGTTATCGCTGCTCACGGACATCATTCTCCTGAGCAGATCTATGAGACGGTCCGCAAACGAATCCCATCTATATCTTTAGCGACTGTCTACAACAATCTCCGTCTCTTCGTTGAGCGCGGCCTTTTGCGCGAGGTCTCGCCGCACACTTCCACACTGCGTGTGGATGGAAACCTGAAACCTCATCACCATCTGGTCTGCACTCGTTGCAAGTCCGTGCAGGACATCGAAGGTGACTTTGTCGATTTCAAACGTATTGCCCGGCAGATTCCTGTGGGCTTCGATCTGAGCCAACCGCTAGTCGAAGTTTTCGGACTCTGCCGCCGCTGCAGCGCAAAACGTTGATCGCCACCGTTCACGCTGCTGTGAACTTCATCGCCGTCTTTACTTATGTTGAGGAGAATGAATTTATGGAAACAGAACTTGCCAAGCAAGAGCAACACAAAGCTGCAGAAAGTAAATGCCCGTTCAACCATGGTGCTTCCGCACCGATGAACCGCGACTGGTGGCCCAACCAGCTGAACCTTCAGGTGCTTCACCAGCACTCCAACCTCTCTGACCCGATGGGTGAGAACTTCGACTACGCCAAAGAGTTCAAGAGCCTCGATCTGAACGCCGTAGTAAAAGACCTTCACGCCTTAATGACCGACTCGCAGGAGTGGTGGCCGGCCGATTTCGGGCACTACGGACCGCTGTTCATTCGTATGGCGTGGCACAGCGCCGGAACGTACCGCATCGGCGACGGCCGCGGCGGCGCCGGGGCGGGGCAGCAACGTTTCGCGCCCCTCAATAGCTGGCCCGATAACGTGAACCTCGACAAAGCGCGTCGGCTGCTGTGGCCGATCAAGCAGAAATATGGCCGGAAAATTTCGTGGGCCGACCTGATGATTCTCGCCGGCAACGTTGCCCTCGAGTCGATGGGCTTCAAAACGTTTGGCTTCGGCGGCGGCCGCCCGGACGTGTGGGAGCCCGAAGAGGACGTCTACTGGGGTCCGGAAGGCAAGTGGCTCGCCGACGAGCGTTACTCGGGCGATCGCGACCTTTCGAATCCGCTCGCTGCCGTGCAGATGGGCTTGATTTATGTGAACCCCGAAGGACCGAACGGCAAGCCCGATCCACTCGCCGCGGCCAGGGACATTCGCGAAACCTTCCTCCGCATGGCGATGAACGATGAAGAAACCGTCGCTTTGATCGCCGGTGGTCACACTTTCGGCAAGACGCACGGCGCAGGCCCCGCGGACAATGTAGGCGCCGAGCCCGAAGCCGCGATGATCGAGGAGCAGGGGCTTGGCTGGCGGAGCAAATTCAAGACTGGAAAAGCTGGAGACGCGATCGGCAGTGGCCTGGAGGTCACCTGGACCACCACGCCGACCAAGTGGAGCAACAACTTCTTCGAGAACCTATTCAAATACGACTGGGAACTCACCAAGAGTCCTGCCGGCGCACATCAATGGACGCCGAAGAATGGTGCCGGCGCTGGCACGATTCCCGACGCACATGATCCCTCGAAGCACCACGCACCAACCATGCTGACCACCGATCTTTCCCTGCGGTTTGATCCCGCGTACGAAAAGATTTCACGGCGTTTCTATGAGCATCCGGATCAGTTTGCAGATGCTTTCGCACGAGCATGGTTCAAGCTGACACACCGCGATATGGGACCCATCCAGCGTTATCTTGGGCCACTTGTTCCCAAGGAGACGCTGTCGTGGCAAGATCCGATTCCTGCAGTGAATCATCCGCTCATCAACGAGCAGGATGTCACCGCTCTCAAAGCTAAAATCTTGGCGTCTGGTCTGTCCGTCTCTCAATTGGTTTCGACGGCGTGGGCTTCGGCATCGACTTTCCGGGGCTCCGACAAGCGCGGTGGGGCGAACGGCGCGCGCATTCGCCTGGAACCGCAGAAGGATTGGGAGGTCAACCAGCCTGCTCAACTAGAAAAGGTATTGCAGAAACTCGAGGCCATTCAGAAGGAGTTCAACGCTTCTCAGTCTGGTGGCAAGAAGGTTTCTTTGGCGGACCTGATCGTTCTCGGCGGCGATGCGGCGATTGAAAAAGCCGCGAAGGCCGCGGGACAGGATGTGAAGATCCCATTCACTCCGGGACGCATGGACGCATCCCAAGAGCAGACCGACGTCGAATCTTTCGAGCCTCTCGAGCCGAAAGCAGACGGCTTCCGCAACTATTTCCATGCCAAGCGCCTTTCGCCGGAAGAGATGTTAGTGGACAGGGCACAGTTACTGCGCCTGACCGCTCCTGAGATGACGGTCCTGGTTGGTGGGCTGCGCGTTCTGGGTGCAAATGCCGGGAACTCCAAGCACGGCGTGTTCACCAAGAGGCCAGAGATGCTCACGAACGACTTCTTCGTCAACCTGCTTGATATGGGGACGCAATGGCAGCCTTCGACGGAGTCCAACGGTTCTGGAGCCATCTACGAAGGTCGGGACCGCAAAACGAATGAACGCAAGTGGACTGCCAGCCGTGTCGACCTGATCTTCGGCTCCCATTCCCAACTGCGCGCGATCGCTGAGGTCTACGGCTGCTCGGACGCGAAAGAGAAGTTCGTGAAAGACTTCGTGGCGGCGTGGACGAAAGTCATGAACCACGATCGCTTCGACCTGGCCCGCACCGCGTAGTTCGTATCTTGTATGTAAAGGCTCAGTATCCCAAGGCCGGGGAGAAATCCCCGGCCTTTTCTTCGGCGCAGAACATATTGCTTCACCTGCGTACCTTTCTCTGCCGCTCCTGCGTTGTGCTAACGTACGACCCGAGGAGCCATCGATGACCGCGAACGATTTCCGCAAAATTGCCTTGTCGTTGCCCGAAGTCGAAGAGCGCTCCCACATGAATCATCCGGACTTTCGCGTTGCGGGAAAGATCTTCGCTACGCTCGGCTATCCCGATAAAACGCGAGGCATGGTCAAGCTATCGCCAGAAGAGCAGCATTACTTCTCGAAGGATTATCCGGAGGCCTTCGTTCCCGTGAAAGGCGTCTGGGGAAGCCGCGGAGCTACAAGCGTGCTCCTGAAAGCGGCTAAGAAGGATGTCTTGGCAAAAGCAATTCGGGCGGCATGGCGCAATACAGCGCCAAAACGGCTCGCGAACGACTAACCACAAAGGGCTCAAGGGACGCGAAGGAAGCCTGCTCATGCCTTCCTTCCTGATACTTCGTGGTTAAGAAGTTTAGTCAGCTTCCGCCACTTACCGAAAAATTGACGCGAACTCGCTTCCTCCATAGAATCGAGATGAAACTGGTTTGTCCCTCACAACCGTCTCACATCCATGCCACTTTACGAATATCAATGCAAGAAGTGCGGCCATCGCTTTGAAAAAATCCAGAAGTTCTCCGATAAGCCGGTCAAGAAATGCCCCGAATGCGGAGGACCGGTCGAACAGACGATCTCTGCACCCGCCGTGCAGTTTAAGGGTTCCGGCTGGTATGTAACCGACTACGCCAAGAAGTCGAGCGCTCCGTCTTCAGAATCCGGCAGCAAGGACTCCAAGGAGACGAAAAAGGAAGAAAAGAAGTCGGAATCGACTACGAAGGAAAGCAGCTCGAAGAAGGCTGAGAAGAACAAGTAGTCCGCCGGAACTAATCACAAGATTTGTTGTCATCCTGAGGCGGTCCTTTCGCGCCGAAGGCCCCATGCACCTCGCCGACAGTGCCTCACTGCAGGCAAAATGCAGAGGTCCTTCGCTTCGCTCAGAATGATAACTGGTTAATCAGACTGTACCGGCCGGGTATCTGAGTACTGAGTACTGTCTTACTTCAACTCCCTCTCAAAGTGATCCTCAATCATGGTGAACAGATGCACCCTCGCATCTTTTCCGGCAATCGAGTGCGTCTTGTTCGGATAGATCATCAGCCGGAACTGTTTCCCGGAGTTGATCAGCGCGTTGATCATTTGAATGCTGTTCTGGAAGTGAACGTTGTCGTCGCTCGTGCCGTGCACGAGCAGCAGAGCTCCATGCAACTTATCTGCGGCTTTCGTCACGTCCGACATCTCGTAGCCTGCCTTGTCTTCACTCAACAGGCCCATGTAGCGCTCGGTGTAGATCGAGTCGTAGTTAACCTGACTTGTTACCGGAGCGACGGCCACTCCCGCCTTGAATCGATCGGAGTGGGTCATGGAATAGAGCGTCATCGACCCGCCGTTCGACCAGCCCCAGATGCCAATACGGTCCTTATCGAGCTGCGGGAACCGCTCCAATAGCTGATCAAGAGCTGTGAGCTGATCTTTCAGTTCTACGGCGCCGAACTCGTGACGAATGGCAGTCTGGAATTTCTTGTCGCGGCCTGGCGTGCCCCGGTTATCGACAGAAAAAATGGCAAATCCTTTGCGCGACAGGATTTCATCGAATGCATCCGGCGTTCCCTTGCGAACTGTCTGTCCCGCTGGGCCGCCGTAGATATTCACGATGACCGGAATCTTGCCTGACGGGGACTCCGCAGGCAGCAACAAACGGCCGTAGAGCGTTGTGCCGTCGTCTGCCTTGAATTCAAGGAACTGCGGATCACGCAATCCGTACTCGGCAATCTCGTCGTGTGCTTTCCAAACGGAATTGCACGCACCGCCCACGGCGCACAACTCCAGACTCGGCGAGGCATGCGGTCCGAAGGACATGTGCGTGTAATGCTTGCCATTGTCGCTGAAGTTTCCAAAGTGAATACCTTCCTGAGGCGTTAGGTCCTTCAGTTCAGATCCATCCATCTTCACGGAATAGATATGCTGCTGGCGCGGATCATCCTTGTTCGCTTCAAAGAACACTGTGTTCGAAGCTTCGTCCACCCCATCGATCCCCAGCACTTCGTAATCGCCTTTCTCCAGTTGCCGATCGAGCTTCGCATCCGCACCCATCGGATTCTGCTTGTCAAAGCTGTAGAGGTAAATGTGCATGTTGCCGTCGCGCCAGCTCGGCCACAGGAACTGGCTGCCCGAGTTCAGGAATTTCACCTCGACATGTTCGAAATCAATCCAGGCGCCGGGTGTGTCCTCCGTCAGAACGATCCGTGACTTTCCAGACTTGGCATCGACAAAGTACAAATCCATTTTGTCTTGAGTACGGTTCAGCACCTCGGCCCAGATCACGCTTGCATTGACCCATCCGAAGCGCGGAATGTACGTGTCTTCATTGCTAGTGAGCGCGATCCAACGCGGCTTGCCCTTGTCCGCGTCGATGACGCCGAGCTTCACCACAGGATTCGGATCGCCCACCTTCGGATATTTCTCCTGATCAACCGTGGGATGCGTCGGTATCCAGTCGGTGATGGGATACGTGGGCACCTTCGTTTCGTCCATGTGCAAGAAGACGATTTGTTTACTGTCCGGCGACCAGAAATAATTGCTGCGTACGCCCAACTCTTCTGCGTAGACCCAATCGATATCGCCGTTCAGAAGATTCTCGTCCGTGTCTTTGGTGAGCTGCTTTTCGTCTTTGCCGTTCACTGGCCTGACATACAGGTTGTGCTTGCGCACGTAAGCAAGATGGTTTCCGTCGGGAGAGAACTTCGGATCGCCGCTTGGATCGGGCGCCGACGTAAACTGCACTGCCGTCTCATTGCCCAGGTCATAGAGCCAAAGCTGCCCCTGGGAATCGAACAGCATGTGCTTCGAATCCGGAGCCCACAAATACGCAGCGACGTGGTAGCGCGTGAGCCGTTCTTTCTCGCGCTCATTCTTGACCTTGTTCACATCCGGATCGAGTGAAGCCAGCTTCGCCGCGCTGACCAATACCTTTTTCTCGCCGGTCGCCGGGTCTACATACCACAACTCGCCTTGCTCTCCCTTGACATCGCGCTGCACGAAAGAAAACTTTGTTCCATCCGGGCTCCATTCTGAGGTCTCAGGGCCGCGCCCGGCCAGCCCTCCCGGCTGAAATATCGCATCAATCGTCAGGGGCTTAGTAGGAGCATTCTGGGCACTTGAAAAGACGGACAGCACAAAAACTGCAAGCAGGACGGGACAAGCCAGAAAATAGTTCTTTATTTTCACGAAGTGACCTCTCAGGCAAGAAATAATCAGCGCCAAAGCGAAGGAACGAGTTTAACACCGAGTTAGGTCGTCGAAGAAAGCTTCCTCCGTGGCCCTCAGTGCTCCCGAGGTGAGCGATTTCGCGCTGTCTTCCGCGTCGATTGTCAGCGGAAAAGGCCAGTTAGCGTGGTAAAATCAAGCTATTCCGGATGCTTCCAGACATAGAAAATCTGCTGAAACTGCAGGATGTAGACAAGGAAATCCGCCGCCTGCACGACGAAATCGCCGAACTACCCAAACGCGTCGCCACGATCGAACAGAAACTCGCCGGAACCAAAGCTCAGCTCGAGAGAGCTCAGGGCGCCGTCAAGGCCGACGATGCAGCCCGCCGCAAGTTCGAAACCAACATCAGCGACCTCCGCGGCAAGATCTCCAAGTATCGCGACCAATCTCTTGACGTAAAGACCAACGATCAATACAAAGCGCTTCTGCACGAAATTCAGTTCGCTGAAAAAGAAATCACCGCGAACGAGGACAAGATCCTTGAACTGATGGTGAATGCCGACGCGCGCGACAAGGAAGTCAAAGCGGCGCAGGCAGAACTGAAAGCCGAAACTGCCGAGATCGAAAAGGAAAAAGAGCAGGCGCGCCAGCGTACGGCCGAAGACGAAAAGCTGCTTGGCGAAGCCAGGGGCAAGCGGGATCAACTCCGCACCGGAGTTCGCGAAGACCTGCTTCGGCATTACGAGCGCGTTTCGAAATTCCGCGGCAGCGGCATCTCCGAGGTTCGCGATCACAAATGCATGGCGTGCCAGGTGATGCTGCGGCCGCAGACTTACAATGACGTCCGCTCGGGCAAGGAAACTGTAATCTGCGATTCCTGCCAGCGCATTCTCTACTTCAATCCGAAGGAAGAACTGGTCGAAAAAACCGAAACTGCTCATAGGCCCAAGCGCCATCACCCCAAGATCGATGCACCGCAAGCCTGGTATTACCGTCCCGAATTCGCGACTGACGGTGAAGTTCTTCTCTGCCTGACCAACGCCGGAGGGCAAGCCAGCCGCCGTGTCTATGACGTTCACACCGGACGGTTACTCGGCGACATCCTTATTCGCGAAGGCAACTACCGCGAAGCTTTTCCGGAAGACATCACCGGATCCACGCGCCTGAACGGCAACTGGAGCGAGGAAGAACTCGACGAGTTCGGCGCAGAACTTCCGATGGTGATCCTTGATTCACTAAACTCTGATCTGGATGCCGCTCGCCATGAAGCATCCTCCGGCTCCCACACGAAACAAGCTGTCCCCGCCGCACCTTCCGAGCACGCCGCCAGCTAAACGGACGTCCTATCAAAAGCGGTACGTCTTACTGAAAAGCGTAGAAGTTGTAGTCTTCGCAACCTATATACAGCACGCCATCGCTGACGATCGGCGACGCGTTGACTCTCTCCTCGAAGTAGTAGACGGACTTAGGCTCTCCGGTCTTCAGATCGAGGAACCAGACTTTCCCGTAAAAATCACCAATCGCGACAGACCCGCCGATCACTATCGCCGACGAAAACACGTTGATCTTTGTATCCCGTCGCCATTTTTCTTTTCCAGTCTGCTCATCGATGGCGTGAATGTACTCCCCATCGGAATTGCCCGTGATCACCAATCCGTCGGCAACCGCGGGCGACGAGATCACCCAGTTCCCTTCATTCGAGTAACGCCAGCGTTGCTTCCCTGTTTCGGCGTCGACTGCGTACAAACATCCATCGCGACTCCCGAAGAATACAGTTCCATCCGCGACCGCGGGTGAGGACTGAATCTCACCCACCGGAAAATATTGATTTCCTTCCGTCTTGAACTTCCATTTCAGATTTCCCGATTTCAGATCGAGCGCGTACAACGTTCCATCCATGCTACCGGCGTAAACAATCCCGTTGGCAATCGCTGGAGTCGCCCGCACCGGTCCTGCTGTCTTGAACGTCCACTCTTTTTTGCCCGAGATGGCATCGAGCGCATAAATCAATCCATCGCCCGCGCCGAAAACGACGCTCTGTTCCGAGAGGACCGGGGACGAAAGAAACCAGTCCCATCCACCCTGAAACGGCAATGATGTACCCGTGGCGACCGTCCACTGTACTTCCCCGGATTTTGTTTCGAGCGCGCGGAATACTCCGTCGCCACTCATGAAATAGACCAAGCCTTTTGCGACTGCCGGTGACGACGAGACCGCGCCGCCAGTCTTGAACTTCCACACCATACTTCCATCGATAGCTTTCAACGCGTACAGATACCCGTCGTCACTACCGAAATAAACGACGCCCTTTACCAGCGCCGCCGATGATCGAATCCTGCCACCGGTTTGGAAGCGCCACTTGGGATTGATGAATGCGCCTCCTTTAGGCGTCGCCGAATCCGCAATCACTCCCGTATGTTGCGGGTTCCCGCGAAACATCTCAACATCCGCCGCAACAGCAGAAGCACAACCAACGACTACAGTGAGGAAAATTGCAAGCTGCCTTTTCATGGCGGCAGCCTAGCATAGAGCGACTTTGGTTGTCGGTGACGTCAAATACCGGTGCATCGCCGTCACGCATTACCATGTCTTCATGCCCCCAACTTCGAAAGAATCTGGTCTCCCCAAGATTAGAGTTTCACCACGCGGCGCCGCCCGCCTGAAATCCGGCCATTTGTGGGTCTACAAATCTGACGTCACTCCC
>DATJWZ010000872.1:0-8918 GCA_035500795.1 Candidatus Eiseniibacteriota bacterium | reverse complement strand
CTTTTCGGTAGCGAACGCAGTCCTCCTGAAAAGCCTGCCCTATCACCAGCCCGAGCGCATGGGAACGATCTTTACGCGGATTAGGGGTCCGTTCTCATCCGATGAACGCCACCACATCAACGGAGAGCAGTGGGAACTGTTGCGGGACAACGTGCCATCTCTAGTGGCCGCCGTCTCAGCGACGGGCACGTCAGGTGTGAACCTGCAGGCCGAATCACGCGCTGAGTACCTGCATGCAGCCCGAGTCTCGGCACATTATTTCGATGTCTTGGGTATCCGCCCCGTTATCGGGCGCAGTTTCTCGGACATTGAGGATCGATCTCATGGACCGAAGACGACGGTCATTAACTACGAAGTTTGGCGAAACACTTTCGGATCTGATCCGAATATTTCCGGCAGGAGCGTTCTGCTCAAGGGCGAACCGTACACAGTAGTTGGTGTTCTGCCGCAGGGAATCACTACTCCCTTGAACGCGGATTTGTATACGCCGCTGCAGGCGAGCCAGGAGGGCGAAGGCGGAGGCACGAACTTCGACGTGATTGTACGGCTGCGCGATGATGCGAACTGGCGGCAGGCGGACGGCGAGATCAATCGCACCTGGCTGCAGCGCGCCGGCCGCTATGAACTCAACGACAGTCCGAACGCGCAAGTGAGTTACTACACTGTTCCCCTGCAAAAAGGGCAGACGTTCACTTTGCGCCCTCAAGTTTTGGCATTGATGCTGGCCGCGGGCTTCATCCTTCTGATCGCGTGCGCAAATCTGGCCGGATTGACCCTAGTACGGATATTACGGCGCTCGCCTGAGGTCGCCACAAGAATGGCTTTGGGTGCGTCGCGGTGGCAGATTCAAAAACAGTTCTGGATTGAGGCGTTATTGCTTGCTTCGCTGGGAGGTGTGGCCGGAGTGTCGGTTGGTTTCTTTGCAATGGGAGGAGTGCTCCGGTTTTTGCCCGAACATTTTCTGCCGGTGGGAGCAGTGACGCTTGATCGTAACGCCTTGATTTTTACAGCGGCAATTTCGCTCACCACGAGTGTGCTATTTGGGATGTTGCCGGCGCTGACGTCCCGACGATTTGATCTCCGCAGTGCAATCGCAAGCCGGACTGCTGGTGGCGCGAATCAGCTGCGCTTGCGTCAGAGCCTGATTGTGGCGGAGGTGGGATTAACGGTTGTGCTTCTGGCGGCGGCAGGCTTGCTGATCCGGACCCTGGTCCATCTACAAACGTTGCCTGCGGGATTCGACGCGACCGGAGTCATGACCGCCAAGGCTTCATTGGACGATGCACGCTTTCATGTCCGGGCGGCGTTCCAGAAACTGCTGAGTTCGAGCACTGCAGCAATGCGGCAGATTCCCGGCGTGCAGTATGCAGCAGTCGGCCTCAGTCTGCCCTATGAGCGTGCACTGAATGATGGGATCACGCTCAGCGACGGGAAGAATGCCGGAAGCCAGGTGATGTCGTCGAAGACATACGTAACGCCCGAATATTTCGCTGCGTTGCGGATTCCGCTGCTCGCAGGTCGCGTGTTCACCGATGCCGACGTTGTGGATTCGCAGCCAGTGGCAATCGTGAACCAGACATTCGCGCAGAAATTCTTTTCTGGAGAAAATCCCATCGGCCACTATGTCGACAAGGACATACTGATTGTTGGAGTAGTCCAAGATGTAGTGGTTCAGCCAGGCCTGAATGCGACCGCTCCGCTTTCAACCGAAGAGGGTCTGTATGTTCCGGCAACCCAAATCGACGGGCGATCTCTAATGCTGCTGCACATCTGCTTCCAGCCAAGCTGGATTGTACGGACCGCAGGACCTGTGCGAGGTCTGACTGCGCAGATGCAGCGCGCTCTGGCGAGCGTCGATCCGAACCTGCCGTTCTCGGGCTTCTATCGGATAAGCGATCTGATGGCAAGGACACTGGCAATGCAGCGGATTGAAGTATCACTGTTGGGCACGATGGCGGGTCTGGCTTTGCTACTCAGTTCGGTCGGAATTTTTGCGCTGGTTGCGAACCTGGTGGCGCAAAGGACACGCGAGATCGGCATTCGCATGGCCTTGGGTTCGACGATTCGCGAAGCTATGGTCAACGTTGGAGCGCCGGGACTTCGGGCTGCGATGCTGGGATTAACTCTCGGCTTGCTGGCGTGCATTGGAACGTTGCGTGTAATGCGAAGCGTTCTGTATGGCGTGGGATTCTACGATTATCCGACTATCCTTGTAGTTGTCGCGACATTAGTTTCCGTGATCCTGATCGCAGTTATTTTGCCTACGCTACGGATTGCGCGAATTGATCCGGCGGAGACGTTGAGGGAGGAGTGATATTGAAGTCATTGCAAGCCCGATCGAAGGATTTGTTAAGAAGGTAGGGATGCTTCGACTCGTGGCGACTCACTTCGCTCCTGGCCACTGCGTTTAGCATGACAGCGTTTGAACCCGTGCCTGGAGGGAGTTAGGTGATGTCGACGACAGCAGGTTCCTCACCGCTTCGCGGTTCGGAACGACAAGGCGAGCGGGCAAATGACAAAGTGAGCAGACTTGAAGCTGGAACAAATCTTTAGCCCTGCAACACCTTTTCATCTGTGACCTTCGTAATCGCGGGCTACCGTTACCGCATTGCTGGGGGGTGGGGGCACTCCTAGAATCTGAAGAGGGTTTACTCCGCCCTCTTTCGCATGCCTGAGATCACAAGACGCCTGGACCGAGCCGAGTTGGGGAAGCGCATCGAACGCGCGGAGAAACTCCTGCAAAAAGGGAAGACTGCCGAAGCCCTCGAAGAATACCTGCTGGTTCTGAGAGATGATCCGGAAAATGATGTGGTGCGGCAACTTACGGCGGATTTGTGTCTGTCGTTGAGCCGCAATGCCGAGGCCGTGAAGCTGCTAGGGGAACTCTTCGAGCGGCAGGTGAATGCCGGGGACGCAACACGAGCCAGCCTTACGTATAAGAAGCTCGCGAGGCATGGGAGTCCGACGTGGCAGCAGAAGTTCCGGTTCGGGCAATTACTCGAGGGATCCAATAAGAAGCTGGCGGTCGGTACGTATGAAGCCGCGTTGCTCGATCTCACGAAACTGAATAAGAAGCAGGAGGCGGCGGAGCTTCTCGATCGAATTGTGGCGATCGAGCCGACGCAGGCGAATCTGCTCCGCGTGGCGGAACTGGCGTCGGAATTAGGGAATCGGAAAACCGCGGCGACCTCATTCCAGAGGGTAGCGGAGGCCGCAGCAGCCGAGGGCGGCGATTCGGCTCCGTGGTACGAGCGGGCATATCAAGAGGATGCGTCGGATCAGTCGATTGCGCTGGCATATGCGAAGACGTTGCTGGCGAAGGGGCAGGTCGGGGCGGCGATCTTCGTTCTGGAGCCGCAGATCAATTCGGGTCCGGTCACTCCGGAATTTCGTGAGGCATACGCGGACGCGTTAGTGGGAGCAGGGAGATTCGCCGAGGCGGAGCCGCTGGTGTGGCAGCTCTTTGAGCAGAATCCCGGACGTGTACAGCAGGTCATCGGACTCATTGGAAGCTTCCTGGACGGCGAGCAGGAAGAAGAAGCGGTGGCGCTGGCGCGGAAGCTGGAGCAATTCCAGAGGCGGCGCGGAGAGCGGCGGCAGTTCATCGCGATCATGGAGGACGTCACCGGAGCGCGCAAGCCTTCGATGCTGATGCTCGAATTCCTGAGCGAACTCTACAACTCATCAAATCGTGAGAGCGATTATTGCTCGACGCTGCTGAAGCTGTTTGACCTGTACTGCGCAGAGGGAGATTTTGCGAAAGCTGCGGAGTGTCTTGATCGAGCGGCCGAGGTGGATCCATACGAGCCCGGACATCTGAAGCGGCTCGACATGGTAAAGGGCAAGATCGACGAATCGCGGTACAAGGTGATCGCTTCGCGCTTCAGTTCGGCATCCAAGCCTGTCGAAGAACCGGCACAGTCGGATGCCCGCACGTTAGGAGCGGGAACTTTGCAAGACCTGATGCTACAGGCTGAAATCCTGGTGCAGTACGGGATGCGCACTAAGGCAGTGGAACGGCTGCAAAGAATTCAAGAGCTGTTTCCTCGCGAGGAGGAACGGAACGAAGACCTGCAGCGCTTGTATTTGTCAGCGGGAGTCACGCCGCGGTATGCGGGCTCAGCTCCGTTGCCGCCGACGGCGGTGAGTACTCCCGCGGCGGCTTCGCCGCCGGCGACTCCTGCGCCCCCTGCAGCACCCACTGTGGATCCAGCGGCGGATGTGCGGACGTTTACGAAAGTGGCGGAGATCACGCGGAAGCTTTATCACCAGAACACGGCGCCACTGGTACTCAGTACAGCGGTCAAAGAGATCGGGGCACAGTGGGAGGCTTCTCGATGCATCGCTGTGATGGGCAAAGCGGGTTTGCCTCCTACGGCAATGGATGAGTTCTGCGCGGAGGGGTTGAAGAGGGTGAGCGTCACAGGTTTGCAAGAACTAGTGACAGGCCTGCACGCTGCCGTGGAAGAGCACGATCCCGTGGTGATTCAAGAGCCGGGGAAAGCCCCGATACTGCAGGGCGCCAAGAAGGCGGTAGCAGAGTTGGGAGCGGCCACGATCTTGGCCATTCCGCTCACAGATGGCGAGGAGAGGGCTGGTCTTCTGGTGTTGATCCACAACCGCCCGCGTGTCTGGCAGCAGTCGGATATGGTGGTGCTGAAAACCCTGGGCGATCAGATGGTGATCGCGTTGAATAACGCCGGGTTACGGCGGCTGGTTAAGAATCTATCAGTTACAGATGAAAAATCGGGATTGCTGAAACGTGCATCTTATATAGATCTGCTTCTTGCAGAGAGTAAGAGGGCGATCCAGAATTCGTCGGCGCTGACTGTGGTGCTAATGCAGTTTGGCAAGAGTGCCGCCACGATCAAAGAGCACGGTGAGACGGATGTGCAGGCCGTGATGGAGAAAGCCGGGCAGAAGTTTGCAGCCAACATCCGATCCAACGACCTGGCGTTCCGCTACGACATCATGACGATTGCGATCCTGTTGGGCGAGACACCGGAAAAAGAGGCGATGCTGGCGATTGAAAAGCTGCGCAAGATTATCGGCGAGTTGAAATGGCCGTCGAAAGATGGGGCTGAACCGCAGCCAGTTTTGTTCTCCGCAGGGGTCGCGGAGGCGGTGGTGCGAACAGAGTTTGATCCGGTAGATGTTGTCACAGAAGTGATCAACCGAGCAGAGCATGCTCTCGGGCAGGCGATGGGACAGGGATTGGGAAAAGTAGTGGCACTGGGTCCCGCACTGGCCGCGGGCGCGGTGGCGTAGAAATAGGAGCAGTTTTATGCCGAAACTCAGGTGGTTTACGTGGGTCGGCGTGTTGGGAGCAGGCATCTTAGGTTGGGGCCTGCTTTGGCTGGCGGTCTCGCCGTACGTAGTTCACGCCTTTGATCGTGTTGAGTTATTCACCTCGGTCGTGAATTCTTCCATTGGAAGTGAAATTCTGGCGGTGGTGGCAGCCGTTTCTTTAGCGATGGCTGGCGTGGATTGGCTGCGTCGACGGTAGGTTAGCCACTCATCGGCAAAATAGCGCGTTCCGCCTCTCCGGCAACGTACAGCGTGTTAGTTTGCGTCCTGGTATTTCTCTATCCACATCATTTTTTCGTTCACTGAGCGTTGGTAGTCAAACCTTCTTCGTCGCTGATAGACTGACAAGTTTGGCGAATTCACTCTGGCCGGGTCCGGTTGGGGTTCTGCGAGTTCATTCATCATGTTAAAAGCCGGAGATATTGCGATTGTCAGCGGGGCGCGTACGCCCTTTGGGCGGTACTGCGGAAAGCTGAAAGATTTCACAGCGCAGGAGTTGGGAGCGATCGCGGGCAAGGGAGCGATTGAGCGCTCGGGGATCGATGCGAAAGAATTTGATCACGTTGTGTTTGGGAATGCGCAGCAGACGTCGGGGGACGCGCTCTATGGGGCGCGGCATGTGGGACTGCGGGCTGGGATTCCGATTGAGACTCCAGGGCTGACGGTCAACCGATTGTGCGGGTCGGGAATGCAATCGATTGTGTCGGCGGCGCAGATGATCCAGACCGACGAGGCGAAAATTGTGCTGGCAGGTGGGATGGAGGCGATGTCGCAGGCGCCGTTTGTGATCCGCGGGAGGGATGGTTTCACGCTGGCTCCGGGCGGGAAGCTGGAAGATTCGTTGATGGTGGCGCTGCTGGATTCGTATTGCGGATCATATATGGCGAATACCGCGGAGTTGTACGGCGAGCAGCAAGGGATCTCACGGCAGGCGCAGGATGAGTTTGCACTGCGATCGCAGAAGTGCGCGGACGAGGCGTATAAGGCGGGGCGTCTGCAGGAAGAGTTGGTGCCGGTGGCGCTGCGGAATCATAAGGGCGAGGCGACTGGTGAACAGCTGACAGAGGATGATCACCGGCGTCCGCAGACGACGATGGAAGGGCTGGCGAAACTCAAGCCGGCGTTTGGGAAGAATGGGACTGTCACGGCTGGGAATGCGAGCGGCATTGTGGATGGTGGTGCCGCGGTGGTCGTGATGGCGCTGGAGAGTGCTTTGAAGCGCGGGCTGAAGCCTCTGGGGCGGCTTGTTGGGTGGGGCATCGCCGGAGTTGAGCCGAAGGTGATGGGACGCGGTCCGGTGCCGGCGTCGAAGATTGCGCTGCAGAAGGCCGGGCTGTCGCTGGATTACATCGATCTGATTGAAGTGAATGAGGCGTTCGCGGCGCAGTACCTCGCGGTTGAAAAAGAGTTGGGCCTGGATCGGGAGAAGGTGAATGTTAAAGGCGGGGCGATTGCGCTGGGGCATCCTCTGGGCGCGACCGGGACGCGGCTGGTGATTACGCTGCTGTATGAGCTGCGACGGCGGAAGAAGAAGTATGGATTGGCTACGGCTTGCATTGGGGGCGGGCAGGGGATTGCGATGGTGGTGGAGAGCTTGAGTTAAATTCTCTTGCCACGGATTTGCACGGATTTTCACGGATCGAGAAAAGCATTTCACCACAGAGGACACAGAGGTTCACAGAGAGAACAGTCGGCTGCGAGACGGCGCCGCTGCGAGGGCAATGATGGAGATTAAGAAAGTTGGGGTTCTGGGTTGCGGATTGATGGGGTCTGGCATTGCGCAGGTGGCGGCCATGGCTGGGTTCGAGGTCACTGTGCTCGAAGTTGAGCAGAAGTATCTCGACAAGGGGTTTGCCGGGATTGAGAAATCTTTGGCGAAGTTTGCCGAGCGGCCTGTTGAGAAGGGCGGGATCACGGCTCAGCAGAAGGACGCGATTCGCGCGCGGCTGAAGGGAACTACTTCCAAAGCCGACTTGGCCGATTGCGACATCATTATTGAAGCCATCATCGAGAATGTCGAAGACAAGAAGAAGATGTATGCGTCGCTTGAGGGGATTGTTAAGGCCGATGCGATTTTTGCTACGAACACTTCTTCGATTTCGGTGACGGAGCTTTTGACGGCGACGAAGCGTCCGGAGAGGTTCATCGGGCTTCATTTTTTTAATCCTGTGCCGCTGATGAAGCTGGTGGAAGTTGTGCGGACGATCGCCACGGCGGACGATGTTTACGAGTCGGCTTACGCGTTTACGAAGAAGCTGGGCAAAGTTCCGGTGCGGACGTCGGACAAGACCGGATTTATCGTAAACCGGCTGCTGGTGCCATATTTGCTGGATGCGATTCGGGCGTATGAAGAGGGCGTGGGATCGATTGAGGATATCGATAACGCGATGAAGCTGGGCTGCGGGTATCCGATGGGGCCGTTTACTTTGCTCGACTTCGTTGGGCTCGATACGACCTACTACATCACACATGTGATGTATGACGAGTTTAAGGAGCGACGGTTTGCATCGCCTCCGCTGCTGAAGCGGCTGGTAATGGCGGGATGGTATGGGCGGAAGTCGGGCAAGGGGTTTTATGATTACGCGGATCCGGAGAAGCCAAAGGCGCAGAAGCTGTAGCTTGGATTCGTGCGGATTTCAATCCACCACTGAGACACAGAGGCACGGAGAAATCTTTGAATTGTTTCTCTGTGGCTCCGTGCCTCCGTGGTAGATTTTGATCCGCGTTAATCGGAAATCGGAAGATTGGAATTTATGAACTTCGAAAACATTATTCTCGAGAAGAAGAACGCGATTGCTTATGTCACCGTGAATCGGCCGAAGGTGCTCAATGCGCTCAATATGGCCACGATGGAGGAGTTGCGGGCGGCGTTTCATGACATCAAGAGTGATGCGGCGATTCGCGTTGTGATCTTTACCGGGTCCGGAGAGAAGGCGTTTATTGCCGGGGCCGATATTGGCGAACTGGCGAAGCAGGATGCGGTGACCGGGAAGGAATATACGCATCGCGGACAGAACGTGCTCAATCTCATCGAGAATCTGGGGAAGCCGGTGATCGCTTGCATCAATGGATTCGCACTCGGCGGAGGGTGCGAGATTGCGATGGCTTGCACGATGCGGCTCGCGAGCGAGAACGCGAAGCTGGGGCAGCCGGAGGTGAAGTTGGGGATTATTCCAGGATATGGCGGGACGCAGCGGTTGCCGCGGCTGGTGGGCAAAGGGATCGCGATGCAGATTGTGCTGGCCGGGGAGATGATCGCGGCACAGGAGGCGCATAGGATCGGGCTGGTGAATGAGGTGCTCCCGCCATCCGAGTTGATTCCGCGGGCGGAAGCGATTGCGGCGAAGATTATTGCGAACGCTCCACTGGCCGTGCAGTACGCTATGGAGGCTGTTAATAAAGGGATGGAGATGACCTTGAGCGAGGGGCTGTACCTTGAGGCCGTGCTGTTTGCTGTGGCCTGCTCGACGGAGGATAAGGCCGAGGGAACTCGGGCGTTTTTGGAAAAGCGGGCGGCGCAGTTCAAGGGGAAGTAAATAGGATTGCAGATTTTCGATTTTAGATTGCCGCACGCGGATTTTGCCGGTTCACGAAGTCAAATCTTTCACCAC
>DATJWZ010000871.1:0-6477 GCA_035500795.1 Candidatus Eiseniibacteriota bacterium | reverse complement strand
CCGCCTGCGTTGCAGGCAGCATCGCCACCAAGGCCAGGATCGCTGCGCGACTTACCATTCTGCGCAACTCGACTCTGCCCTGCCCCTTTAGAAGAAATCGAACCATCGTGTGAACCCGACAAAGTACGACGACGTAGTGGCGGGAAGCCCCAAAACGCTGATTCCTTGTGTAAACCGCGTATACCCGGCCTGGAAGCCGATGCGTCTGAAATGGTACTGCAACTGGCTGTTGAAGATCTCCATGTCATTATGAGAAAACACCGAATTGCTCTCGGTGTTGCTGATCGCGCGGCTGAAGGCTCCCGAGAGCACCAGGCGCCGCACTGGCGTCACTGAGACGCCGCCGCCCCAGCTGGCGCCACTGAACGTAACGAAATCAGTCACCCCGGGCGTCGGAGTCACCGGAACGAAACCGCCTATGCCCAATACCGAAATCCCGGTTGAATTCGTGTAGTTGCCGGTGATCGTGAACTGCCGCATGCCCAACGACGTTGAATATCCTTCGCTGTGGCTTGTCGTACCAGGCTGATTCGTCAGACCACTGTGCGTACCGTTGAAAGCAGCGATCCAGTTGATTCCGTTCGCCAGTCGTCTCCGGGCGTTGCCGCTGTAGTTGTAGTACGAAGTGGTATAGCTGACCAGCAACGTCTGCACGTTCTGCGCGTAACTGAAGTTTCCCGAAAGCTGCCAGCCTTTCACGCGATGAAAGGCATTCACGTTCCCGATGAAACCCAGTGCGTTATCGCCTTGTCCGGTGCTGCTATCCACCACGGCACCGGAGAACGTAAAAGTATCGAGCAAGCGTCTGCCGTATGCCAGATTGCCGCTGATAAAGGTGCCCGTATAGTTCTCGCCGAAATAAAACTGATTGTAGTGAGTCGCGGTCACCGATCCTGACAGGTAATTCGTGAACTGGTACCCGGCTCCGCCCGCGAGCGTGGCGGAGTGTGAACCGGTGCCCAGATTAATTCCTGGGACGGGCGGGGCGCCGGCCGCAACCAGGCTCTGCGCGAGATATCCGCTCAGATTGCTCGTGTAGTTCTCATTCACGTTGAACGACAGCTTCTGCGTGGGGTGAAAGCTCGCGCCGGCGTTTTCAATATCGTTCGTGTAATTCGACGAGGTTGTGCTTTCTCCCGTGGTCGAGAAGTACGAACTGTCGGATGAGGTCCGATTGTAATTCGCGTAGAACTGGCCATGCAGAGGCAGGTCGTGTTGCGCGCCCGCCCCTACGCTATTGCCCGTTGAATCTTGTATTGCTTCGGACTGGCCCGCGAGGAATTGCGGAAATGAGGAGTTGAAAACGTCGTGTGTGTAGAACGAATTCAGACGGAAGCCTGCGATGCTGTAGTCCGACCGGATGTTCAACAGTTTAGTATTGGAGCTCGTTTCTTCATCCGTTCCATAGATCGTTCCGCTACCGCTCCCCTGCGAGTAGCCCACGGCGAGCGTCGGCAGATTCGGCATCAGCGCGCTCCAGTTCACTGAAAAGCCTTGTCCCTTGCCGATCGTCGTGAAGTCTGGCTGCCCGGTCAGTCCGAAGGTTCCGGTCGAGTTCCGGTCGTAGTGATACGCTACGGATCCCGGAAAATGACTCCCTGTAAAAAGGTTTGCGCTGGTTTCAACTCCACTGGCGCCCGTCAGCGATTGGAAGCTGGAATTGTTGCGCGATTGGTTGTAGTAGGGCGTCGCTTCGAAGGAAAGGAAGTTGGGGTTGTAGTAGTAGCCCGAGAGCTTGCCGTCAATACCGCCGTTGAATCCGTGCGAGGAAGGAAGCTCGTTGCCGTAGTCGCCGGCATATCCGAAGCTGAGAAGGCCGCCGGCTTTTAGGTGAGTGTTCTCGCCGATCGAGATGCCTTCGTCGTTCTGGGCAAAGGCCAGTTGCGCGATCACCAGTACGGTCAAGCCGATGATGCGTTTCGCAACAGTCATACCCGCAAAGTTCCTTCCAGCCCCAAGCCGGAAATCCAAACCCTATTCCTGATAAGGCACAAACCGTGCCAAACGGGGAGGCAGCACGTAGGCTCTAAGTGATTGAAAATGTGGAGGAAATTTTCCTTACGGAAGCATGGATGGAGTGGAAAACCAGGCCCAGTGCGGCATATCACCCGATGGCGGGGGGAAAGGCGCAGAAGTCATTGAATCCATTTAGTCATTTAGGCATTTAGTCGTTGAATCAATGAAAAGCGTAAGGAGAAAGTATCGCCCGCCCCTTGTCCCGGAGGGACAACTGACAATAGCCCGGCGCTTTTAACGCCGGGTAAGCAGCAAAATGATGCGTCCCGTAGGGACGTCTGATCCTCGCCGATGATGTTGGGGTTCAATCGTGCCTACGGCACGGCGACGAGATTCGAACCGCGCACCGGCGTTGAAACGCCGGGCTATTGTCATTCGCCCCTCCGGGGCTTCTAACCGATTTCTATTTTGGCCTTCGCCCTCAATTGCTTCGCCAATCCCGACCGCAGTTTCTCGTATTTCGCCTTCTGCAACTCATCCTTCAGCCCGCCCTTCACTTCTGCAAACGGCTGCTTCCGCGCCGGCGTATAGGCCGTTGCGCGCACGATCGTGTACGCGTTCTCGATCTGGATCAATCCGCTCACCTGCCCGGGCTTCGCCGTCCGCATGAATTTCACGACCTGCGGAGGGAGCTTGTCGGCGGCCGTGATCTTGTGATCTCCCATGTTCACGCGGAAATCGTCTTCGGAAACCTTCTCTGCGAGCAGCCCAAACTCTTCGTAATTCTTCGCGGTCTTTGCCTGCGCGAGCGCTGCATCGGCTTTCTTCTTTGCATCGGCCTGCTGCTGGGGAGTCGCCTTCAACGGAGGAATAATCGAAATACTCTGGAATCCGAAAGACTCCGGCTGCTGATAGCGCGCGCCATTCTTCACGTAATACGCCTGCACCTCGGCGGCCGTGACCGTCGCTTTCATCTCGACGTCGGTCTTCAGCACCTGTTCGATCAGCAGCGACCGCTTGATCTGCTGCTTCACTTTCTGCTCCGAGCCCTGCATTTCCGACTTCAAATACTGGTTGTATTCGTCAGGACTCGAGAACTGCTTGCGGAAATCGTCGGCGGCCGCGTTCAGCTTGGCTGTGGGCACGAACAGCTTGCGCCGCTCTGCCTCCTGGTACACTAGTTCCTCGAAAATGATCATCTCCAGCGCGCCCTGGCGGATGCCCGCTTCCTGCGACTTGGGAAACCCGTTGTGCTGCCGCGCATACGGAAAAATCGCATACATCTCGCGCAGCAGATCGCGATCGGTCAGCACCGCGCCATTGACCTTGGCGACAGGTTTGTCGCTCACGGCAAGCGGTGAAGTCTGCGCCGAAGGCATCGATGCCGCGGGAGCCGGGCTCGCCATATTTGTCGGCGCATGCGAGGAAGCCATCTGCGCGGAAGCCGAGGCAAGCGTGAGAGCCAGCGTTGCGATTAACGGGAGATGTGTTTTCATAAATCCTCTCACTTCTAATTTAGTCATTTAACCATTTAGTCATTTAATCAATTGTTTGTTCAGCTGTAAGCGTCTCGGGTCAACGGTTTTCATTGATTAAATTGCTAAATGTCTAAATGATTAAATCCCTTCCCTTCCAGCTCATAAAAAAGGGGAGAGTATTCCTCTCCCCTCTGTCGAGCAAATCAGCCCAGGTCTACTGGAATACCGTGGGGATGTTGTTCGTGTTGTTGGCTTCGTTCGCTTCGCCGAAGTGGCATTGACGGCAGAATTGCGTCGTCGATGCGGCCTGCCCGGCGGTCAGCTTGCCTTGCAGGTTCGGATTGTACGGGCCGTTGATGAAGAAGTAAGTGGCATAGTACTTGCCGCCGCCGTCTCCAACGATCTGGCTATTCGCGCTGGACGTGTAAACCGTCATCACGTGCTGGTTATGGCAAGTGGTGCAAACCACATACGGCTTCCCAGAGGGGTTGACGCCGTAGGGATTCGACCACTTTCCAGGCGCCAGTGCCGGCCAGCCGTAGTTGGCTACGAACTGAGCATACGGGGTGCCGGGGGTAACTGTGAAAACGTTGTTCGCGAACACCAGTCCGCTGCCCGAGCTGATCGTGGCATTCAGGCCCACCGGGTGATCGTTCGAGTAATTGCCAGCCGTGGTGCCGTCATTTCCGAGCAGGGTCGGAATCTTCTGGCTGCCATAGGTGGTGTTGGTGAGCAGGCCGATCTGTTGTTCATACGACCAGTTCTGCATCATGTTGGACTGGGTCAGGTTGCCATCATGGCAGCTCAGGCAGAGCAGGATTCCGCCGACTTCTGTGGAGCCGCTGGCGATGCCGGAGGGCAGAACTTCAACGTACCGGCCGTTATCGCCGAATGCAACCGTCTTGCCGTACAGTGGGCTGGCGTCCTGGCCCCACAATGCATAGCTGCCAGCATCGGCAGCGCCGCCGTGACCGGAACCGAACGAGCCGCTGTGCGGAGCATGGCAGCCCGCGCAGCCACGTCCCTGATTCTGGTGCGCGCCGAGGACGTCAACCGTGGACGACCAATTTTGCGCCAGTGCCAGGCCCGCGACCGCGAGAACAAACATCACTACTATCATTGCTTTCTTCATAAATTCTTACGACCTCCTGTTTTTTCGCGAACGCTTTAACTGATAAAACCTCAGAGGCTTAGGCCGAGGGCTGCATCTTGCGCCTGGGCGCCCGTTGCAGCCGCCCCTCGACCCTAAGTAATGCAACTATCCACCCGAATCGGAACAGCCGACCGCAAGCTTGTGATTTTCCTTCCATATAGCTGATTTAAATGGCTTTAATGCAGATCATTCAAAAACGACCAACTGGGGAGGTTGAAAGAAGAGTGGGGGAAATCAACCAGTTCCTAAGCGCCTATGGTCAAATCCCTCAGTTGTAAGGAGATGTCACAAGAGGGAATGTTGCGAAATACAACAGAGAACGGGCAATGATTCATTTAATCATTTAGTCATTTAATCAATAAAAGACAAAACCAACACCCGCAGCACACCCTGCGCTGCCTCGGCAGTTGGTTTCAATTGATTAAATGCTTAAATGACCAAATGACTAATTTGGTTTCTTGATTTCCACCGGCGCGTCGGCCGCGACCTTCTTCGTCCGGCTGGCCTCTTTCTCTTTCTGCAGCTTCTCCGCTTCGGCGTCGGTCACATAGCGGAATTGCTGCACGCGCCCCGGATAGATTTCTGACGTGAAGACGCGATTGTTCTTGTCGGCCATAACATTGACGATTCCCTGGAACTGGCCCGGCAACAATCCATGCCCCCCGAAGACGATCAGCAACTGCCACTGCTGATTGAAAACTTGCACGCGATCCTGCATGCCGTCGGCCACCCAGATGTGCCCGTCGCTGTCGATGGTGACGCCCTTCGGACGCGCGAAATATCCGGGCCCGTCACCGTTCTTGCCGTAGGCCGAGATGAACTTACCATCGGCATCGAATACCTCGATCCGATCATTGAGCGTGTCGCAAACGTAGAGATTGCCCTCGGCATCGACCGCGAGTCCTGAAGGCTTGGCAAAATCGCCCTGCGAAGTGAGTTCGTGGTTGTGTCCGGTAGTACCAATCTTGCGCATCAGCTTGAGCGAATCGGCGTCATAGACAAGCACCTGGTCCAGGTTGATATCAGAGACGTAAAGCAGCCGGTTCTCTCGATCAATCGCCAGAGATCCGGGAGACGACATGCCGTCCGTGATCACATCGGTAGCTTTGTGGTTCGCGTCAAACACCAGGACATGCCGCAGCCCGGGATCGGAGACGAACAACCGGTCACCGTCGTCCATCGCCAGCCCGATGATGCGAACAAAATGCGCATCGGTCCTGTTTTTGATGAGTTCGGCGGTACGTGTTTCCGTGTTGAAGATGAAAATCGCTCCAACTTTCTGATCGGCGACATACAAATTGTTCTTCGAATCCACAGCCATGCCGTAAGGCTCACCAAGCTGAAATAGAACCTTGCCGCTCTCGCTGGTGGGCTGCGTGCCCGCCAAGCGATCCATCCACTTCGCCTTTTTCGTCGATGCGGTTTCTACCTGCGAGAGCTGCTGCGCGGAGTAGAACGCCTGGTACCGGATGCGCGCGATCGCCGGCGGATTCGGCCACACAATGTTCGAGTAGTCAATCACCGGGATCTTCGCTGGCGCGTCATCGCTTTTCTTTTTCTTGTCGCCAAACAGCGCCAGTGGCGCGCCCAGCGCCACGCTCAAAAGAACCAGCCACGCCACCGCGCTCACTCGGTTGCGTCGGGATTTTGTTCTGGCATCGAACGTCATAATCTTTCTCCTGTTCACACCCCGACCACGGGGCACTATCTCCGCGTCAAATCTTTGTGGCAGCTCGAGCAGAACTGCATGTTGTTCGCCTGATCCTTCACCAGCAGATCGGGCTGCGCCGAAGCATGGGGCTGATGGCAACTCAGGCAATCGATCTTCGCCCGCACCTTCGTGACATCGGTGGGATCCGGCAAATCCGCCACCGGATGCGCATCCACCGG
>DATJWZ010000870.1:0-1283 GCA_035500795.1 Candidatus Eiseniibacteriota bacterium | reverse complement strand
GAGTTTGCATGGGACGATTCTGGCCGGATGCCTGGGATTGATATATGTACTCGATGCTTATCGCGCACGGGAGAGGCTCGACGCGCGAGTGCGAAGGAAGTATTGGATCTGCATCGGCGTGATGGCGGCGGTGTTCGTATTTATCGTGCTGATTTTGAAGCCCACTCCAGACATTGAGGAGTTCGTTCTAAGAAGACAGTTCGCCCAGTTGCCAGCGGATGCCAGAGCGCAGATGCATATCCCCACACTCATAGGCAAACTCAGCACTGTGATTTCGGGTGCGTTTCTTGACTGGTGGATGCCCTCGCTGGCGTTCGTTCTATTAGCAGCAGCGTGGTGTTTCAGTAGGCGGCGCCTTCTGCTGTTCTTACTCAGTGTTGGTTCTTTGATTGTTTTCTACGCGGCTGTGCACGGAGCGGCTCACCATCATGGATCGGTATTTGTTGCGGCGATTTGTGCGGTGTGGATTGCTTGGCCGAGTTCGGCGGAGTTGAGATCAGCAACTGCACGGCAGCGCCTGGGCTTGCAGGGTATCACAGCATCGCTGCTGTGCCTTTGTGCTTTGAACGTCTGGGACGCCGGCGTAGTGATCGAACGGGAATATCTGTATCCCTATAGCGGTGCGCAAGATGCTGCGACTTATCTAAAGTCAGTGAATGCCACGGAACATCCGATGTTCGGATTTCTATTCGGGGTTACCGCAGTAGACGCTTATTTCGACCAGAACATTTTTGCGAATATGCCAACCAGTTTTTTCCATCATGGTTTACCCCTATTCGGTACGAATCTCAACATCGACGATTTACACCGAATCAATCCTGAATATGTCGTTGCGTATTCGATCGAGCCTGATCTGATGCTCCGGGAGGGAATTCCGCAGCTCACAGCGGAGGGCTACCAAATGGTGCACTTTTCAGACGGATACTATCTATATAAGCGGGCAGTCTTCGAAAGAGAAACTTACTTCATCCTGCGCCGAATGCGCCCGTAGTTACTTCTGCGCTTCCCGTAACCTCCTTCCGCATCGAAAGTGACGGTACCTCCGTTAGAATTTTGGTGTGATCGCAAGCACTGCGAGTTCTCGCAGTTGCTGAAAAACTAATCTTAGAGCGACCATCAAGGCGCGGGGCATCGGAGAAACAATGAACCGATCTGGCACTGCGATTGTTGCGTTCTTGCCTGTCCTCCTCCGGACGCGCAATCTGGCAAAATTCCTGGGCGCAACCGCGCCTGTTCTGCTCGTGCTGTTCGCAGCAACTCCCGGCAGTGTGGGCCAGACCCTT
>DATJWZ010000869.1:0-4390 GCA_035500795.1 Candidatus Eiseniibacteriota bacterium | reverse complement strand
TCGGATGTTCCCATCGCAAACGCTAAGGACTTCAGGTCAACGTAGCCATGCGTGTTGAAGAAATCCGCCAGCCAGTTAAGCTCGCGCTCGTCCTTGCCCACGAAGCGCCCTACGATTTTTCCGTCTTGGTTCAACATGAGGATTCTCCTAAATGTGAATAGCTGCTGCTCACAATTGTAAATTTCATGGTCTCGATTGTCAATTGTGAAGCGCTGCGCATCACATTTAACTCCCCTACCCTACCGGATCAAAACACCCCCGACACGGGAAAATTGACCCCCCTTGACCCCCCTACGCCCCCCTACGACCGAACTTGGGATAATTGTATGTCCCGCCCCCCCTCACTCCCCCCTCTTTTTCTCCCCCCCACACCCCCCCTCTTTTATTCTCCCCACACCCCCCCACCCCGCGTGCTGCTGCGCAGCACAACGGGAGACCCCACTCACAATTGTGAGAAATACACTCACAATTGTTTCGTTTCCCGTTCATTCTGCTCGAATGGAGACTCAGAATTATTATGCGTACATAAAAAAACTTGTCTCTTCATAAGAATTTTCGTAATGTATCTCGCGCGCGCGTATGATGCGCGCGCGAGGCTTTTTCGAGTCTCGATTTCTCCCTAGACCCCCATGTAACCGGTTACTTTGCCCGTTTCCAGCCCCTACCAGCGCTTTTTAGTCCTATCCCTGCCCCACTACCGTTTTAGAGGCTCTGAAGGCCATTATTGTAAATATGCTTACTCAAGCATTAATATAGTGATATATGCTTGACAACGCATAAATCCGCCTGTACGCTGCAAGCAATCGCGTTGCGATGAACGCAGCGCCACAATGCGGAGGTCAACATGAGTTTGGGAATCGGGGAGTACGCGCCGTGGTCGATTTCGATCATCGACAGATTCGGCAAAATTGGCATCTTCAAAGGCTACGCGGCAGAGCTAACGCCGGATAACTACGCTGACCAGCAAACGGCGTTCTCAGCGCTTCAGGCAGCGCTTGTGCCAGCGCTTAACCCTCTGGTGATCGGAACTTTCTACCAGACCACCTACGGCAATCAAAACATCATTGGCACGACCCCCCCGACGAACAATGACGCGCTGCGCGGGGTTAAGCTGCGCATCCTTGCCCGTGACAGCACGACCCAAGCGAAAAAAGTCTACAGCGTGTCGGCCATCGACCCGACAAAATTCCAGCCCCTCAGCTACACGAACGACTACGTAGCCAGCACGGGCGCGGAAGGCGCAAGCGTCGCAGTTCAACTGCTCGTGACCAACTTCAATGCGTTCGTGGTCAATCCTGAGACGGGCAATTTCATGTCGATTTACGCGCTGCGCATCATCAACCGAGGGTCGCGCCGTGCCTGAAAATGCCCCTACCCCGTTTTACGAGGATGGGCCATTTCTCACCCCTGAAAGTATCCCAGAAGAGACGGCGTGCCGTCTCTTTTCAATTCCGAATGAACAGCGCGTGCTGGGGGCTTTCATGGGGGCGCTCGACGACCTGTTGAGCGAGGGGAGTTGGCTACAGCTTCAGGACACGGATGTCGATCCTGCAACAATGGTCGCCCTGTTCACCGACATCATCTCGAACGCTTACGAAATACCAGCGAACCAATGCGACATCATGGTTCAAGCGCCCTACTGGGAGACAGAAGCTGACGTAGACGCGGAATCACCCCTCGACATTCAAGGCTGGTACGGCGTGCTGTTCGGTGAAGATACATGGCAGGCACAAATTGAGGATTGGGTGATTGCTGGTTTCATCGCCTACGCTGGCGAAATTGGCGCGGCGATACAGTTTCTCGTGCTTGCCCCTAAAATCCGCCTAGCCTTTAAAACTTGGGACGTGGGGGGCATTATCGACATTCTGATCGACGCGGTGAGCGTCGGTCGGGTCGATACCTACAGCGCCACCCCCGGAATTGCTACGATAGACATTACAATCCCAACAATGATGGCAGCAGCGCCCCGCACAACAGGCCATACGCTGTGGGTCACGCTGACAGGCGACACGAATCCCGCTATCGCTGGCGCGCCTCAAATTGCCGCCGTGCGCGGCTTAATTGTTCCCTCGGAGGATACTTTGATTCTCAGGCAAGACCCCGACAATTCTTGCATCCTTCAGCAGTCAGCCGACAACGGCGACACGTGGACGGATGCGTTTGATTATTCGCTTTGTACCCCGCCAGCGCAGTCAGCCATCATCGCTTACAACACGGCTGTCCAGCAATCGATCTGGAATCAGGCGACCAGCCCGACGCAGATTAATTACTATGCGCCTAACATTACGTTCCAATCAGCTACAGGCGACACGCCAGCGCTGACGGTAGATCGTTCGGGGGCGCTGTGCGCTGCCTGCCTGTTCGCTGTGCAAGCGGCCTGTATGCTGTGCGAACAAGGGGCGATGGGCGACCTGAATCAGGCGAACGCAGATGCTTCTGCGCTGGGGGTCGCTGCTGCTGTTGTTGAGATCGCTTTGCTGGCTGGCGTTGACATTTTCAGCTTAGGCGCTGCGCTGCCTGCTACGCTGGCGCTGGGCGCTGCTGTGATTCACACGCTGACAGGAATCGCCAGCATCACGCCTAGCTTGTTTGCTGACCCCACACGGCAGGAGAAAATCGCCTGCCTGATGTACCGAACGCTTTCAGGCGAGAGTGTCTCTCAAAGCAATTTTTCGGCCAGCCTCAACGCGAATCAATCGAGCTGGTCGAGCGACGACAACAATGTCCGCGCTGCGCTGGCTGGCGTGCTGGCTAGCCCCGCTGACGCGCAGAGCATCTACAACGGCTTTTTGAGCTATCTTGGGGGCGCTGTGGGCGCTGCGCTGGCTGGCGCAAGCTACGGGACGTGCGGATGCGGCGAATGCACCTACTCGTGCGATTTTTCATCGCCCCTCACGCCAGCCATCGCCATCGGCGGCGACGGCGTTCACTGGCTGACATCCGATCATGAACGGCTTGGCTTGTGGACAACGACCCACGAATGCGATTCGATCACCACAACGTCCGGTAGAGTGCAGAGCCAGCTTAACAGCGACGAAAGTCAGCGCTTTGCGCTCATCACCATCGATTTAGGCGAAGATTGCACGATTGGCAATCTGCATGTCTGGTCGATAGTGAATCCGGGCGGGGTCGCTTATGACGGCTGGGAGGTCTGGAACGAGGCAGGCAGCAGCGTCTATTCGAGCGGAATCGGTCCCCAGCCGGGCGGCGTAGGCTTCTGCAAGGACAATAACTACACGATCTCACCCGTTGTCGGTCGATTTATCACCTACGGCTTTTTCAACCAGACGAGCGACTCAGCGGGTTACATCACTGGCGTTCAAGTCAACATTTAGCCTCATTTTGCCCCTTGAAAGTTACCCAAAGTGCATTTATACTTGCCCTATGGGTAACTATTTAAGGGGCAATCATGAAAAAATCACCGCGTAAGACTCTCACGGGAATCTCTGCAAGCATTGTTGATGGCTGGCTCTATTTCGAGGATGTCAGGCAGGCAGAGCTTGGCTCTGAAGGCTTTGTAGACATCATCGAGCATCGATCCATGCCCCCTATTCGGCTTGTTTCCCTCAACGCCAGCTACTACACGCAAGAATGGATTTCAGGGGTAGGGTCGCACGATTTCAAATTGTCGGTCGAAATGACGTTGCGGCCTGAGATTCGGAGTGGTCGAAAATTCTGGTACGCCTACAGGCGCACAGGGGGCAAGCTTCAGAAGCGCTTTGTAGGGCAATCTGACCGTGTGACCACTCAGAAATTGCTTGAGGTGGCGCAGCACATGGTTTAGATTGCCCCTAGCTGCTGCTGGTCACAAGAGACGCTCTTGTGACCAGTCGGTATCCATTCCCTCAAGCGTCTTTTTCAGCGCAGCACGCAAGGCTAGAATCTGATCGAAAACATCCTGAGAATACCGGTAGGTGTGGGCTATCTCAGATGCTCGAATTGCCATGCTGTGAAGCTCTTCCAGCGCGTGCTTTTTGCGCTTGGGGGCGTCGTTGTACCATTTCCGGCAACGTGCAGTATCAAAGGTCGCATCAGCGCGCTTCGCTTCAAACCAGCGATGGCAGACAGGGCATTGTACGCGCCAGACCCCATCCTCGACGTGTACGCGCTGCGTCTCGATCAACTCGCGGCTCATTTCTCGAACCTCGACCACATGGCAACGTACACGAGATAATCATCGCCGTAGGGGTAGTGAGCTTCTATCAGACCCTCGCGCATCAGCTTGTCAGCATAAAAATGCGCCACTCCCTCGGATGTTCCCATCGCAAACGCTAAGGACTTCAGGTCAACGTAGCCATGCGTGTTGAAGAAATCCGCCAGCCAGTTAAGCTCGCGCTCGTCCTTGCCCACGAAGCGCCCTACGATTTTTCCGTCTTGGTTCAACATGAGG
>DATJWZ010000868.1:0-1927 GCA_035500795.1 Candidatus Eiseniibacteriota bacterium | reverse complement strand
CGGCGCATGATCCACGAATCCGCGTGGCGGCATTCAATCATGCCTCTACTTACTTTGCCGACGTCGTATGGCACGGGCAATCAACACGGCACATTCGGCAGGGAATCGAGCAGCACATCGATATTGAGGAACTGCGCAAGGTATGGCTGGCGATCAGTCCCATGTCATTCTTCGAGCAGTATGCACGCTGGCCCAAGACGTCGTTGATCATCTATGCGGCTTACGATCTGACATTTTTGCCGGAATTTTCCAGAGAGATTGTGGCTGAGTTCGCGCGCCATCAGCTGGATCACAAAGTTGTCGTGCTGCCTTGCGGGCATTACACGACGGGTGAGACTCCGTACAAATACATGGATGGCTGGAATATAGTGTCGTTCTTGCGAACGGCATTTTAGGGGCAACCACCAAGAACACGAAGGTCCACAAAGGACAGCAAGTTTTTCTTTGTTATCCTTAGTGTCCTTCGTGGTAAACGCACTTTGGAATGTCAAAATACAAGGGAAATCGTGTTGAAAACAGTAGAGCGCCGGCGCGATGGCTCTCTTGTCAGTACACGGGACGCGTACGAGCTATACGCGAAATTTGGATTTACGTCATTGAAATCGGCCGAGCACTACATGGAGTCGCATCGGCCTGATGTTTACGTGGCGCGCTGATTGCGGTCGAAAAAGAGACTTGAGCGTTTACCAAATTGTTGGTTTGGCTGTGTTCTGCCTCGGTACGCTGATCGTAGGAGTAGTCTGTTTGTGGCGCCCGACGAATGTTCGAGACTACGCATTGCGGACTACGCCGAGGTGGTTGCCGTTTCGCAGCTTTATGGAGAGCAGAAGTTATGTGTGGTCGATCCGACTGACCGGCCTAGTTGTATCTCTCATGCTGCTCTTGGTGCTCTACGTGTTGATATGGGCTAGGAATTAGGGTAGGAGGTCAGAAAAATATCATGAAAAATTCTCGGATGTATCGTCCCTTGTTTGAAGCGGATCCACAGGTTGCCGCAGCAATTGACAATGAAACACGCCGCCAGCATGAGGGACTCGAACTGATCGCATCGGAAAACTTCGTTAGCGAAGCTGTTCTGGAAGCTGCGGGCTCGGTGTTCACCAATAAATATGCCGAGGGATATCCGGGAAAACGCTATTACGGCGGGTGTGAGTTTACTGACGTGGTCGAGAACCTGGCGCGAGACCGGGCAAAGCAGCTATTCGGAGCCGAACACGCCAATGTCCAACCCCATGCAGGTTCGCAAGCCAACATGGAAGCCTACGCGGCCATCCTGCAACCCGGAGACACGATCCTCGGCCTGAACCTCGCGCATGGCGGACATCTCACTCATGGACATCACCTCAATTTTTCAGGCAAGACCTACAAGATTATTCCCTACGGCGTAACAAAAGACACCGAGACGATCGACTACGACGAACTGGAGAAACTGGCTGAGAGCGAGCGCCCAAAGCTGATCATCGGCGGAGGCAGCGCCTATCCAAGAATTATCGATTTCGCGCGCATGCGTCAGATTGCCGACAAGATCGGCGCGCTCTACTTGGTTGACATGGCTCATTTCGCGGGACTGGTGGCGGGCGGGGCCCATCCGTCGCCGGTGCCCCATGCTCACATTGTTACCTCGACCACTCACAAAACTCTGCGCGGTCCGCGGTCGGGGATGATTCTTTCCAAGGCCGAGTTCGCTCAGGCGATCGACAAGGTTGTTTTCCCCGGAATGCAGGGCGGCCCGCTGGTGCACATCATGGCGGCGAAAGCCATTTGTTTCAATGAGGCGATGCAGCCTGAGTTCCGCGAGTATGCGCGGCAGATTGTGGCCAACGCCAAGGTTCTGGCACAAACTTTGGCTGACGAGGGCTTCCGAATCATCTCAGGCGGCACCGATACGCACTTGATGTTGGTCGATGTCTTTTCCAAGGGCATGCTG
>DATJWZ010000867.1:0-17674 GCA_035500795.1 Candidatus Eiseniibacteriota bacterium | reverse complement strand
GCGCACACTGCGATGAAGCGGGAAGCATTCAACTGGAAAGATATTGACTGGATTCGCACTCTTTGGAAAGGGCCGATCGTCATCAAGGGCGTGCTTTCCGCCGAGGAGGCGCAACGGTCGGTCGACCATGGCGCTGCCGCTGTGGTGGTGTCGAATCATGGAGGCCGCCAGCTTGACGGTGTTCCGGCGAGCCTGCAAGTTTTGCCAGAAATCGTGGAGCGAGTTAAGGGTCGAGCGGAAGTGCTGATGGACAGTGGGATTCGGCGGGGCTCGGACATCGTGAAAGCAATCTGCCTCGGCGCTCGTGCAGTGCTTTGTGGACGCGCATATGCCTACGGACTCGCGGCAGCTGGAGAAGTGGGGGTTACGCGATCGCTCGACTTGTTGCGGGCGGACTTGGAAAGATGTCTCAAACTGCTGGGATGTCCTTCTGTGAATGAGTTGAATGAATCGTATATCAACGTGACATCCCACTGTTGAACAGTCGATCCAGGGCAGTACTAAGAGCCATGTGACTTCAAGGTGCCGACGATGAACCAGTAGGCGAACACACCTGCGAGGAGAATGATCGAGGCGAGTTCAAACCCCGGAACGTATGAACCATAGCGCGCGATTGAAAATCCCACGGCGAGCGGGGCGATAATTCCTGCGAGATTGCCTGCAAAGTTCTCTGCTCCAGTCCAGATTCCCACAGCCTCCGAGGGTGCGCACGATTGAAGTATTGCCAGCAGGTTCCCGGTCGCAAGCCCGACCAGACAAGCTGCGATCAAGAACCCTATCGCCACTCCCGTATGAGACGTTCGCATTACTGCGATAAGAAAAATGCCCATGCTGAAGCCCACGGTAACGATTCCTTTCCGAGTGGCAGTTTCGTCCCAGCCGTGGCGAATCAGGCTATCGGCAATCCATCCGCCGATCGGCTCGGCAATTCCGAACGTGAAGAAAGCGAGTGAAGCATAGAAGCCAGCTTGCACGATGCTGAGCCGGCGTACAGTCACCAGGTAGTCGGGCAACCACGTTACGAGTACATACCAGTAATAGTCAAAACAAAAGAATCCTATACATATTCCCAGCAAGTTGCGGCTCAGCAAACTTCGAGCAACAGAGGATGTCGCCACTTCAAGGGATGCATTTGGTCTCTGTGCTTGCAGGCTGCGTGGGACCACCCAAAACCATGGTCCGAGCCAGACGAGAGCGGTAAAGCCCAAGATTAAGAAAGTCCGGCGCCACCCGAAATGAACAAGGAGCCATGGAACGAGCATGCCTTCGAGGAGGAGGCCGGTCCGGGTCCCGAAGTCGAAGATTCCCGAGGGCAGGCCACGTTCCTTCGGCGCGAAGAGCAGGCTGACAATTTTCGTTCCCCCCGGCAGATAAATAGACTCACCGATACCGAGCAGGATCCGAAACGCCACCAAAGCGGTCAGGCTCGCAGCCAAACCTGTCAATCCCTGCGCGAATGACCACAGCACGAAAGCCGCGGCGTAAAGCCAGCGCAAATTGAACCGGTCTGCGGCCCAACCGATTGGGAGTTGCATTAGCGCGTAGGACCAGAAAAACGAAGACAACAATAGGCCCTTGCTTTCTGCTGTGAGATGAAAATCTCTAGAGATGAGAGGCAAAGCGAACGAAATGGTCGCGCGGTCAAGATAGTTGATCAACGATGCGACAAAAAGCAGGGCGACGATTGACCAACGGCGATTATCCGTACGTTTGGGCAGATCCATTTCTGCAAGCCAAGAGGCCGGGACAGGATAGACTACACGGCAGTGGTTTTGCGAATACAGAGCCGATCTTCAGCAATCCCAATTTTCCGATTCGGCTTAAGGAGAAATCGAATGGGCATCAACAGTCGAAGAAAATTCTTTGGAAAATTCGCCGCGCTGGCCGCCTTGGTAACGGGCACGAAACTCTTCTCGCAGCAGGCTCCCGCTGGCACCGCGTCGCCATCTAACTCTGATAAAGAGGCGCCACGCCGTTCAGGCGGGGAACATCATGTGCATGAAGGAATCTATTACATCTCGGGCACCGGTGCGAACGACGGCTATCCGAAAGACGATCATGTTTTGGTCACTGATCCCTTTGAGAAACATGTGACGCGTACCATGGACGCCTTGAAGAAGTCGGTGGAGCGTGCGGGGAGCAACATGGATAACATCCTGCACCTGCAGGTTTTTCTTTGCCTGCCACTGGCTGAAGGCATTTCAACACCGAGCGGCAAGGCGCGGTTCGATGCCCATAAAGCGCAATACGATGCCCTGAACAAGATCTACGGGACTTACTTTTCGCCTGGGAAGGCTCCGTCGCGGGCCTGCATGGCGCTTGAATGGATTCCCGGCGATTCCCTGATTGAGATTGTCGGTAGTGCAAAGGTTGTGAACCCGCCGGCTGCGGACAAGTAATCGCGATCGCTCGCAAAAGGAGTTTTTCATGAAGTTTGGATGGAGCCGCCGTTCGTTTCTTGCTGCGATGGGAGCCGCCGGCAGCCTCTTCGTCCCCTCAGGGCTAAGGGGTGCCGGCATTTTTGGAAAGAAGCGTAAGCCGGTAGCCAGCACGTCTGTAGATGGCGCTGCGATCGTGCCTATCACAACTGGACTCGGCTCGACTGGAGACATTTATGCCGAGTTAGGCGTGACGCCTCTGGTAAACATCAACGGGACCATAACAGTCATCGGCGGATCTGTCATGGCGCCTGAGGTTATGGAATTGATGCGGCGAGGGAATCAGCATTTTGTTTTAATCGACGAACTGGAAATCGCTGCGGGAAAATTCATTGCGAAGCTTTGCAAATCTCCCCCAGGTTATACCGGTCTGGTCACGGCCGGCGCTGCGGCAGCGCTGGTTGTCGGCTACGCGGGGATGATGACGGAAGACCTTGAACCTCGCATACGTGTGATTCCCGACGTCAGCGATTTTCCCAGAAATGAAGTCATCATTCAGAAAAGCCATCGCTACCCTTTTGATCACCAAATTCGCCAAACCGGCGCGAAACTGGTCGAGGTGGAAACGCGTGAGGAGATGATCGCAGCGATCAATCCAAAAACGGTAGCGATCCATTTCACCAATATTTTGTCCGATAAAGGCAAGGTGAGCGGCCCCGAGACCGTCGCGATTGCGAAGGAGCACAACCTTTATACGTTCAATGATGCGGCTGCAGACGTGCCACCGGTGGAAAGGCTGTGGGAATATCCGGCGATAGGATTTGACATGGTCGCCTTTAGCGGAGGGAAGGATATTCGCGGGCCGCAGGCGGCTGGAGTTCTGATCGGTCGGGAAGATCTGATGCACTACGCATTGCTAAATATGAGTCCGCAGGAAGACCGGATCGGCCGATGCTGCAAGGTGGGAAAGGAAACTGTTTTCGGAATGCTCAAGGCATTGGAACTCTTTGTGAATCAGAACTACGACGCCACGCTCCGCATGTATGACGAGCGGGCACAGGTGATCACCGATGCGATCCAGAAGTTCGGAGTTACGGCACAACCGCGGCAATACAATGGGCAGGCTCTGGGGAACGTCACGCCTCACTACAGCTGGAAAATCGATCGGTCCAAGCTCAACATTACTGCCCAGCAGGTCATGCAGAAATTGGCTGACACTCGGCCACTCGGGATCGGAAGCATGGGTGCGGGAGTGAGTGGAATGCGCGGAAGAAATCCAGAAGGAACTGCGGGCGATACACATGCTTCGCATCATGGACCTCCGCGTGATCCAGACGCTTTCGGTTTCGCGGTTTGGCAGCTCAAAGATGGCGAGGACAAACTGATCGGGGATCGGCTGGTAGAGATCTTCAGCGAAGCGCCGAAGGCTTAGTTCCTGGATACGTGGTCAATGAAGTTTCCGTCGCGCACGGCTAGTACTACTTCACGCGCGGTAATGAAGCTGTAGCAGACCATACCTGCTCCACAGATGGGAGCGATTCGAGCTCTCGAATGTTTCTTTCCCAGCGTTTACTCGTCGGCCCGCCGTCGTGTCTGATTTCCTCAGCTCATGCGACGTTTGTTCGTATTTCGTCTCGGCAGGCTTTCATAAGTTCTCGACTACTTCCGAATGAGCCTGGTCGTTCGGAAATCGCAAAGACCGCCTCGTGCTCAACTTGTGTTGCGTGTGCCTGAATCCCCACGTTGTCTCAACGTGTTTGGAGGATGCCTCGGGCAATGCGCTGCTGTTACTATCGACCGCGGTTCCTCTATGAGTATGGGCAGCAATCATGAGAAGACGTCGGTGCGGTGGTTTGTCGCGTCGATGGTTGGAGCCTTCGCGTTCGTCAGCTATTTAGAACGGATGAACATCTCCATCGCGGCCGCTGCGATGATGCCGGAGCTGTCGTTAAGTCCCACTCAGATGGGCCAGGTCTTCAGCAGTTTTCTGTGGGGCTATGCGATTTTCCAGGTTCCAGTCGGGTGGGCAGGGGACGCATTTGGTCCCCGGCGAATCCTGACAATTGCTGCGTTGCTGTGGTGTCTGACAACCGCTCTGACCGGCTTTTTGCCTGGAACGCTTGTCACCGGCACGGTTTTGGTCATTGTTTCACTCTGTGCGCTTCGCTTTTTGTTAGGAGCTGCTGAGGCGGCGACATTTCCCGTCGGTGCACGTGCCATTCGCGAGTGGACTCCGCTGCACGAGCGGGGGGTGGGAAATTCGATGATGATTGCCGGCGCTTCTATCGCCGCGGCGGTGACGTCGCCCCTGGTTTCATGGCTGATGGTATTTGCGGGGTGGCGGAAGTCATTCCTGATCACATCATTGGTTGCACTGCTGCTAGCGATCATCTGGCAATTGTCTGTGACCGACCGTCCCGAGCAACACAAATGGGTGGGTGCCTGGGAATTAAGGCTGATCAAAGACGGCCGAACCGAAAATAGACGCGCGCGTTCGTCGAGATCTTTGCGTTCCGTTTTGACAGACCGAGACATTCTCTTGTTGTCGCTTAGCTATACCTGCGAGGGTTATGTATTGTTTATTTTTGTTTTTTGGCTGTATCTCTACTTGATCCAGGTTCGCGGGTTCACGCTTCTCAGCGGCGGTTTCGCAGCCAGTTTGCCCTGGCTTACCGCATTTGCGTCTGCCCCACTCGGAGGATTCGTGTGTGACAAGATCTCGGAAAGAAGAGGACGAGTGCCCGCAGCCAGAACAACGATCATGATTGGATACGCGATATCTGGCGTTATGCTTTTCGCGGCAGCATTTGCCGGCGGCCGGGCGGCCACTGTGGCCGCACTCTGTCTGAGCATCGGCGGCCTGTACTTCGCAGAGCCAGGTTTCTGGGCGACTGCGGTGCATATTTCCGGTGAAAGGGCCGGCGTATCGGCGGCACTCATGAATACTGCGGGGATCGTCGGCGGAATTGTTTCTACATCACTCGTGCCGATCCTGGTGAAACACTTCGGCTGGATCACCGCTCTCGCATCCGGGGCGGCTGTAGCACTTGCGTGCACGACCGCGTGGATCGTTATGGGCAAGGTGGGGTTCGCAGCAGATAAGTTCGACAGCTCAGAAGCAGCGAGTGCCGCGAAACACTGACCAACGGATAACATCCATTTGGGGTGCATCAGACGATGAATCGCCGCGAGTGGTTGAGAAACTCGGCCGCCTTTGCATTCTCGACGTTCGCTCTGCGAGCGGCCTATGCGCAGCAGGGGGAGCCGGGCCTGCGAGCGATCGAACCTGCGATTGAACGCACAGCTGGGCTGAAGCAATATGAGGAGATGCAGTTCGGTGTGTCTTTCCACTTCAGCATGAACACGTTTACGGGGAACGACTATGAGACCGGCGGAGTTCCCGCCAGCACTTACAATCCCACGCATCTCGACGTCCGGCAGTGGATTCGGGTGTCAAAGGATCTGGGCGCGCGTTATGCCGTGCTCACGGCCAAGCACATGTCAGGATTCTGTCTATGGGATTCGGAAGGATACGACTATGACGTCGCCGCCAGCGGTAACAAGACTGATGTGGTCGCTGCATTCATGGCTGCCTGCCAAGAGTATGGCCTGAAGCCCGGGTTGTATTACTGCATCCTCGATCCTCACAATGAAGGCAAGTTCGACTGGGACTCGGCCGTCCCGGACGGTTACTACAAGCTGATCAAACATCATCTGACAGAGCTGCACACGCGTTATCGGACCGCGTTCTATCAGTTTCTGGACATCACATGGAAGCTCTCGCAGGAGCAACGATGGGAAGTCTATGAGTTGATCAAGTCGCTTAGCCCGGATTGCCTTGTCGTGATGAATCAGGCGTTTTATCAGAGCCGGCGCAATCTAGGAAGAATCTGCGAGCCGGCAAGCTGGCCGACTGACGTCATCAATGGCGAAGACACTTTACCGCCACCCGAAAGACACAATCCGCACATCTCAATGGACGGGAAGATGCGTTATCTTCCGATGGAAGCCTGGATACCGACCGGGCCGCCATACAAGCCGATGCCGCCCATGCACAGCTGGTTCTGGCGACCAGGATTTCAAATGCAGGATGCGCAAGTGATTGCCGATGCATATCGCTCATGCAAACAGCGAAACTCAAATCTGCTTTTGAATCTTTCACCCGACACATCCGGGCGGCTGCCGGATGATGCGATCAAAACACTGCATCACGTTAAGAAGCTGATTGCGAAGTAAGGTTTTCTATTGCGGCAGGCCGTTAGACTCCACCTTCACTCGCAAACTCACGGTGCCGATTTTCTTTCCATCGCTCTCGGCATCCCAGTTCAGGTTCTGCCACGATCCTTTCTCCGCTGAGACAGCAGGAGAGATCTTCAATTGGATTGAGTAGGAATCGTGAGCCGCCACTGCATAGACGCTCGCATCGGGTAGCTGCTTCCAGTCCTGTGGCAGCCGTGAACGCAAGGCCACTTGCTTTGCGGTGTCGGTATCATTGCGAATGATCAGGGGAACCCAAAGAGTCTCTCCCGGCCCAACTTGCGCCTCGGGGCTGTAGAGAATGCCAATCTGATCGATGTTGTGTGCTTTCCAGAAAGCGCGGTAAAACGCCCAGGGTCCGCCGAGTTCGAGATCGACGTTCGGCTGAGGCGGCTCATAGCCTCGCGGGCGGACGTACGCGATCGGACTTGCGGTAATGCCTTCGAATACGTCGCCGGTTGTCGTACCTCCAACAAGCGACTTGCCGAAAATAAAACTGACCGGCATCTCGGTGAATTCTTTCAACTGAGCGTCCGTAAAATCATTCTGCGTTTTGTAATAGCCCCAGGCCTCCGCTGCCAGGCGCGAATATGGAATTTTCCGCGACGGAGAAATATCGCTGGTGGGATATTGAGGACCCTTTCCCTTGAGAAATTCAAAGTGGTTGGCGTCGGTGAAGTAATAAATCTTCTTGGGCTGCCAGGGGCGCAGGCCTTCCCCGTAGTTGTTGATGGAGAAGCGATTTCGAGGCGCTTCGACCTGTTCGGGAAAGGCAAGCGGATTCGCGGCGAGATCGAACGCCTCTGTGGCAATCACACCCGCAGCCTGGTGATCATCGTGGTTTTCGCCGACGACGTAGTTCGGCATCCACGTGAGGATCACTTCGGGACGCGTAATGCGGAAAAGGCGAACCATTTCCTCGAGGGCTTGACCATGTCCCCAAGTCTCGAGCGAATGGAGAACATCACCTCCAGGAGTATCGGGTCCGTGCATAAACCATGCATTGGTGATTCCATAGGAAGCTAGCGAATGACGGGCCTCCATCTCGCGGATGTCAGAGAGCGCCTTTGACTGTTCAGGGCCAACGGCGTTGCCCCCGGAGTTGCCGCGTGTGCCGTAGACGACCGCGACGACTTTGTGCTGCTCTTCGATCAATTTTGCGACGTAAGCGGTAACCTCGCTGTCGTCGTCGGGATGTCCAACAACAATGAGAATGTCAACTTTATAACGCGCGTCCGGCTGGGGATTGGCTTCTGCCTGTTGAGCATGGGAAGAGAAAATGGCGATGCATGTAAAAAGAAATGTTACGAAGACACGATATCTCATTCGGGGTCCTTTATTCCTGAGTGTGGCAGGACAGAAATATCAAATCGCCACGCCTCGGAGATTCTACAGAGACAGCAAACGCCTCAAACCGAAGCCCGGGCGTTAGAAACGGAAGTGCAGTCCGAACTGCATCTGGCGCATGTCTCCTGCGCCGAAGATCTGTCCGGCAGTATCGCTGAAGATGTAGCTGTCCGGGTTCACCAGATTGACGTGGTTCGTGGCGTTGTAGTTTTCCCACTTGAACTCAAGAGACTTGGTCTCGGTGAACTGGAAAACTTTGCCCAGAGACAAATCGACCTGATAGAAACCGGGACCGCGCAGTGAATTATGGCTTACATATCCTTGACGCCCGACTCCTTGCGGGTCAACAAAAGCAGCGGGATTGAACCAATGGAATCGGTTCTGATCCGACACGTTCGGATCTCCCACCTGATCGGGTCGCACCTGATTGAAGTCCGCGTAAAGGAGGTCACCGTTGGCGGATACCGTGAATGGCAATCCAGTCTCGAAGCGGCTGATGCCACTGAAATTCCAACCGCCGAGAACTGCGTCCATGGCCCGGCTAATGTTAGAACCCCAGTGCCGTCCTCGACCGTAAGGTAATTGATAACTATGCGAGATGGTCAACGTGTGAGTGCGGTCATAGTTCGCGGGACCATGGTCTTGCCACCAATCGAGGTTGTTTGAGAACGCACCTCCGGTTTCGGTATTGGCCATTGCTTTTCCGTAGGTGTAGGTGACCAGAAAATCCAGACCCTTGGATGTCCGCTTCTGAACCTTCATCTGCAAGGCGTGATAGCTGGAGTTGTCGCAATTGCAGGTCTCGTAGATTCCTTGTGAAAGACCGAATTTCTGGAAGTACAACCGTCTGGAGTTGTAGTCATTGCAGCCGCCGGCAACGCTAGGATCTGGGTTGCAATCCGGAGCTGGCGGGGAAGCCTGGTTCACGTTCGGGTTCACGAAGAGATGGCGCCCGACGTTGCCGACGTATGCGATTTCTGCAGTCAAAGTTGAAGTGAATTCGTGCTGGACGGCCAGGTTCCACGAGTCGGCAAGAGGAATGCGATACGCGCTCGGTGGATTAAAGAAATAGTAGACATTCAAATCGCCGGGTAACGGAAAACGTCCCGTTGAGCTTCCTGTTGGAAGCGTCGGCAATGGAGGTCCGGTCAAGAGGTTGAAAACGGAAGAGTAATTATTATTGGCGTTCAACTGTTGCGGAAGGATGATCGGCGGATCGTAATCGGGAGCTTGCCCAAATACCGCTCCCAACCCTGAGGGAGTGAAGCTGCGACTGTATCCCGCACGTACAACGGTGTGCGACATGAGTTGATAAGCCACGCCGACGCGTGGCGCGAAGCCTAAGTTGTATGCTTTAACGCCCATATTCAAGGGGACGTTTCCGACTCCGGCAACAAGAACGTCGCCGGTGTTGGGATCAAAACTGCCAGCTCCGCCTGGGCTGGCAGCAGTCTGCGGGAGATAGTTCTCGTATCGCAGGCCGATGTTGAGTGTGAGTTTGCGGGTGGCCCGCCACGAGTCCTGGCCATAAAAGAATAGGCGCGTTTGCCGTAAGCCCGGATGCAAGTTAGCACCTGTGAAATAGCGCGAGAAACCAGAGGGTTCACCCAACAAGAAAGTGGCCAGTCCAGAGCCTGTGGGGCCGCCGGTTGCGGCGTCGACGGCCGGACTTCCGGTAACTCCATCAGAGAACTGAATTTCTCCAGACCGATGCGAGTCGCTGGGAATGCGCTGCTGTTGCGCGCGGCGAATATCTGCTCCCCATTCGAAAGTGTGATTACCGCGGGTCTTACTCCAGTTGTTGACCCACTGGAAGTGGTTTTCGGTTTCCTTCAGTGGGCAATTGCACTGGTTCACGCCAAGCGCATATCCAAAGCTGAATCCACCGTTGCCGTTAACGTAGAAGGCCGGCATCCCGCTAGTTTCGTCGGTTCCCAGATTCAGTCCAGGAATGCCCGCGTCGGTTGCTGGGGTGGTGCCCACGCCATTGGGATTTACCCGAATCCGGTAGCGATAGAAGCCAAAGCGGAAATCAGTCACCAGCGTTGTGCTGAGGACGTAAGTCGCACCCAACGCCAGACTCTGATTGCGCGCAGGAGCTGTGCCGGCGAAGTTGACTCCGTTGAGCGCGGGGCCACCCGCCTCAATGCCATAAGCGCCAGGGGCAAAGTGATCGAAGTCTGCCAACGTGTATCGTCCAAAAAAGTGCAATTTATCCGAAAAGTTGTAGTCCACTCGTCCATCGAACTGGTCGCTATTGAAGCGCTCGCTTCCGGTGGCGACATAGTTGTTCGAGATCGATGTCTGGTCCTGTGCTGCGGGAAGATTCGCAAGTAAGTTCGAAATGGGGGCGGGAACCGAGGGCAAGACATTGACAACATGATTGGTAGAAATCGCCTTTCGATTTCCGCTGCCATCATCGGTACTGGGGTCAAAAACCATTCCAACGCGCGCCGGAACGATATCGCCTTCGGTAGTCGTTACCGTGTAGGGGTTGGCGCATGGGCTAGCAGAGTTTGTTCCATCGGTGCAGAGGTAATTGCCAAGTAGAGCGGTTAAATCTCCGGCGCGCTCGGCTGCCGTGGGAAGGGTTGCCGTGACGGATGCCGAACGCCGCCGCCGTGTTCCCTGATAGTCTCCGAAAAAAAAGACCTTGTTCTTAATGATTGGCCCGCCAAACGATCCGCCGAATTGATTCCAGCGAAGGGGCAGCAGCGACTGTGAGGTCCAGTCTTCTGCATTGAAGAAATCATTCCGCAAGTATTCGAAAGCCGACCCATGAAGATCGTTCGTTCCGGACTTGGTTGTGGCCTGCATCAGAGCGCCCGCCACAGAGCCGAATTGCGCATCGTAGTTACTGGTTGTGATCTTGAACTCTTCCAATGAGTCGATGTTGGGGTTAATTACGGCAATGCCGAGAATCGAACTGTTGTTCTCGGTTCCATCGAGCAGAAATCCATTCGAGGTAAACTGCTGACCATTTGCGTCGATCTGATATCCAGCCTGCGGATTTTCAGAAGATGCATGCTGCCAATCGTTGATCTGGGTTCCCGGAGTGACCAACATCGTGAATGTCAGATTGCGGTTGATGATCGGCAACGCCCCGAGTTCGTGAGTACTGAGAGTTGTGCTCACATCGGAGCGATCTGTCTTTAGCAGTGGGGTCTCTTCGGTGACCTCCACTTTCGTTGATTCCCCCTTGACGGGGAGGACCGCATCAACGCGCGTGGCGGCGTCAATCTGAACCGTAGCGGTCGCTTCAAATGGAGAGAATCCGGGGGCATTGACAGCGATCTTATACCGTCCCGCCAGCAGGTGGGTTTGCTCGTAGTTGCCGCTGGCGTTTGTCGTTGCCTGATAGGTGGTCCCCCGATCCATATCTGTTACGGTGACCGGAGCGCTCGCTACGGCTGCACCGCTTGGATCGGTTACGGTCCCGATAATGTTGCCATAGACAGCTTGTCCGAGTGTGACTGCAGGGATCAAGGCAACTAGAACACATCCGAGAACAACGGTGTTGAAACGTTTCATATGGCCCTCGATACAAAGAAATCAAACCTTCGGTGAGCGTGCGTAGCAGTTGTCAGGAAAAAGAAGTCTGAACTTAACGCATGGTAGCGGTCAAGAAAAAAACAACAGTAAACGAAACAATATGGAAGCAACGCGTTGGCATCACGAAGTGATTGTCAGAGAGAGCGCGACCGCACGACGCGCTGGCCGGCATCCGACATCAGCGCCACGGCATACTTAAAACCAGAAAGACAGCCCCGCATGATCGAAAGTGAACTGTAGTAATCGTTGTATCGAAAGAAACCGGTCTGCCCCCGCCACATGGGGTAAAAATCGCAAGCCTCGAGCCATTTATCGCGGACTGCGTCGATGTCGAGATAGGTATCGGGCACGAAGTTGGTTGCGTCTTCCCAATTGTCGGCATAATAAATTTTTGACCCGGAATGTGGCGGACGAGTTCGCGAAAGTGTTACCAGCCCTGCGTAGAAGACAGCATCCCGCACGATGAGGTGGCAATTCTGATGATCTTTGTGCCAGCTCCCATTCCAATGCGTCACGATGACCGCCGGTTTTTGCTCGCGGATTACATCGCAAACTGCCAAACAGATCTCCTCGTTGAAGGGAATCTCGGCATCCGGATACGTCAAAAACATCGCCTCGGCTCCGAGCAAATGCACTGCTTTCTCAGTCGCTGCACGCTGCATTTCGCCGTAACGCTGCACGGGGATATCTTTCGGAGCTCCCTTTTCGCCCATCGACAGATTGAGCAGAACGCCCTTGCCTCCGAGGTTGATCTGCTGGGCCAGAGCCGCTCCCATGGTGAAGAGTCCATCACCGGGATGCGCAGTAATCGCCATGATCTTTCCCGGCACCTCAGAGGATGATTCCCCCAACACCGATGATCGAGCGAACGCCGACAGCGCCACTGCGCCGCCCACTGATTGTGCGAATGATCGCCGGTTCATTGCAGTTTCCTCCGAATTCGAGAATCGCTCCGCGTACGACGTGCGAGACTTCTCTTGCTGTGTGCTCCTTCAGACACTCGTTCGGCTTCCCACACGATCCGCGCGCAGCCGAGCAGGTTCACGGTTTCTGCCAGCCTGCTGACAACGATCTTTACATTTTGAGCAGCGATCGGTTGAGCGCGCTCCAGCATCGCGCACTGCAGGGACGTGAGATAGAGGTCCGCAACGCTTGCCATACCTCCTCCTAAGACAATGATTTGAGGGTCGAGGAGGCTGACAAGATTGGCCACTGCATATCCGAGGAAGCGTCCGGCCCGATTGAAGATGTCCACAGCCAGTGCGTCTCCGCGTCGAGCGGCGGCAGCGACATCATGAGCAGTGATTGTCGAAACTTTCAAATCAGCAAGAGAGCTCGATTCTCCGTTTCGCAGGCGGTGCTGAGCAGCGCGTCCAATGGCCGGTCCTGCCGCCAGGGATTCCAGCTCTCCTGATCCTTGTGCTGCCTGAACGTCTTCGCGCGTGACTGTCAACCATCCGGCGCAGCCGGAGAGTTCGTGTGCACCTCGCACGATTTGTCCGCCACTCAGGATGCCTGCGCCGATCCCGGTGCCAATCATCAACACGATCGCGTCAGATTTGCCCTTTCCCGCTCCGACCCAGCATTCCCCCAGCACCGCAGCGTTCCGATCGCTTTCCACATGAACCGTCATGTTCATGGCTGGCGTCAATCGCTCCGCTAACGCCATCTCTTCCCATCCCGGAAGATTTGGAGCCCAAACCGTTCTGTTGCGGCGAACCAACCCCGGTACCGCCACGGCTGCGCCGACATAGGCGTCGGCTGGTTTCTTGCCGCCGGCAAGATCCTTTGCGAGTTGCACTATCTGCAAGAGTGGGCCGGAAGGAGAGCTGACATCGACAGGTACAGTGCGCCGGGAGACGATCTTGCCTCTCCGATCAATCACAGCGGCGGAGCACTTCGTGCCCCCGAGATCGATTGCCAGAGCGTGACGTTCGAGTGTCTTTGACATGAACTTAATTGTTCGTAGACAGAAGCTTTGAGCGGCGCTCGCCGAATACAAGCATCAGAGCTAAGCCGATGATAGCGACGGCTCCCAATCCAGGTACAACCATGCCGGAGCGAACGCCAAGCTGTTGCGAGAGTTGCCCGACAACCCAGGGAAATATCATGCCTCCGATCAAAGCGATGGAAAACAGCAGCCCAAACACGGTTCCCGCGTGTTCCGAGTAACGGTCCCCCGCAATCGCCAATGTGGTAGGGAAGACTGGGCCATAGGACAATCCGATTAGAGCGGTTCCCATGAATAACAAAAATGGCGCTCGCGCTGACAGCAGAACCGCGCAGCCGCCTAATGACAATAGGGCTACGGCAAGAACCAGTCGCGATTTCCCAATGCCTCGCAGCAGCTTCGCGGCGAGCATTCGGCTGGCCATGAGCGCGGCCCAATAGGTCGCCAGAATCAGGGTCGCAAGTCGTGGCGAGTATCCGATCACTCCGACATATGTAGATGTCCAGCCCGCGATACACGCCTCATTCCCCGACTCGCAGAACAAGATAAATCCCAGCAGCAGCACTCCCTGATATTTCGCCACGGCGAGAAGCTCAGTCCACGAAAATGCATGCTTGGCTTTCGCCGACGGAAATGAGATTAGGGCGTACCAGAACGCGCATGCGGCAGCAAGGACAGCGCAGAAAAGGAACAACTGAGGGATTGTGAATCGGCCTCCAATGCTGGCAGCCATCAGAGGAATGCTGATCGCACCAACACCAAAGAAAATGCCCAGGAGGTTGAGCATAGCCCCTCGTCGCTCCGCGTAGAGATCTGACACCAGAACGTTCGTACAAGTATTCAGACCACCTCCTCCGATCCCCAGTAAAATCGCCGCGAGGCCCGCGGCAAGAAACGAGTGTGCTCCTGCAAAGATCACCATTGCTGCTGCAACGATCAGTGAGGCGGCGAGAAGGTTTGCTTTGTTTCCCAAGTGGTCAATCAATGGGCCGACGAGGAGCGAACCAAGAAAGATCCCGAGATAGAGCAAAAGGAACAAAGTCCCTTGCTCCGCGAGGCTGACTTGCAGGCGGGACCGCATAGCGGGCAGGCCAAACACAGTTCCCAGGATTGCGAGCACGATTCCGAAGACGAGGATGCCTGCGCATGCACTGACGAACAGCAGTCGTGGGCGGACGGTTGAGCTCAAAGGCTATCGCTTCAGCAAACGTTCGTATTCTTCGTAGACGCGATTGTTATTATCAGCCGGAATGCCGGGAACATTCGGTGAAACGAAAACAGGAGGATTCTTGCCTTTCGCGGCGAGATCGGCAGCTACCTGCGCGATGATTGCCATTGCAATTGTGACTGTTGAAACAGTCGATCCCGCAGCCACGGGAGCTTTCCAACCCGTCACCTCGACGAGCGCGTCTTCAGCAGGAACGCAGTTGTCGATGACATGGTCCGCAACATCTGCCAGCTTCTTTCCCGAAGAGTGAGTGGCCGTGCGCTTGCCGTAGTTGTCCATCGAGGTGATCGCGACGGTTGTGAGTCCCCGTTTCTTGGACTCCTGGAGCACTTCGATACCAGCCGCATTCAATCCTCCGTGAGAGAAGACCAGCATCACGTCTCCCGGGCGAACCGGTTCGTTCTCAAAGATGACCGCAGCGTAACCCTCGCGACGTTCCAGCCATAGCAATCCCTTTGCTCCCCCGGATCCGATGACATTCGTCCACATCAGCCGCATATCCATTAGCGGACGAAATCCCGGAAAAGCGCCATAGCGCGGAAACATATCCTGTACCGGCAGGACAGAGTGCCCACTGCCGAACATATGCACGAGACCGCCGCCGGCAATGCAGTCGGCCATGGCAGCAGCAGCTTTCTCAATGGCTTCAGTCTGTGTATCCCAGATTCGATCGAGAACTTCCGTAATGCGCTTACGATAACGGGAAACGCTCACAATGATTCCTCCAAAAGCAATCCGATAAAGTGACTCGTTGCGCCTGGTATTTTTGGTACGCACTCGACGCAAAATTGTATCGCATCACTTGTTGCCAGAGAATTGAATGAGCGCTCGCCTAGATTGCAATTGGCAGATAGATCTGAAGAATTCGGCTTGCAACTCGTGGCAAGCAATCAAAATTCCTGGCATGCAATACAACTGTGTGTGGGATATGCTCTTTGCGAGAAGTGAATCGTCGGGAGGAAGGCGAGAAATCGCGGGACAACGAGCGTTTAAGCCTCCATTCCGTCATTATTTTGTCAGGGCAACTTCGACTCGCCGATTTAAGGCTCTGCCATTCGGTGTCGTGTTATCCGCTACTGGACGGGAAGCGCCGAAACCTTGCCCATCCAACTGGTTTGAATTTACTCCGTGGTCTTTCAGCCACGCTATCACTGAAGCCGAGCGATTCTTTGACAGCGCCTGATTGTGATCGGCATTTCCTTGATTATCGGTGTGACCGGCAATGACCCATTGAGATCCCGGATGATTGTTGATAAGTCCCAGGACCGCGTTCAGCGCGGGCATGCTGTCAGGCCGGAGTTTTGCCGAATCCGTGTCAAAGTGGATGCCATAGATTGTGGCCGAACCAGTTTGCGCAAGTTCTTTTTCCAGTGTGGCTGTATCTTCATGATGGCGATGTAACTGAATCTCGGCACTTCCGTTCTGTCCGGCGATGAGATCAACGGGAACCGAATTCTCGTCATAGCCGTCCGCGAGAGCGGTCGCGGTTACAAGGCCGGCCGGCAGTCCCATCAACTGACATTTTCCATTTCGCTCAGTCGACGCTGATTTGAGAGCCGCCGTCACCGTTGCATTTGCAATCGGCGTGTGCTGGTCCGCATCGACAACCGATGCCGCAAGCGATACTTCGTATTTGAACTTGTGCGGATTTACCAGGATGCGCACGAAGTCCACCGCGTAGCCGTCTCCTATTTTCGTCGTTGGATCATCTATGAGTAGCTTGACCTCACCCGATCTCAGGAGAGGCCAGTATTCTGGCAGCAATTTCAACGTTACCAGTTTCCCAATTGGCCCGGTCTGGTCAAGGGAATTAATTGCATATTCGAAGTTCGGGAGTCTGGTTCCGTTCAGACTCACCTGGAAATACGAATGGAAGTTCTTAGCCTGAAAATCATCCACGAACATCTGGACCACCACATCATTCACCTTCGACGGGAGTTCGCCCACTTCCAACCGGATCGGCGTCGGCATGGATTCCAGGCGTACTTTGCAGATTTGTCCCGGAGGGGTCTTGATGTTTTCGCAAGGCCGGAGAATGCCGCTATAGCCGTCATATCCAAGGTAGGTGGTATCTGTACTTATGATCGATCCAAGCAAGATGCGATCGGTACCGTCGGGTTCGTCGCTACGCGGGACCCACGGGTATTGGTGAGGCGGGGTGGATTGTCCTGAGAAAGGATCGAAGCCTTGCGGCCAACCGAAACCGAGATTATTAATGTCCCCGGTACGCACGACCAGGTCGGCTTCAGGTCCGTTCTCAGTGCGCTCATACTTCAAAGTCCAATCTTGGTTCTGATTCCCTGTCGCCCTTACTGGCACAATGGTCTCCAGAGCCGATGCAGTCGGTATTGGAACGAATGGGGACGGTACAGGTATTAACTTTCCGGGATTTTTGGGATCGTCCATCCATCCATACGGAGCCTCGGGCTTCTTAGAGTGCGAGGTATTGGAATCTCTATTTGAAGATGAACTTGCATCCATTGACTTAGCGGCATTAGTTACGAGTTTCAGTGCGTCATCAGCGCTGGCACTATGAGATACAGCCTCAACTTCGGCGACCTTCCGCTTCACGCGATGCGCCACATAAATCATGCTTCCCGTGACTGCAACCGCAAGTAGCAATACTGTCACGACCCCTGCGATGGCGAGCTTCCGAAAACCACCTCCCGATTTCGCAGCTGATACCTGTGTGTTTGGTTGAGTTGCAACAATGGAACGAAACACTTCCACAGAGCTGCGCGACGCCGTTTCTGCAACCGGGGCCTGGGTGCCGCACTTGTCACAAAACTTGGCATTGAGTGCCAATTCGCATCCGCATTTTGTGCAAAGTCGGTATGGTGTCGCGGATTCGGAGGCCACACCTCGCCGTGCGCCACACTTTGTACAAAAAGCGTTTGTCTCCAGGACTGGGCTTCCACATTTTTCGCACGTGAAATTCATGTTTTCTCTCCGGATGCGAAT
>DATJWZ010000866.1:0-12228 GCA_035500795.1 Candidatus Eiseniibacteriota bacterium | reverse complement strand
AGGTACTAGGAGCTAGGAGTTTGTAGTCAGGAGTTAGCGAAGGACGAAGAGCCGTGGCGCCCGCCACGGCTCTTCTGTTTCCCGATTCCTCCGTGTCCTCTGTGTCCGCTGTGGTCAAGGAGTTCCTGCCGAAGCTCCCGAGCGCTTGGGCAGCATCTCGCCGATGCGCTTCATCTGCGCGCCCACGCCGCGCAGCTTCTCCTCGATGCGCTCGTAGCCGCGGTCGATGTGGTAGACGCGGTCGATGATGGTTTCGCCATCGGCGACCAGGGCGGCGAGTACCAGGGAGGCCGAGGCCCGGAGATCGCTTGCCAGAACGGCGGCCGCGCTCAGAGATGTTTTGCCGCGAACCACGGCACGGCGACCTTCGATTTTAATATTTGCACCCATGCGGACCAGTTCCTGGGCGTGCATGAAGCGGTTCTCAAAAATGTTCTCAGTGATGATTGATGTGCCATCGGCTTGCGTGGCGAGCGCCATGTACTGCGCCTGGCAGTCGGTGGGGAATCCAGGGTGTTCTTCGGTGGTCATGTCGGAGGCGGTGAAGGGATTGTCGCCCATTACGCGGACGGCTTCGGCTGAAGCTTTCGTTTTTACGCCGACTTCATGAAGCTTGCCGAGCAGAGCGCCGAGGTGCTTGGGCTCGCATCCGGAGATGTTGAGATCGCCGCCGGTCATGGCCGCGGCGATGATGAAGGTTCCAGCTTCGATGCGGTCGGGAATGATGCGATGCTTGGCGCCTTTGAGTTTGCTGACACCTTTCACTCGAATGGTAGGAGTTCCCGCGCCTTCGATCTTCGCTCCCATTTTGTTGAGCAGGTCGGCGAGGTCCTCGACTTCGGGCTCACGCGCACAGTTTTGAAGGACTGTGTCGCCATCGGCGAGAGTTGCTGCCATCAGCAAATCTTCCGTGCCAGTGACGGTGATTTTGTCGAAGACAATTTCGGCGCCTTTCAGGCGAGCGGCGCTGGCTTCGATGTAACCGTGATCTTGCGTGATTTGCGCGCCGAGTTTTTCGAGGCCCTTGATGTGAAGGTCGATGGGACGGGCGCCGATGGCGCATCCGCCGGGAAGCGAGACGCGGGCGCGGCCGCAACGGGCGACAAGAGGTCCGAGAACAAGAGTGGAGGCGCGCATCGTCTTGACCAATTCATATGAGGCTTCGGGGGCGGCGAGTTTCTCGCAGTGGATCGTCGTGCGGTGGTGGGCGCGTCCGTAGCCGAGTTCGACTTCGGCTCCCATGGCGGCGAGCAGGTTGCGCGTGGTCTGGATGTCGCGGACCTGAGGGATATTTTCGAGAATGACGGGCTGATCCGTGAGCAGGGCGGCGGCCATGCAGGGAAGCGCGGCGTTTTTTGCGCCGCTGACGCGGACCGTGCCGAGAAGCGGCTCTCCGCCGCGGATGACGAACTTGTCCATGAATGAGTCCTGTGTGTGATTGTAATGGGAGTTTGTATTGAAACTTGTTGACTTGGGTGGAACTGGAGTGCTTGGACTAACGGCAAAACCCACCGCGCTTACCACAGAGGACACAGAGGAACACAGGGAAAACACGGAGTGGTCTCGTGCTAGCATTGTTTCAGCGCAAAAGGGCGCATCCGGTCCGCGGGAAGGACAGAAGTCCACCTTGCATTAAGACAACTCGACTGCGAACTGACTTTCTGCCTGTAAAGATGCGGACACCGGGCTTAGGAAAGGAAGTTCGTCATGCCGGTAAGAGCTCTATCGAATCCCAACCTCGAACACCTTAAATATCAAGCCAAAGATCTGCAGAAGGGGCATAACGCCCGGGATGCGGCTGTGGCTCAGCGGATACGGGAGTTCCACCCATCTTTTTCGAAGGCCTCGGATGCGGAAATCTTCGCGGCAAGTTTTCGTCTGAGCGATGCTCAGCTTGCGATCGCTCGGGAATACGGATTTGCCAGCTGGGCGCGATTGAAACGCCGCGTCGAGAAACCCCGCCCGAGCGACGAAGTCAGTCTTCCTCATCAGGAGCGCATTGAAGATGCAGTCTTCCGTCGGGGAGTGGAATTAATTGATTTAGGCGATGTGGAAGGCTTGCGGGCTCACCTGAAGAACCATCCGAAACTGAGCCGACAGCGGGTGGAGTTTGAGGGCGAGAATTATTTCCGGAATCCCGCACTGCTGGAGTTTGTGGCGGAGAATCCAATACGCCGGGGAAAGTTACCGTCCAATATCGTCGAAATCACGGAACTGATCCTGGAAGCAGGAGTCGATCAGTCTGCCATGGATGAGACTTTGATGTTGGTCGCGACCGGCCGCGTGCCGCGAGAATGTGGAGTGCAGATTCCGATGATTCGATTGCTCTGTGATCACGGAGCAGACCCGAACCGCGCTGTCGAACCAGCCGCCGTCCAGTTTGAAAGGCTCGCGGTCGGCGCCCTACTGGTGCAGGGAGCACGTATAACTCTGCCACTCGCTGCGAGTTTGGGCGAATACGAACAGATGAAATCCCTTCTGCCGGACTCCAAGCCCGAGGATCGTCACCTGGCCCTCGCCTTGGCGGCGCAATATGGCTATGCGTACGCGGTGGAGATATTGCTGGACACCGGGGCGGACCCAAACCGCTTCAATCCGCCAGCGGCGCATTCGCATTCCACACCGCTGCACCAGGCAGCACTGAATGGGCATCTTGACGTGGTCAAGGTGCTGGTTTCGCGCGGTGCGAAGACCGACATGAAAGATATTCTTTTCGGCGGCACACCAGCCGGATGGGCGAATCATGCCGGCCGAAAGCACGTGGAAGAGTACTTGCGCTCTTCAGGCAATCCGCCAAACCACTGAGAGTTTATTTGCCGTTGGCGATAGCGATCGCTTCGCGGACATGTCCTTTGCTCTGCTTCAAGGCGGCGGCGGCGTTGGAGCGTGTGACTCCTGCGGCCAGCATAACCACCGCAACGGGGGTGCGATTGCCGCTTTCCTTCAGTGCACACGCGGCAGCTTCGTGATCGGCGCCAGTGGCTTGTTCCACGATGCGCACTGCGCGCTGCACGAGCTTTTCATTCTTCGTCCAGACATTCACCATCAAGTTCCTGTAAACGTAGCCGAGGCGCGTCATGGCTCCCGTGGAGATCATATTCAGGACCATCTTGTGGGCGGTGCCGGCCTTCATGCGTGACGATCCAGCAAGGACCTCCGGGCCGACCTCGGTGACGATGGCAAAGTCGGCGGCGTGCTCGAGTGGAGAATTGCAGTTGCACGTTAGAGCGATGGTATGAGCGCCGCGGGTGCGTGCGTACTCGATTGCGGCGATCGTGAAGGGAGTGCGTCCGCTGGTGGCGATACCGAGAACGATATCGTGCTTGCGCGGTTTTCGTTTCTTGATTTCCTGAATCGCGAGCTTCGTGTCATCCTCGCTCGCCTCGGTGGAAGAGCCCAGAGCGCGCGGTCCTCCCGCCATGATGTATTGCACCGTTTGAAAGCTGGTATTGAAAGTCGGAGGAATTTCGGAGGCGTCGAGAGCGCCGAGGCGTCCGCTGGTGCCGGCGCCGACATAGATCAGCCGACCACCCTGACTGAGACCCTCGGCAACAACATCGATGGCGCGAGCGATCTGCGGTAAAGCATGTCGCACGGCTGCAGCGATGGTTGCGTCTTGGTCATTGATAAGGCGGGCGATCTCGAGCGAGGAGAGTTGGTCGAGATTCGACGCAGTGCTGAGGTTCTGTTCCGTAGAAAGTTTCTGCAAGTCTGACTGCAGGGGCCGAGGTTGGGTCAAGTCGTACGCCTTTCGGTGGATCAGATGACTGATTATTGTACGGGTTCCAGCCCGTATTTTGACGATTTAATAGTCCCAAACACCGGTCGATTGCGGGAGTTTGCGGTCGCGGAGCCGTCTGCTTTCAGACCAATGTGTCGAGGCATTCGATGATGGCATCGTGAAACTTCGGGCGGACCTTTTTGATTGCCTGATTAGAACAGTCGGGCCATGTGCGGTTGCTGAGAAACGTGATCGAGAGTTGGCGGTCGGGATCGATCCAGAGCGAGGTGCCGGTATAGCCGAGATGTCCATAGGAATTCGGGCCGAAATACTTTCCGGATTGCGACGGACGGGAGGGAGTGTCCCAACCTAGAGCGCGTGAGGTGCCGGGGGTCGTATCGCGGCGTGTAAACACGGAAAAGGTTACTGGGTGCAAAATGGGAGATCCACCTTGAAGCATGGCATGGGCGAACTTCGCTACGTCTTCCGCTGTCGCGAATAATCCGGCGTGGCCGGCTACTCCGCCGAGTACTGACGCATTTTCGTCCTGAACTTCTCCTTGAATGATGCGGTTGCGGAACGTGCTATGGGGTTTGGGGTGGCTGGCGCTCGGCTGCGGGTCCCTTTTTCGGCGTTCGCGGACGGGGGCGTCCGCGCCACATAAGGCTTCTCTCTCATCCGCTGTTGGTGGAACTTTTGTGCGCAAGTCCTGTGCCGGATTGAATGTCGTGTTCGTCATTGCCAGAGGACCGAAGATTTCTCGCTGGCAGAATGCCTCGAGCTTCTCCTGCGCGAGACGTTCGACCGCAAGACCAAGAATGATGAATCCGATATCGCTGTACTCGGCCAGTGTGCCCGGATCGGCGGACAGCGGCACAGTCAACGCGGCGGCAAGAAGTTCCTCGCGCGAGCGTGCTTTCAGGAACAGCTTTTCGTATGCGGGCAGTCCGGACGAGTGAGCCAGGAGCATGCGGAAGGTGACTTCGTGACGGCGTGGGTCCGAGTTGCCGGTTGAATCGATGAGGAACTCTGGAACCGTGCCAATGATTGGGGCATCGAGTTCGAGCAGGCCTCGTTCATAGAGGAGCATAGCCATCGTCGTGGTTGCTACGGCTTTTGTGACTGAGGCGAGGTCAAAGAGGGTTGCCGGAGTGACTGGGGTGTTCGGGAAATCAAAATCCTGGCACTGCTCGTGTGCATACCGGAATGTGCCGAAACCTTTTCGGGCAAGTACCTTTCCTGCTTTGGTCACGGCAATGGAAGCTGCGGGGAAGACATGATCGCGGATGGCAATGCGAACCACGTCGAACGCCGAGGAGAAAATTTGGTCCTGATCGTCAAAAGCGGCTACGGGAATATGGGCTTGGCTATGAATGTGAGAGCTCGCAGAATCCTAATATGCGCGCGTTATAGCAGAGTCGGACAGAGAATTGCTAGGGGAGTTGGTGCGCACGAAGGTAACTAGTCACGGGTTGGAGCGAGGTTCTCAAGCACCTTCGGATCGCCGTGCAACATCGGGAAATGCACCGAACGAAGCATTTCTTCAAAATTCTCTGAATAGCGGCCGTAAACCTCGCTGGGGGCCAGAGCGGTGAGCCGATAGTGATCGTCACCTATGGTGAAGAATTCCGTCACGGCTGTATAGACTATTCCTTTGTCTTTCCAGGTCATGTTCCAGCGAGTACCCGGAAAGCCATCGCGTTTAACCTGCATTTCCCCGGAGCGCCGGTATTCTTCATAGTGCGAGAAAAAGCCTTCCAGCATCTTTTGATATAAGTCTGCGCTGCCTTCCACCCGCTCGCTCGTCATCATGAAATATGCGAGAGTTCCCGGTTTGCCGAGAATGGCATTGTGAGGGCGGCTGAATGAACCACGCTCCTCAGAAACGACTTGCCACTCGTCTGGAAGAGACACCTTGATGCCAATGGCGGGATTGTCATAAGTGTGCCGGTCGGGAAGGGAAGTTTGCGCCAAGCTGGCAGCGTCGCTCGCATTTTCGCGGCGTGACAAATCTATGGCGTCGTTTGCGCTCAAGAATACGAACTGGCACGCGCTATTTTCGTCGGGGCAGGTTACGGTTCCACGCCGCGTAATTTCAATGTCTGTAACAGCAGGAAAAGTAAAGGGCAGAGTTGTGGAGGCAAGAACTGCACTGAAGGGGGAAAGCGACGGACTGCCGGAAACCTGGCGGACTTGAGGCGGTTTGCCTTGCGAGAGGTTTACCGCGAAATCGGCATTGCCGCTTTGTTTCGCGCTGTTCTCAAGTTGTAAAGGATTTCGTGCGCTGAATTTCGGTCCGCGCTTTCTCGATGAATCTGTTAGCTGGCTTGTCGCCGCCAAGGATTTTTGTAAGCCGCAGCTTTGCATCGTCTACCGATTCGCTTGCCTCTGGGTTCAATGGAATCTGCGATGACTCGGCAGAAACGATCGCCAAAGCGTAGGCCCGAGCAGCGTCAGTTTTGCCAGAGGCTTCGTAAACTCGTGCCAGATGATAGCCAATGACAGGAGCGTACGTTAAAGACCAAGCGGCTTCGATGTACGTGGTGGCGTCCGGCTGATTGCCGCGTTCAAAGAGTATCCAGCCGAGCGTATCCCAGTAGCTCGCAATCGCGCTGACGCGGGACCAGTGCGACGTACTGAGATGATCCAACGAAACGCCATGCAACTGTACCGATTCAGTCGCAATAGCGCTCTCGGCCCATTTCTGGGCGCGTTCGAGTTCGAGGTTGTGTCGCGCTAGGATATAAGCGGCTGCATTCCACATGTAGGGGCTCGCCGCCTCCGAGGTTGCTTGCTCCAGTTCCGACAATCCTTTGGCAGTCTGTCCGAGATCGAGTTCGCATTCGCCAAGTGTCGACATAACCCGAGCGTTGCTCGGGTTAAGGCTAAGTGCCTTTTCAAGTTCGGCTATGGCCAAATCACACTTTTTTTGATCGCGGAGCATCATGCCGAGATTGGCGTGGGCGAAGTGATCATCTGAGTTGAGGACAATCTGTTTTCTGAACTGAGCAGCGGCGTCGTCGTACCTGCGTTGTTGCCAGTACACCCGGCCAAGATTGTTGTACGCGTAGGCGCTTGCAGCGTCGAGACGGATTGCAGTTTCCAATGCGGAAGCTGCTTTGTTCAACTCGCGCACTTCCAGCAAGGATGCGCCCAGCCAGTTCCATGCGTTGGAATTTGACGGGGACAGATCTGTAAGGCGGCGAGCAAGGTTAACGGCAGTCTGGTAGTCCCGCCGGTTGTAGGCGGCTTGCGTATCCGAAAACAGGTTACGAAGCACTTCGTTTGTGGACTGCGATGTGCTCGTGTTCGGGCTCAGACGGAAGCTGATCTCCACTTTCAATTGCGTAGCAACCGGCTGTCCTTCGCGGGTGCCTGGCTTGAACTTCCATTGCTTAACAGCTTTGATCGCCTCTTCGTCGAGTCCGAAGCCGAGCGGATTCAAGACTTGAATATCTTGTGGGTTGCCGTCTGTGCCGACAACCAGTCCCAGGACGATCACGCCCTCGCGGCGTGCCTGTCGAGCCTTGTCGGAATAGGAGGGATTGGGTTTCACGAGGGCCTGGGGCGCAGTCGCACAGGGCGTGGAGGGTGGCAGCGCCGTAGAACAGACGGGAAATGTATCCGTGGCTTCCGTCCGGATGGTGTCCTGGGCCAGTACAGCCATCGGAAGAAGGATCAGGGTAACTAGCGCATGACGCATATCGTGCGAAATGAGCAATATTCTACGACGAAAAGTGCCACCTGTGAGCCGTGGCAATCGAGATGACCTTACCAGAGTTTGTTGAGCGGGGCGTGAGGGTTGTGTACTCTCTCTATATCCGTTCTACAAATTCCAATTCGATTTCGGGACGATCCTTGCGTCTTACTTCTCATAGTGTGTCTCTGCGTCGCTTCTATAGCGTTGCTTTTCTAATCCTTGCGGCGGTTGCTATTGGTTTTTCCCAAGAAGCGGCCCGTTCTGGTTCCAAGCCGTCCACACCGAAGCAGGACGTCCGTCTCAGCAACGTTGATTCGATCATCAACCAGGCCGTCGCCGAGGGAAACATTCCGGGAGCGGTGCTGGTCGTTGGACATAACGGGAAAGTCGTGTACCGGAAGGCATACGGCAGCCGTGCCTTGGAACCCAGGCGCGAGCCGATGACGCTGGACACGATTTTTGACCTGGCGTCGCTCACGAAAGTGATTGCCACGACGACTGCCGTGATGCAACTGTTCGAGCAAGGAAAGATCCGTCTGAACGATCCGGTCGCGAAGTATTTGCCGGAGTTTGCGCAGAACGGCAAAGAAGACATCACGATCCGGCAGTTGCTGACGCACTATTCAGGTTTGGCGCCAGACCTGGACTTGGGAACCGAGTGGGAAGGGAAGAATACTGCCTACCAGTTGGCATTTGTAATGCCACCTGAGACCACTCCGGGCTCGGGATTTGTATACAGCGACATCAACTTCATCATGTTGGGTGCTCTGGTCGAAAAAGTGTCCGGAGAGACTCTCGATGTGTACACGCAACAGCACATCTTCACACCTCTGAAGATGACACACACGCGTTTTTTGCCTCCAGCGTCATGGCGGCCGAAGATTGCTCCCACACAGTATGACGAGAAGGAGCACATGCTGCGCGGCGTGGTGCATGATCCCACGGCGCGGCGGATGGGAGGCGTGGCGGGTCACGCCGGATTATTTTCGACGGGGGATGATCTGGCGAAGTTTGCGCAGGCTTTGCTCGATGGTGGCGATGGAATTTTGTCTCCCTTGACGGTGGCGAAGATGACTCAGCCCGAGACGCCGCCCTCGGCGCCGATTCTTCGCGGATTCGGCTGGGATATTGATTCTCCTTTTTCCTCGAATCGTGGCGACCTTTTGCCTGTCGGTTCGTATGGGCATACCGGATTTACCGGAACATCGATCTGGATCGATCCGACGACGCAGACGTACATCATCCTGCTGACGAATGCGGTGCATCCGCGCGGAAAAGGAAACGCGATCGGGCTGCGAGTGAAGGTCGCGACCGAAGTTGCCGCGGCGCTCCCTTTGACGGTGGACGAGAAGGAAGCTCTGCGATGGAAGAGCATCACGGGATACAACGAGGCTCTTACGGCGGGGCGCAGGATGAACGCGCGGAATGGAAACGTGAAGACCGGGATCGACGTGCTTGAGTCTCGTGAGTATGAAGGTCTGAAAGCCGGCGACGGAAAGAAGCACATTGGCTTGGTGACGAATCAGACGGGCATCGACGCGGATGGACGGCGCACGATTGATGTTCTGTCGCAGGCTCCGGGAATTTCACTGGATGCCATCTTCAGCCCGGAGCACGGAGTCACAGGAACGCTCGATACAACGGACATCAACAATTCAAAGGACGCCGCGACGGGAGTGCCCGTATATAGCGTATACGGAGCGACAGACGCGGCTCGGAGACCTGCGCCGGAAGTGGTTCGTACGCTGGATACGATTGTGTATGACATCCAGGATGCTGGTGTGCGCTTCTACACATACGAAACAACTCTCGGATATTTCCTGGAGGCGGCCGCAAAGGCAGGCGTTGAGATCGTTGTGCTGGATCGGCCCAATCCGATTACGGGGTCGTTTGTTCAAGGGCCGGTCGCCGATGAAGGGAAAGAAAGCTTTACAAACTACTGGACCGTGCCGGTTCGACATGGGATGACGGTTGGCGAACTGGCGAAAATGTTTAACGCGGAGCGCGGAATCAACGCAAAGTTAACAGTCATTCCTATGGACGGATGGGATCGCGGAGATTGGTACGATTCGACCGGCTTGTCGTGGGTGAATCCGTCGCCGAACTTGAGAAGCGTAACGGAGGCAGCGCTTTATCCCGGAGTCGGGTTGATCGAAGGCAGCAACATTTCTGTTGGTCGCGGAACTGACACGCCCTTTGAATTGGTTGGAGCACCGTGGATCAGGAGCCGCGAACTGGCTGCGTACCTGAACGCGCGAGGCATCGCAGGAGTGCGATTTGTGCCAACGACATTCACTCCGACGTCGAGTAACTACAGTGGACAAACCTGCCAGGGCGTGAACATTGTGATTACCGACCGGAATGGATTGGACGCACCCGAGTTGGGCATCGAATTGGCGGCCGCGCTGAAGAAGTTGTATTCTGCCGATTTCAAGATTGAGAAGATGCAGGGGTTGTTAGTTAATCAGAGCGCTTATGATGCTCTGGTGGCCGGGCAGGACCCGCGTCGAATTGAACAGGATTGGATGGATGGACTGGAAAAGTTTGGCAAAATACGAGAGAAATATCTGATTTATAAGTAAGTGCCGGATCTGTGGCCGGCTGTTCTGAGCTTCTACGTCTGTAGAAAGCGCTGTCGATTTAGCCGCACGCACGAATGTTCCGAAAACTTCTTTTTAGGAGGAGGGATACTTTTGCGCCGCATCGCCCTGGTCATCCTTGTGACTCTCTCGATGAGTAATCTGGTGGTTGCGCAGTTAGGGAATCGTCTGGAAATCTTCGGTGGCTACTCGTACATGCATCGCGACATGAGCATGGTGGCTCCGAGCGGCGTGCACGGCTGGAATGCCTCGGCCAACTACAGGTTATATCGGTGGTTCGGGGTCACGGCTGATTTCTCCGCCTTTTTTCCAGGAATTCCTTGCTGTACTGCCTCAAGTTCGGCCGAAGGGGCAAGGACAGATACTTTTCTTTTTGGGCCGCAGGTCTCATTGAGGCGTCGGCGATTCAGCCCGTTTGCCCGTTTCCTGGTTGGTACTACAAACATCTTGCCAGCGAATAACGGTGCTCTCAACTTACAAGTTTTCACGTCGGACAACTCGTTCACGTTGGCGGCGGGAGGCGGAGTGGACTATTCACTGACCAAACATTTCGGGCTGCGCGGCCAAGCGGACTGGCTGCATTCAGGATTCGTGCTCTTGAGCAGCCTGGAAGCGGGAAGGCACTATCCGCCGAACGATAATGTTGTGCGAATCTCAACGGGAATCGTGATGCGGTTCTGATCACTGATTTCCGCACGCGCTGCGACTGTATCGAAACCGTTGTTACAGGATGTGCAGTTGTTTGCATAGGTATTGAAGAAATAAACAAAAAACATTCGCCACTCGTTACGTGCTTTGATAAACTTCCGCTCCGACGAAGTGACGTAGGGGCTCGCAGCGATGTCGGCTTGGGAGTTGCGGGCAATCCTTTGGGGCCCATAATTACAAGCAGGCTTTCGTTCGCCTCCTTTCCCCCTGGCTGATTAGGCGAGAGCCAGCCCCTGCACAGCTTCGATTTCAATTGGGGGAGAGGTAATGAAAAAGAGAGGTGTTTTAGCCGTTACGGGGGTGTTTCTGTCTACGTTTTTGGTCTCGGGGATAGTGACAGCCCAGGATGAAGACGCAAAGACTCCGGAGCAACCTGTTGTCGCAGCACAACCGTCATTGCCACAGGGCGCGATCGTCAAGCATGAAGGCACCGTCCTTACACCGCCGAGCAGCATCATGCGACCCGAAGATGCGGGCGTGCGCGCACATACCAACTACCTTCTTTTCGTACCGTCTGGCAAGACGCTGACGAGTGCCAATCCGAACAACACATATGCGGAATATCCAGCTTCGATGGCCTGCGTTTATAAAGTGGGCAAGCAGTACGCTGGATGTACTCCGATAAACAATAGCGCCTACAACGCCACTGGCGGCTGGGGAGCGATCGCCATTGTCGATGCCTATGACGACCCCAACGCCGCATCAGACCTGTCCTATTTCTCGAGCTTTTTCGGACTGCCTGCTGCGAGCTTCACGAAGGTCATCGCCAACTCAAGCTTTGGAACGCTAAATGGCATGACTGCCAGTTGCAGTGGAACACCCGACAACGCGAATCTGCACGGTTGGGATGTGGAAGAAGCCCTGGACATGGAGTGGGCTCACGCGATGGCGCCCAAGGCGAAGATCATTTTGGTGGAAGCTTGCACGAACTTGCTTTCAGACTTGTACTATGCCGAACAAGTAGCAGGTATTCAAGTATCCAATGCCGGCGGTGGAGATATCACGAACAGCTGGGGAGCTGGAGAGTATTCCGGCGAAGTCGGCTCCACGGACAACGTTTTCTACCGGTACTCCTGGAAGAACATCACCTATTTTGCGTCTGCTGGCGACTCCGGGTGGGGTGCACAATATCCCAGTTCCTCGCCTTGGGTAGTTTCGGCGGGCGGCACGACAGTCAATCGAGATGCAAACCAGAATTTCGTGAGCGAAAGCTGCTGGGCCGGGTCTGGCGGCGGTGTGAGCGCTTACGAGCTCTGGCAAAGTCCACCCAACATCTCGAACGGGATGGGGCCGTGGACGGTTTCTCAGTATCCATTTTCGGGCCAAGGCGCTCGCCAGACGCCCGATATTTCCTTTAATGCCGATCCTGCCAGTGGTGTGTGGGTCTACGACACGGATTCGGGTGGGAGCTGGTACGTCGTGGGCGGCACTAGCGTTAGCTCACCCGCGCTCGCCGGCATCGTCAACAGCGCGAATAGCAAACTGGGACAAGCACCTCC
>DATJWZ010000865.1:0-1679 GCA_035500795.1 Candidatus Eiseniibacteriota bacterium | reverse complement strand
CGCATGAGCCAATCCGGTATAGTTTTGCTACGACCCGGATTATTGTCTGATCGGAACTCTGAGACTTCAAACGGCTCCATTTCGAGCAAAGATCGTGTGAGCATGATGACTTTGATTCCGGAGTCACAGAGTTCTCGAAAGAAGTCTTTATCGTTGTCGCTAAAATCCTCCTCAAGCGTGCAGAAGCAGAGATATGATTCCGTCTTTTCTGCAAATGCTTTGAGTTTCTTGCGTTCTTCATTTTTGAGTGCAGATCCTGACTTTGATTCACCGAATATCATCTCTACATATGGACTCGGAAACCCGCTGCTAATTATTGCGAAGTCCATTTCATGAAGTTCGCCGCCGAGTTTGTAATCGAATGAAGGTGCATATGTGAGGCCATACTCTAGAATTCGACTGAAAAAAGCCAATGCCAGCAAGGTTGTCATGTGTATTGCTCCCCGCTAAAACTGGACACCTCATCTAGGTAGAATCAGGGCCTCCAAACAGGAGGCAACATGGGCAGGAAACCACGCGTAGATCGATCCCCGGAAGAGAAGTGGCAGATCGTGCAGGAAGGCATCAAGAGCGGGAACGTCTCGGAGACGTGTCGGCGTCACGGGATCGCTCCGAACCTGTTCTATCGCTGGAAGGATGAAGCGGAACAGGGAGCCAAGGCAGCGCTTGGGGGGAGAAGCGTTGCCGCGGCGGAAACCGAGAAGGACCATCGCATCCGGCAGTTGGAACGAGCGCTAGGGCGGAAGTCGCTGGAGATCGAAATCCTAAAAAACGTCGTGGGGGAGTGAGCTGTGGTGCGGTTCACTCCCAGGCACGAGAGATGGTGACGCGGGGCTACACGGCTACACTTGTGGCAGCGACGTTGGCCATCAGCCGGTCGAGTCTGTACTACCAAAAGCGTCCGCGAGGCAGTCGGGCTGACCGAACCTACGATGAGCAAATCGTGACAGCGTGCGGAGAAAAGTTGGCGTATGGCTATCGGCGAGTGGCGTGGTGGCTGCAGCGGAAGAAAGGGCTGCCCGTGAATCGCAAGCGGGTGTTACGCGTGATGCGAGAACGTGGGTTGCTGGTGCGTTCGCGTCGTCTGCGTGCACGACGGAAGAAAGAGTGGGGCCGCGTAGAAGCAGCCTGGCCGAATCAGATCTGGCAGTCGGACATGACCAAGATCTGGGCGGGTCCAGCAGTGGGCTGGGCATACTTGGTGTGCGTGATCGACTGCTGCACGCGGGAGATCGTGGGATGGAATCTCTCGCATCGCTGTCGGACCGAAGACGCGCTTGCAGCGGTGGACCAGGCGGTGCTCGAACGGCTGCCCGAGGGCAGCCGCGGAGAGAACTTGACGCTGACGACGGACAACGGGACGCAGTTCACTTCTTCGCGCTTCTTGGACACTCTGGGGCGGCTCGGCATCACCCATCGGCGGACGGCGTATCATCACCCGGAAGGCAACAGTTACATCGAACGGTTCCATCGTAGCTTGAAAGAGGAGGAAGTCTGGACAGCGGAGTATCGGAGCTTGGAAGAAGCGCGAACATCGATCGCTCGTTGGATCGAGGAGTACAATCACGACCGGCCTCATCGTGGTGTCGGAAATCGCACCCCGCACGAGGCCTTCTTGAGTTTTGCAGTTGACCTAAAAAACGAGGCCCTGACCGTCTAAATTAGTGGGGAGCAATACA
>DATJWZ010000864.1:0-1259 GCA_035500795.1 Candidatus Eiseniibacteriota bacterium | reverse complement strand
AAAATCATCTTGGAGGACACACGATACTGTCGATAATTAGCATATTGATGCTCGTTCCTAAAATCTAACCCGTAAAATCTGATGTTGACCTTCACTACTTTAGGTAACCACAACGGTGATGCAATGTCGCGAAGGCGAACTTCGCCCAGAGTGACCTCTGTCGTTTGCCGATCAAGTCCAACCCCGGGGCGGGGAGCGAGAAGGTCGGTCTGTATTTTAATGATTTGGAAATTACTTTTGTCCACCCATGCGACTCCCTGCACGAGCATCTGCACGACGGCATGTCCCGGTCCTCTCACCGTCTCAGTCATGGTGGCATGCCCAGGTCGCTGGGCGAACGCCACGACATAAGTGTTTTGGCTGCCAATCCGCTGTTCGCCAAGGTAGCGGAAAGTCGATTCCGATTGGAACGCCGTCGAAAAATAAACGCAGCTCAACGCAAAGCCGTGCGTAACAAAAAATCGTGACTTGAAGGGACGCGCGGTATTCAATTCATCAAGGCGCTTGCCCTTTTTGTCCATACGGTATTCATCGAATTTCGCCTCATTTTTATCGCCATGAAGAATAATAAGATATTCGTCTCTGATCTCTTGAGCTAGATAGTCGACCGCAATGCTATGGTCGGCGCCAGTGCTATAGTCGGCGCCAATGTTATCGGCGCCAATCCTACGTATTTCTTGCTGTCTGACATGTTCGTCAGCGATCAGATTCGGGGTATCGCGAAAGAAACTGTCCACCCGCTGTCCCGCGTGCTGCAAGATCATAGGTAGCCCTTCCTGATCCAGGCTAGGCTGAAGCCCCTTCAGTTCTGGAACCAGTTTGCGAAGCTGTTCCAGAGGCTCCTCTGAGTACGGATGTGCGTTGGCGTAGTAGTTTTGAGGACTTGTGTCTTTGTCGGGAAAGGTGTTTGGTGTTGGGGGGGCCTGGCCGCCTTCGTGGCTTTGGACGATACTCAGCAGGAGAAAAGCAGCCACCCAATGTGCCATCGTGAACCACTGCGCGTAGCGAAAACCCCGGTTGCCTGATTGCTTCGCTTATGCGCGTTACTTTATTACAGTTTCGGACGTTCCGCCAGTTCTGGTCCGAAGTGTTGAAATATCGCGATTTCACTCATCCCCTCACCGCCGCCTTCATACCATCCCCTTGCGCAGCTCCTCTAGCGGGTACTTCGTTCCGCGCCATACGATGCCGTCATTCCACAGCGTCAACCACATCGAGCGAAGTAATGTGTACGTGAAGAACACGGTACTCACCGGATG
>DATJWZ010000863.1:0-15130 GCA_035500795.1 Candidatus Eiseniibacteriota bacterium | reverse complement strand
GAACTGCGCGGTTTTTCCAAAGTGACGCGCGACTTAACGGAACGACGCGCTCTGGAAGAGCGAACACGGCAACTGAACAAGGAACTGCGTGGCCGCGTCACTGAATTACTCGAGACGCAACGCCAAGTCGAGTTGCGCACTTTGGAACTGCAGAGGCTTTCGTCCGAATTGATGCGCGTCCAGGATGAAGAACGGAGGCGCATGGCTCGGACCCTTCATGATGACCTCGGACAAGAACTGACCGCATTAAAAATCGAGTTAGATGTCTTGCGAAAGTCTGAGGGAGGTGACATTGCACACGCCAGTGACTTAGCCGAGAGTTCCCTCCGCAAAGTGCGCAACATGTCCTATCTGCTGCATCCCCCGCTACTCGATGAATCGGGCTTATTGCCCGCCTTGCATTGGTACTTTGAAGGGCTGCAGAGCCGGGGTCAGCTAAAGATTTCTTTCGAGTACACCCCTGTGCTGTTTCCGCGAATGCCGTACGATGTTGAAAATGCCATCTTCCGGATCATTCAGGAATCTCTCACGAACGTTTATCGTCATTCCGAAAGTCAAGATGCTCGCATTGATCTGACGCAGGAACACGATACCGTCGCAATCAGGATTCGGGACTTTGGCAAAGGCCTTCCTGATAACAGAACTGGAATCCCGCCGTTGGGAGTTGGCATCAGCGGTATGAGAGAACGCGTGCATCAACTCAATGGCGATCTAAGGATTTCAAGAGCGGAACCCGGTACGCTCGTGTACGCCACAATTCCTCTCCTCGAAAATAGTTAAGATTCATTTTGGTACGTTCCTTGGCGGTGGGTCCTGTCGAACAGGATCCAGGTTGCTGCGATCACTACGAAGCAGAGTACGCTTCCTTCCGGCCCCACCGACCCTCCACTGAGCCACGCAGGCCCGCGCAAAGAGGAACTCAGCAGATGCCCGGGAGATAACATCCCGCTGTCGGGAACCGAGTAGAGGAACGATTCGCCCCAGTCCCACGCCGCATGAAAGCCAACTGCAAACCATAGTGTTCCCGTGCGACGCAGGGTTAGGCAGAAAAACAGTCCGATAAATGCCGCGGCCAACAAACCAGGCCACTGCTCCCCTCCGTTGCGAAGGTGAATAAGTCCAAAAGCACTGGAAAGTGCAATCGCTGCTGGCCAGAATCCCAGACCCCGGGCGAGCGTGAACTGCGTATAGCCGCGCAGCAGAAACTCTTCAAATAACCCCACAAACAAAAACATCACGGCCCAGAATGCCGCAAATCGCACGGCGCGCAGGCCATGAACCGCAAGATGTCCGAAGTGAAAACAGTGTGCACCGTAAAGCGCCACCATTAACAGCGTAATTGCACCAATCCCCCACGATAATCCCTGCCAAAATCGAGTGCCGAAGGCGTCCCGGGCTGGTAACCCGTACGCTCTCCAACGCCGACGTTCAATTCTGCATAACACGACCGATGGAATCACGGCGGCCAAGAAATTTCCGAATTCTTCGAGTAGCCATGACCACAATCCGCTGAATCCGAAGTCCCGCGCCCACGCCAATTCGACCGCAATCCTTTGCAGCGCGAAGAACATAACCACATAGAATGCGAATCCCCACCCCGCGCGCAATCCGTCCGGTCCCACAAAAAGCGTACGCGCGTATGATGGCTGCGTCGCGGCTGAGAACTCCGGCGTTGCCGAACTGGGAGGCGAGTTCTGCGAGGATTCACTAGATCGGATTTCGAGATCGCTCATGCTGGATTTCCGGCGACAGCCTCCGTCATGGTAAAACACTCGGCTCGACCTTATGCGCTCATATTTCACACGCGACCGCTTCGGACGTCCGCAACTTCTTGCAGCATTGCTACTTTTGATCTTTCTGGCGCAGGCCGCATGGCTTGTTCAAGCGGAACTCGGATCTGTTCAGAGCCTCGAAGGACAAGAGGCTTTACGGATCGGTGAGGGCTGGAAACAGTGGCATGGACACGGAGTTGCCGCTGCTCCCTTGACTGAACCCTCAGGTGGCTTCATTCAGGACCCGTTCCTCGCCGACACGAGCGGATTTGACACGCAACATTCGCCGTTGGTTTATCTGGCGACTGCCGCGCCCCTTCTCGCTTGGCGTCATGATCTCGATCCAGAGACGGCGATATATTGGCGATGGCTAGCTCGCTTTCCGTTCCTGGCCTGCGGCGTTTTCCTGGGGGCATCGCTCTGGTACGTTGCTCGTCGACTTTGCGGCAATACGGGCGGGCTTGTTGCGTTAGCCCTTTACTGTTTTTCTCCGTCATTGATTCAAGCGAGCGCTGTCTGGCACACCGAACCGGAGATCGTCGCCGCCTGGGGAGCCTTTGGAACCATCTTCACGGCAATTGCTGTCGCGCATACGTTATATGCTCCACGTGAGGTGGTGCTGTGGAATTGGCGACGAATTCTTCTACTCGGTGTATCACTGGCGATTGCCATAGGGGCGCAGTTTTCACTCATTGTGGTGGCCCCGATCGCCCTCGCCTTCCTGCTCTACGTCGCTCCGGTGCGTCAGCGAGCGGCCTTCGTGATCTGGATTGCAGCTTGTGTCGTCGGAGCTATTCTCCTATTTGCAATGTACTTCTTCCATCCACACAGTTTCGCAGAAAGCATGCGACATGCAAGCTTTTGGGGAGCGACTTGGCGAGGATTCGCCGTTTGGGGAGTCTACAAGCAAGTTGCGGTTCAGATCAGCCGCGCATGTCCCGCTCTGCTTCTGGTGTTGCCGGTTTGCGTGGTCACTTACTCTGTATGGCCGCGGACTCGTTACTTCGGCAATACCGCCCCGCTGCTCGTAACGCTACTGTTCGTCGCGCTCGGGATGGCGCATCCGAGTGAAGCTGCAGCCGGATTTTTGTTGGCCGCCATTCCTTTTGTTTTTATCTTCGTCTCGGGAGTATTGGCCGATCTAATGGAAACCAAATATCGGCAAATCATACTGGCCTGCGTACTCGCGTTGTTAATCACATATGCGGCCAGAACTCTGATGGCGCTGGCCCAGGTGCCTAGAGGTTAAGTGCTTATCGTAGTTCTTTGTTCTGCAAGACGCCGCGACAGGAACTCAAGAAATTGCTGCATTCCTTCTCCTGTCTTCGCTGATAGCCGAAAAATCTGCATGCCCGGACGCACGGATTCGATGCTCTTCTGAGCCGCTCCCCAATCAAACTCTACCGCAGGGGAAAGCTCGTTTTTCGTAATCACCGCAACGTCGGAGCTATTGAAGATAGTCGGATATTTCAAGGGCTTGTCTTCGCCTTCCGTCACCGACATGAGCACGAGCCGCAGATTCTCACCGAGATCGTAGGAGGATGGACACACAAGGTTCCCGACGTTCTCGATGAACAGGAAATCCAATTCATTCAGATCCCAGTCCTGCATCGCATTCTGGATCATGGCTGCCTCTAAGTGGCAAAGCGTCCCGGTTGTGATCTGTTTCACGGGAGCCTTGCTCCGCGCGAGACGCATGGCATCGTTTTCAGTCGCTAGATCCCCTACCAGAGCCGCAACGCGATACGTAGGCTGCATCTGGGTAAGAATCTTCTCCAGGAAGGTCGTTTTTCCCGAGCCCGGACTCGAAACTAAACTGACCACGAACACGCCCGCAGCGCGAAACTGATCTCGAAGAGAACGCGCAATAATGTCGTTCTGCTTGAGGACGTTTCGTCGAACCTCGATCATTCGTGGCTCAGTCATTCCGCGACCTCCTCTTCTTCAACTTCCAACGCGAAAACTTCCAATTCCTTGCCTTGGACAATATCCATCGTCGGTGTGCCACACACGGGGCAAGTGAACGACTGCATTGAAACTAATTCCCGCTTGTCATTACATCGCGGACAGAACACCACCACCGGCACATCCTCGACAATCAGCTTCGATCCGGCAAGAGGAGTGTCCTGGCACGCGACTTCATAAGAGAATAGAAGCGCGTCTTTAACGACGCCAGAAAGTGCTCCCAGCCTGAGATGGACCGCGCTCACCTGCACCCCACGCTTTTGCGCTTCCTCGGTCGCCGCTTCAACAATCCCCATCGCGATAGAAAGTTCGTGCATAGCTAGTGGCAGTTTGAGTCCAAGGAGTGACCAATGAAAATATTCGCAAAGCGAGCGGCCGTACATCTAGTGTAGTCCTTCAAGATGCTCGTTCAGCGGGCGAAGTGGATCTCGACCTTCGAGGGCACATAATCTTCGCTTGCGCCTTGGGGCATTTGGACCATTAGCTTTCCATTTTTCGTGAGAGCGGCTCCTTCAACAGAAGAGATCTGGGCTGGATTCCACACCCCAAGTTCGTACGCCACTCCTGCTCGTCCCGAAAGCTCAACAGTCAACTGGGTCTTGCGATCGTTCCAGGACTCATTGAGCACGCGCAGTCCCCGGCTCGCGCTGCCGAGAGGAGGCAACTCGTTGTTGAGCGCCAGACCGAAGTCATTCCGCACATGGATAACCAGATTGTTGGGCCCGCCATATATAGGAAATCGAAGCGAAACGTGCTGATCATTTGCGCTGGATTGCATCTTGAAGGGAAGCGGACGGCCGTTCATCTCCACGTTCACAACCTGCGCACGAAGACTGAGTGCCGGTGAGAACTCGACCCAGCAATCCCCGTTGCCTGTTCGCACCGTCTCAAGCGTTATGCTGTCGAGCGTTTTTCGATACTGGAACTCGAGTTGTACCCCGCCGACATGGATGTTGTGCATGCCAAACGAAGTCCAATCTGCGGGAACATGTGGGGCCAAATCTACCTGATGCTTGTCTGCGTCCACTTTTAAGCCCAGCATCCCTCGCAGAATCGGACTGATGACCATCGCCGAAGACCAGATCTGGTGCGGAGAACTGGTCGAGAATGAATCGTAGTAGTCACCCGACAAAACTTCTGAAAAGTGTCCGAGGGAGCCGTCAAAGGCAAGCAGAGCGTTCGATCGCAAGTTCAAATACGCCGGGAGCGGGCGATGATATCGATATTCGCCGACGGACGCCCATCCGGTGAACAGCGGCCAGACAGAACCATAGTGATAGCCGGAACCATCGTAGACCTTTGACCGGTTCGAAATAATCCGCATGCCCCAATCAGTTTGATGTTCTTCGGCAGATAGCTTTGTAATCGTCTGGTCTGCTTTGTCAGCATCAGGCAAACCAAACCACATCGGGACGGTCGTCTCGACGCTCAGCTCATCCTGACGTTGATTGTCCTGCTTCAGAGCGAAAGCATAGAACTTCCCTTCTGGCGACCAGAAGGCTTGATCAAGCACCAGCTTGGCTTTATCAAATTCCCCAGACAATTGCTTGCTCACATCATCTTTGCCAATCAGCTTTGCAAGATTCGAAAGAGCCTGTAGCGCCTCGACTGCCAATCCGGCCTGGTAATACTCGTTCTTCACGGGAAGAAGCGGCCCACCCTCGACCCACCCGTGCCCGACGCCCAAATTTTGTGCGAATCCGTTCGCGTCATAGGTGGAACGCATGAACTGGTACGCCCGCCAAGCGTTATCCCACTTCTCGCGGCCGAACGCGACGTCGCCGCTCTGGGCAACATAATCGTTCAACGCAATAATCAGCAGCGGCGTGGCGTCCGCGGAAACGTAAGGATACGGATAATCCTTGAACCACGGTACAAGACTCGCGCTCTGCGAGATCTCATGCGGAACCTTGCCATCCTGCCGTTGATATTTGGCGATGAAATCGATTGCTGTTCGAGCTGTGGAATAGTCCCCTTCGGCGTTGAGGGCCAATGACGTCCAGAACGAGTCCCGCCCAAAGAACCATGCGAACCCGGGGCGCTGGCCCACGCCGGATGTCCGGTATCCCGCAACCAGTCCGGTCCCGAGATATGGATTGTTCACCAGCCCTTGCACCGTGCTGATCCGTGCCCAGTCGTAGGCTTGCTGTAGTGCCGCATCAGGCAACTCAAGGCTCACCGTATTCTCCAGGTAACTGGCGTAGTACTCTGCCGAACTACTGATCGCGTCCGAATACGACCTGAACAAACGTTGATACGTCTTCGCGGCATCGTCCATTCCGTTTACTGACGCCGCAATCACCAGAACTTTCGTCTCCTTTCCCTTGGTCGTCACGCCGAGCCGAAACGAGTTTTCATCCGAAGCCGAATAGTTCGTCTCGTAAGAAAGATGGGTATTACCACCCGTAGGAGATCCGACGAACGCGGCATATTTCCGGGCTTCTTCGCCGAATACGAACGCGTGTTCCTTCTCCTCCCAGTTGATATAAGTTCCCCCCAAGGCCGCGGGCCATTCCAACTGGAAGTCGCCCGTAAAGACCGCCTCGATTTCGAGTGGTTGTTCGGTCTCCACATCGAGCAGGATCACCGCTCCGGGTTCATTGATCGGGATACAGATGGTCTCTCGCACCCGGAAGGAATCTCCGGCGTAAAGAATTGACGCCGATTCTGGATGCACCGTCAGAGTACGAGCCAAACTCTCGGCTGGGAGCGCCCGGCCATCCACGTGAAAGATCAGATGGAAATCGCGAAAGATCTTCAGCGGATAGACCCATGCTTCGAAGCGGCCAGTTTCATTTCCGAACAGCCCAGCCCGGGTGCCGACGACCGGCAGAAATTCCCAACTCCGGATGGTTCGGGTCAGTTCAAGCGGTTGGGCGGTATACTGCGCCGGTGCGGGGAAAGCTAGCGCGAGCGCCAGGCAAGCGTTCGTAAAGAACAAAGCCAATGACTTGAAAATAGAACGAAGACGAAGAAGGCAGAAATTCATTGCGCTCATCTTTTGGTCGGGAATTTGGCTCCGCCGAAGCTTGCCAATTCGCGGTTCCCTTGCATATAAGAGGGAAGGGGCGAATTTTAGCACGACCCGAGCGGGCCAGGTATCGACCTCTTGTTTCCTTCACGCCGCGGATTTCTCAAGTCACTCAGCCGTTCCGCGCTCGTGCTGTCTCTCGAAAATGTTTTGGCTCTTGCTTGGCCGAGGCGCATGCATGCCTTTTCGATTCTTCAACAGACGCCGGCAACGAAAAGCGGCTCTCCACAAGCCTCCGACGTTGGAGTGAGCTTCATCAACGTCGCCAAAGACTCTGGCCTGAACGTCAAAACAATTTTCGGCGGCGAGCACAAAAACAAATACCTGCTCGAAACGACCGGCTGCGGAGTCGCCTTTTACGATTACGACAATGACGGCTGGCTGGATATTTTCCTGGTAAACGGAACGCGCCTCGAAGGCTTTCCAGCGGGCAACGAGCCCACTTCTCATCTCTTCAAGAACAATCGCGACGGCACATTCACCGACGTGACCGCTAAGGCTGGAGTCGCTCATTCTGGCTGGGGGCAAGGCTGCTGCATTGGTGACTACGACAACGATGGTTGGGAGGACTTGTTCGTCACCTACTTCGGCAAGAACGTTCTCTATCACAACAACGGAGATGGAACCTTCACCGACGTTAGCCAGAAAGCGGGCATCGCGGGCAACGGAAAGCGATGGAACACAGGCTGCGCATTCGTTGATTATGACCGTGACGGCAAACTCGACCTCTTCGTCGCCAACTACATCGACATGGATCTCGCGACTGCGCCAGTTCCCGAATCTGGTCCGTGCCTCTATAAGAGCATCATGGTCGCCTGTGGGCCTCCGGGGCTCGAGGGCGGAAAAAACATTCTGTACCACAATAACGGAGATGGCACGTTCACCGACGTATCTGAGGCGGCGGGTATTCTAAACGCAAACGGCACCTACGGCCTCGGCGTGTTGACCGCGGACTTCGACAATGATGGCTGGCCCGACATTTATGTTGCGGACGACTCGACGGCTAGCGCTCTCTACCACAACAAGAAGAACGGGAAATTCGAAGACATTGCGATCGAAGCCGGATGCGCCCTAAGTCCCGACGGCAAGCCACAAGCGGGCATGGGCGTCTCGGCCGCCGACTACGATATGGACGGCAATCTCGACATCGTTAAAACGAATTTCGCCGGTGACACTCCGTCTCTATATCACAATGTCGGAGGAGGCAATTTCGAGGACGCTACATTCACGGCGGGACTCGGCGCACATACACAATTTCTCGGCTGGGGATGCGGCTTCTTCGACATGGATAACGACGGCTGGCCCGACATCCTGATTTGCAACGGACACGTCTACCCCGAGGTTGAGCAACTGAAAACCGAGGCCGGCTACGCGCAGCGCAAGCTTCTCTACAAGAACCTGCGCAATGGCCACTTTGATGACATCTCATTCCAGGCAGGTCCGGGGATTTCTGATCCGAGCGCCTCGCGAGGCGCTGCCTTCGGTGATTTCGACAATGATGGCGACATCGATGTCGTCATCAACACTGTGAATGATTACCCGCAGTTGCTGCGCTGCGACTCGAACTTGGGGAACAATTGGATCAAAGTTCGCACGATCGGGACAAAGTCAAACCGTAGCGGGATTGGTGCTCGCATTACTTGTGTTACCCAAGTTGCAGGAGAATCGAAACCACATCGACAGATCGATGAAGTTCGCAGCGGAGGCGGCTACTTTTCGCAAAGTGATCTCCGCGTCCACTTCGGCCTTGGAAAGGCCGATAAGGTCGACTCGCTTGAAATTCGCTGGCCTAGTGGCCAGACCGACACCCTGAAAGACATCAAAGCTAATCAGGTAATCTATGTCGAAGAAGGCAAAGGAATCGCTCGCACCATGCAGTTCGAGAAGAACTCAAAGCCGGCAAAGTAAGATAATTTCCATTCCGCCAAATTGTAAAATCCGCATTCCGGCTTCAACTATCCCGCGACAACCCACTTAGAATCGTTTACCCTGACGGACTATGAGTTCTGTCCAGTCACCTGCCGCTCCAACGCCCACTTCGAGCGACCGTTCTCCCGGCGCGGCTACGGTCGAATTGCAGAACGTGCGCAAATGCTATGACGAGTTCGTGGCAGTGGACGGCCTCACCCTAAGCATCAAGCCTGGCGGCATCTATGGACTGCTCGGCCCAAACGGCGCGGGCAAGACCAGCACAATCCGCATGATCATGCGTATTACGGTGCCCGACGCCGGACAGATCACAGTGTTTGGTGAACCTCTCAGTCGCGCTCACATGGATCAATTTGGATACCTTCCCGAGGAGCGCGGTCTGTACAAAAAGATGAAGGTGCTTGATCACCTGGTCTTTCTCGGGCAGTTGAAAGGTTTGAGCGCCGCTGAAGCTCACAAGCGCACCAACGCATGGTGTGAGAGATTCGAATTCAGCGCCTGGACTTCTAAGAAGGTCGAAGAGCTTTCCAAGGGCATGCAGCAGAAGGTGCAATTTATAGCTGCGGTTCTGCACGACCCCAGATTGATCATTATGGACGAGCCTTTCACGGGTCTCGATCCTGCCAATGCGGTCGTCTTGAAAGATGTTCTGCTCGAGATGGCAAAGGCCGGTAAGACCATTCTGTTATCGACCCATCGCATGGATCAGGTTGAACGCCTTTGCCAGTCCATCTGTCTCATCAATCATGGGCACGCCGTCCTCGAAGGCGACCTCAACCAGATCAAAGCCCGCTATGGAAGGCACAACGTCCAGATCAAGTACGACGGTGACGCAAGCTTCTTAGAAGAGAAGCGGCTCGTGCAATCATTCAACGACTATGGTAACTATGTTGAGGTCCGCTTGGCTCCTGGCGCCGATTCGCAAGACTTACTGCGGCTCGCCTCATCCAAAGCTCGTCTCGACAAGTTTGAAGTGATGGAACCTTCGCTCGAAGAAATCTTTATTGATGTCGTGGGGAAGTCCAATGCGTAATACGTGGGTGATTCTGAAACGCGAATACCTTCAGCGGGTGCGCACACGCACTTTTCTGGTGCTCACGTTGCTGGCGCCTGCAATCATGACCGCGCTCATGATCTTCCCTGCGAAACTCGCGACCATGAGCCAGAAGGCGGATTACGTTGTCATTGTCACTTCTACAAAGCAATTCGGCGAAATGGTGCGGGAGCAGCTTTTGTCCGAGCTAGCCGTTTCCGATGACGACGATGCCGAAGAGTCCGGCTCCAAACAAAAACCTGAAGAGCAATACACGATTGTGGTCGACACGACGGCAACCGAGTCGGAACGCTCAAGCCTCCGTGACAAAATCGACACCCACACCATCGACGCCTTCATCTGGCTCACAGACGATGCAATCGCTGCCCACAAAGTGACGTGGACCGGCCGGGAGGTCGCAAGTTCGCGCGAGAAAGTTTGGTTGGGCGATGCGGTCAACCGCATCGTCCAGCACCAGCAACTGTCCAAACAGGGTCTGAGCTCAAGCCAAGCCGACGAATTGTTGAAACCGGTAAAGGTTGAATCCGTACGCATCGACCGCGGCCGCGAAACCAAGGGCAGCGGCAGCAGCCGATTTCTGGAAATCACCGTCATGGTGATGCTGATTTACGTTGCCGTCCTGCTTTACGGAATTTCGGTAATGCGTTCGGTGCTTGAGGAGAAAACCTCACGGATCATGGAGGTGCTGCTTTCCTCCGCCAGCCCCACCGAATTGATGACTGGAAAGATCCTAGGCGTCGGCGCAGTGGGACTAACGCAAATTGTGGTTTGGACAGTCATGGGCGGCGTAATCGCCCTGCCATCTCTTGCGGCACAACCCAACTTCGGTGACCTACAGCTATCGCCTCTCATGATGGTCTCTTTCGTTCTGTACTTTTTGCTGGGATACCTGCTCTACAGCACGATGTACGCCACTATCGGCGCGATCACCACAACTGAGCAAGAGGGGCAGCAGCTCCAGTTTCTGATCGTCATGCCGCTGGTTCTTTCCGTTTTCATGCTCATGCCAGTGATTCGCGCTCCTGACTCCGCGACGGTCATGTGGCTTTCGCTGGTCCCCTTTTTGGCGCCCATCGTGATGTATGCGCGCATCGTGATCCAGACTCCTCCACTCTGGCAGATCGGACTGTCCCTCCTGTTGATGGTGGGAACGATTGCGGGACTGGTAATACTCTGCGCGCGTATCTACCGCGTGGGCGTGCTGATTTACGGCAAGCGAGCCAACCTGCCGGAGATTATGAAGTGGCTGAAGTACGCGAAGGCCTAGAGAAGCCCTCCGCCTGAGTGCGCCTCGAAGACGCCGATGTATTTGTCAGCGGCTCCGTAGTAGAACCACGCGCTGTTGCGCCGATGAATTAGACCTTCCACGAAAACGACATTAGGCACCTGGCCGACCCTTTCCCAATCCTTTTCCGGAGCGAAGAATGGTTGATCGCTTCGGGATATCAGCTTGCGTGGGTCCTTCACATCAAACATAGCGAACCCAGTCCGATAAACCAGATGATCGTCGGCGCCGTTGTAGTAAAGAAGAATCCCCCCGCTCCCGCCATGCGCAACCAGCGGTGGAGGGCCAGGCTCGGCGACGCGCGAATCAAACTTACCTGGACGCACCGGCAGTACCGGAGTCTTCGTCTCTTCAGTCCAGCGCAACAAATCGGGAGATGACGCCAATCCCATCTGATCTTTTCCGTCCGCACTTGTTCCGAGGAAATACATCCAATACTTCTCATTGATCTTCTCGGGCACGATTGCGCCCGACTTCGTCCACTTAACATTCCAATTTCCCTTGTTAGCAGGAATAATTACGCCCTTTCGATTCCAATGAATCAGGTCCTTCGAAGTTGCGAGGCAGAGCTGCGCATCTTTCTTGTTGTAGCCGGTGTATGTCAGGTAGTAAGTGGTGTCGAACTGAACTAAACGTGGATCTTCAATGCCACCGTCTTTTTCGTAGTCAGTCTCCGGACTCAGAACGGGCTCGCTTCGGCGTGTGAAATGAATCCCGTCTTCGCTTTCGGCATAGCCCAAACGCGAAGTACCCGCCCGATCCTGGGCGCGGTAAAGCATAATGATCTTGTCATTGTGATAGACAACGGCTGGATTGAACGTTCCGGCTGATTCCCAGCCATCGCCACGCGGAGAAATGATCGGAGTATCTGACAACCGATGAAGCTCGTTGAGGGGGCCCGGTGCCGCGTCGACAGTGAATGCGGCGGTGAGAAGCAGGGCCGTGCAGATCCAACCCGAACAACTCCAGAATGGAGACTTCATATTTCCTCGCAAAGAAAAACGGCAGGGCCGACCCCCTGCCGCTTCGCTAAAACTTGCTTGATTCCCTATTTCTTGTTGACTGCCTTTTTGAGTTCGGCTCCGGGGGTAAATTTTGCGACTTTGCGGGCGGCGATCTTGATGGTAGCGCCGGTTTGTGGGTTGCGGCCGTTTCGCGCCTTGCGTTGCGAGACCGAGAATGTGCCGAAGCCAATCAACGCCACGCGGTCTCCCTTACGGAGGGCGGACGTAACGCTGTCGACAGCAGTATCAATGGCGGTGGTGGCCTGCGCTTTGCTGATTTCACACGCGCCTGCGATCTTGTCCACTAGATCGGCTTTATTCATAGTTTCTCCTCGCAGGTTTCATTCATTCCCAGCTTTGGCCGGGACGAAAAGTGGCTCTAGTTGGGTGGGAAACCTGACCGCTACGTATTCTCCTCCGTCTTTCGTGAATGTCAACTGTGAAAATCCGCGCCCGAAGCCTGTTTCCAAACCCCATGCCCCCAATCGGGCCGATAGGAGCGGCTTCGCACCTGCAAGACTCAGTTTTCCTCCGTCCTCCACAAAACACCTCGTTCCTTCACAGGATGTACACAGCCAGGTAGTCTTTGCGGCTTGCACGAATTGCCAAGACGGTGCAAAGTCGAAATAGAACATGTGGGGCGGGCGTCTTCGCCCGCCGAGCGAAGCAAGCGGTACGGTAGCCTAGGCAGGTGAGAACGACTCACGCTGACTTGTGTGGCTAAGTGAGGAATGCGTAGTGATTAAGGCCCCGGTAGAAATTTGCCCGTTGTGTGAAGGGACAGGCTGGAAAACCGTCTCAAAAGGCAGCAATGACGCCAGCATCAACGACCGCCGCGTGACCCGCTGCGACTGCCAGTTGCGCTCGCGGGCGCAGTCGCTGCTCGCTGCGGCGCGGATCCCGCGACGCTATGAACACTGCGAGCTTGCAAGCTACGCCACTGATTTCCCAGGGGCAGACCACTCTCTGTCGGAAGCGCACTTGATCACTTCCAGTTTCGTCAGAGAATACGATCCACGCGGCGACAAAGGATTGTTGATTGTCGGCGAGATCGGGACTGGGAAGACTCACCTTGCCGTTGGTGTCCTCAAAGAGTTGTTGGCTCGGGGCATTACGGGAGTTTTCTATGATTACCGTGAACTGTTGAAGGAAATTCAGAATTCTTACAACCCAACGGTTAAAACTACGGAGTTGGACGTTCTGCGACCAGTCTTCGAGAAAGAAGTTCTGGTGTTGGACGAGTTGGGTGCAGTGAAACCATCCGAGTGGGTATGGGACACGGTCAGTTTAATTCTCAATACTCGTTATAACGAACAGCGCACTACTATCATCACGACAAATTTCCCTGACCTAAAGGCCCGGGAGCGTCCTCATACTACCGGCGGTCGAAGCTTGGAAGAGGCGAGATATTCTGCTGAGAAGGAAACGCTAGGCGACCGTATCACTGATCGCATGTACTCGCGCCTTCACGAAATGTGCCGAGTCGTGAAACTATCTGGGCTCGATTTTCGTCAGAAATTCCGCAGCGCGAGCTTCCGGTAAATTTCGCGAGTATCTCTCGATAGCTCTTCTTCGCGAACTCTGCGGCCCGTTCTTGGCGACCTTCGCGGTAAAGTCCTGGCTGGTTGTTTGTAACGGAATCTGGCTCAGAACGGCCATCCTCGTCCAATTCCTCTAGAATCGAACTGTGTTGCCCGAGCGTTTTGAATTCGTGCCCGAACACGATGCCGAGCTGTTTGCTTCCGTGCCAGCCAGCCCGGCCGTGTTCCTCCTGCGGGGCAAGGACCCGGAGGCCGAGCCCTACGTCAGCAAAACAGCCAATCTCCGCCGACGCCTCCAGCGCCTGCTTGGCCCGATTGAGGAGCGCACGAAAAAGCTCAACCTGCGCGACCGCATCCGCGCAATCGAATACTCCGCGACCGGATCGGATTTCGAATCCGGCTTCCTCCTTTACCGAGTTCTGCGAGTCACGTTCCCCAAGACTTATCAGAAGCGCCTCCGCTTTCGCTACGCTCCGTTCGTGAAGCTGCACCTTGAAAACGAGTACCCTCGAGCGTCAATCACAACGCGCCTCGGCAAGCTCAACGGGCGGTCGCTCTATTACGGGCCTTTCGTTTCGCGGCTCGCAGCAGAGAAATTTATGAACGACTCGCTCGATTTCTTCAAGATGCGCCGCTGCGTCGACGACCTTCACCCAGATCCCAACTTTCCCGGTTGCATCTATTCGGAGATGAAGATGTGTCTCGCCCCTTGCTTCAAGGGTTGCACGGATGAAGAGTACTCAGGCGAAGTGAAGCGAGTGCAGGATTACTTCGATACCGCGGGCAATTCTCTGCTGCGTGAACTGTCCGGTCAGCGCGAATCAGCCTCTCAGAATCTCGCCTTTGAGGACGCAGCTGCAATCCATGGGCGTGTCGAGAAGCTTAAGCCGGTCATCAGTCAATTACCGGAAATTGTAAGCCGACTCGATCTTCTCTCCGCGCTGATGATCCAGCCAAGCCATATCCCTGACGCAGTCACATTTTTCCGCGTCGATTCCGGAAGGATTTCCGGACCTCGCCCGTTCACCATTCAACCGCCCGAACATGCGAAATCACAGTCCATGGAGGCGAGAATCGAAGCGGCTCTGCAGGAGTCTCCAGCCTGGCCCACAAGGTCTGCCCCCGAACTCATGGAGCATCTGGCAATTCTGAAGCGCTGGTATTACCGCGGAACCCGCACGGGTGAGATCTTCTTCGCCGACTCTAAGGGTCAACTGCCCATGCGCCGCGTAGTCCGCGGCATATCGCGAGTTTTGCGTGGCGAGAAACCGGAAGCTGAGATCGCGCTGCCGCAACCATAGTCCCGAGATCCCGATCGTCACGCCTTAACAACGGGCTGATCCATCTTCCAACCGAGCCATCGCTTCCCCATCCACCGGGCGAGGCGCCAGCCCACGAAGACTGCAATCGCAACAGTTCCCACCCAGAGCAGTGCTGCTGGGAGAAAGAAAAGTATCCCGAGCATCGTGGTCGCGTAGTCGGCAACACTCTCCAGACCCTCGTGCAATGCGAGTTTGATCTGGTACAAAGGCCTCCAGTTCAGTCCGAA
>DATJWZ010000862.1:0-1240 GCA_035500795.1 Candidatus Eiseniibacteriota bacterium | reverse complement strand
CGGCTGCTGGCGCATGACTCGGGGTCAGGGTGGATCGCTACTCCTTTCCTGTGAGGCTCTTTCATCCTCAACTCCAGGTCGGTTTATCCCGGCGCTTTCTTTAGGTTCGTTTTCGAACGCCAATTTGGCCCCTTTTTGACTATTATCTATCCTTGAATCTTAGACTTAAGTGTTTTGGGTTCGTTCTTTTGACTCGTTTGGCAAATAGGCCATCTGGTCACAGTTAACACACGCTGCAACAATATGATACAAGTTTGGGTTCGTTAGCGGGCATAGGGGCACCCCCAGGGGGGGTGCTTGTCAGGAACCAGCGTCTAGTACCTTTTTGAATAACATGGCGTTTTCTCGCATTCATCGGAGACCAACTTACTTATTATCAATAACCTCTTGGCTTTACAAAAATAAAGCCTTTATTTTCATAGACCTCTTGGCTTTGACGCCAGCGCCAAAACCCGACGCCCTTTGTTTTCAATAACCTCTTGCCTTCGTTCGTTATTTTTGCGCATCATCGCGGCACGCCCAACGATGCACAGACCACTGGCGCTCTCGGCTCGCGCCGTCTGCTACTACCTCCCGGCCGCGCCGCCTCCGGGGCCAGGATCATTGGCAAGGGCTTCAACTCGCGGCGCAGGGGATCGAGCGAGAGGCCTATAGATGCCAGAGTACTGGCACCCAGGAGATTGCTGTCTCCCTCCTCGCCAAAGATCACGTCCGCCACGCCTACCCGCTCTCCGTGCCTGAAAACTGCACCGCCCTTCTTGCGAACGATCTTCGAACCGTCGGCCAAGCGAAACTGCCGCTCCGTCAGCGGACGAATGCCCAGACGTTCCAGAACCGGAGAAGGAACCACGGAATGACCGCGCCCGAGTCGATGAGGAACTCCACCTTACTCACCCGCTTCCGGTGTCGCAGGATTGGCGATTTCGAGCTCCAAAACGGTCAGTCCCATCGGTCTTCTTCGCCAGCCTCCCTCCCGGTTTGGCTGCGTGTTTCGGGGGTTGCGAAAATCAACTAACCCGCATTTCTCTTCCGAAAATAGGCGCTAAGTGCTTTGTTTTCGACCGAGCGTCTCTTCGTTTCGATAGCGCCATTTTCATGCTTGGGGGTGTCGCGAAGCGACATCACGACTCACGAGGATTCGGAAAGGGCGGGACTTTAGTCCCGCCGTTACAACGTCCGTCGGATATTTGCTTTCTTCCGATCTCGGCACAGCTTGCATTCCAAGCTGTGCCGAGATCGG
>DATJWZ010000861.1:0-5108 GCA_035500795.1 Candidatus Eiseniibacteriota bacterium | reverse complement strand
TTCTTAGTATTTGGCGGGCTAGCCTTCTGGGCGTCTCCACCCTCGATATCACCAACGATCAGGAGGACAAATCATCATGGCCCGACCGATATTCAAAGCAGCCTTTCGTGTCCTGCTGTTGCTGACTGCAGCAGTGATTCTTTACAGCAATCAAGCATTAGCCCAGTACACACTGACCAGCCTGGTTACCACCACGCAAGACCCGCATTTGAGAAATGGGTGGGGGATGGCTTATCTGCCCACGGGTCCGTTCTGGATCTCGGATGAAGATACTGGCCTTTCCACCGTGTACGATGCCAACGGAACGATCGTACCTCTGGTCGTGACCATTCCTCCCGCATCAACCGGCACGGGTTCTCCAACGGGGATGGTGGCGAATACGACGACGGGGTTCGTCATTACGCAAAATGGTAAATCTGCGCCCGCGGCATTTATCTTCAATACGCTCGACGGTACGATCAGCGGTTGGGCATCGAGTGTGAATAGCGGGTCCGCAGTAATTGCGGTCAACAACGGAGGCAAGGCGAACTACACAGGCCTGGCGATGGGAAACGTTGGTACACAACCGGTACTGTATGCGGCCAACCAGGCGACGAACAAGATCGAAATCTACGACAGCACCTTCACACTAAGAAAAACGTTCACGGACACAAAACTAACGAGCATGACGGTGTACGGTGTGTCTTTCATTAAGAATTTGGTGATCGTCACGTTCGAGGGAGCCAGCACTGGCGCGGTGGATGTCTTTTCACCGACCGGCACTCTTTTGAAAAGCATTCCTCCAAATTCGATCATGCAAGGGCCGTGGGGCCTCGCGCTAGCACCGGCGAACTTTGGTCCACTCAGTAACACCCTACTGGTGGGGAACGTTAACGACGGCAGGATCAACGGCTTCAGCACAACCACGGGAAAGCTGGTCGGCACAATGAAGGATACGAGCGGCAACTCCATCAGCATCCCAGGACTGTGGGCCATCGAATTCGGCGGAGGAACAAGCGCGAACGGAAATACCAACCAACTATTCTTCGCGGCCGGGACAGCCGGTTATGCGACGGGAGAGTTTGGAGTGATCAATCCGTAAGTCGACTGTTTATTTCAGACGACGGCATCCTGGTCCGGGGTGCCGTTTTTCATTCGAACGAACAACTAGGGCCAGTGATCACGTGAAATAAAGCCGACTGATATGAAACTACTGGTTTCTGCTCGCTCTCATCGCTTCTATGAGCTCGGTTCTTCCAGGCGTGTCGGCATGTTCGCAACGCTTAACCAACTCTCGGAAATATTGGCGGCTCGCCTCAGGCCGGTTTGCCAGTTGCGCGGCATGCCCTGCTCCATAGAGTGAGCGGAATCGCCCCGGCTCTTTTTTCAGTGTTGTTTCGAATTGATCAAGAGCCGATGCTGGCTGATGGTTTGCAAGTAGCAACTCGCCAAGCAACTCACGCGCTGGCGCTAGTGGTCCGGGCGTGACTGCGCTTTTTTCTGTTCCATCTTCCAATTCAGCCGCCGATTCCATTTCGCGGAGAGCCTCCTGTTTCTTGCCTTCCGCCATCATCGCCCAGGCGCGGACCTCGTGCTCCTCAATTTCCACCTGCAACGCCCAGTAGTTTTCATCCGATGCCGCCAAGCGCTGGCGAATTTCTTTCAGCGATTCGGCCGAGCTGTATGCAAGCTTCGCTTGTCCGAGTCGAGCCGATCCTAGCCCGCGGGCAAACCATGTCATGGCCTCAGTATGCGGAAACGGCGTCACGTTGGGAGTCAGTTTGGCCGCTGCTTTCCAGTCGCCGCGCTCGAGTGCGAACCTGGCCGGAATCGCCGCTAATGCGAAATATCCGACGGAAGGACTGGCTGCGCCGCTGATGATTTTAGCTGGATCGAAACGAGATGCGATTTCCGGCAAAGCAGTCACAATGCGGCGTGCTGCCTCATCCTGCCCCGTTTGCAAGTAGGCGTAGACCTCGTAGTCGCTGGCGTGCAACTCCTCTGCCGTCTCGCCCTCTCGTTTTGCGGCTTCCGCTGCGACAACATTACTGGTGATGGAATCCTGCCAGTATCCGGTCCGCGTGAACGTGTGAGACGGCATGTGCAGTGCGTGAGGCGCATCCGGTGCGATCTGGGCGTAGCTTCGCGCTGCTTCCAGAGCACGTGGCGCAAGGGGAGGAACATCGTAGGTATGAATGATGTAATGCGCGAGTCCGGGATGATCCGGCTCTTCTTTGAACAGCTTGTCGAGAATCGCTCCTGCTTTGAGCCGGCCGGCGTAGGTTTTGTCGGCGGGATCTTCGGAGGCTGCGATGGAGAGCGCATAAAAGATCTGCGCTTCGTTGTCATCAGGATATTTTGACGCGAGCGCCTGCATGGCATCGCGGTAGTCGATCAGGCGCGATCGTTGCGGCGTCTTTTCGAAGTCGGTATATAGAGCACCCACTGCCAGGATATAAGCGCGCTCGCGCGCTGTTTTTGCTGCTGCATTCACGCCTTGTTGTACAGTGGCGCGTCCAGACTGTAACTGGCTATTCGCCTTCGATCCCGGAGCGAAAGGATTACCCCACTGGCTTAGAGCGATGCCCCAGTAGGCGATCGCGCAAGTCGAATCGTTTGTTAGCGCAGAGTTGAATCCCGCAATTGCACGGCTGAACTCGAAGGAATGGAGCAAGGCCACGGCGCGATCGAATTCTGGCTGTGCTTTTGCATTGCACGAAGTTGAGAAGTGCACAACCCCGAGTTTTTCAGGAGTTCCATGCGCATGGTCTTGTGCGATGCAACGACCGAAGAGGATTAGAACTGCGAGAATGATTCGTGAGTCTGGCAAGTATTTGGTATGTCCGGTTAAAAGGTAGTGTGTGCAGCCCCAAAGGCAACTTGCCAACGAGTCTAATTGACGAAAGATCAGGAAGCCATATTCAAGTTCTGCAAGAGGTTGTCACGCTGCCTCCAGCGCTGCGCGATCCCACTTTCCTGTGATCGCCCCGGCTTCGTAGGTACTCTCCAGGAATTCCATCAAGTCAGATGTAGGCGATCCGGAGCGCCTCACATCGTCATACATCAGCAGATATTCACCGAGATTTGAATGATAGAAAGCTTCGGCGGGCCGCACACGCTGTTCTGAAAATCCGGATGGCGCGGGTGCCGCATAGCAGTAAAACGCTGCTTCTTGGATCTCTCCGGTACCAGGCCACCACCCGGCGCTGATCACCTCATGCGAGTACGCTTCCTGCATTATTTTGCGCAGCACCGGGTCGGGATCGTTGCGCGGCGGAGCGCGGCGACCGGAAAAGCGCGTAACGGCCAGATCAAAGCTTCCCCAGAAGAAATGTACGGGGCTGGACTTGCCAATAAATCGGGACCGGAACACATTGAATACTCCGTCCACTGAAACGAGAATGCGCCAGAAACGCCGCACCGCATCAGCGTCGTACGACGCGTGAACCGTGTCGCGGTCGAAGGGGATCGGGTCGGCGACCTCAACCGGCATCTTCCAGATCTTCACGTCGATGTCGAGCGATCGAAGCGCTGCCATGACTTCTTTGTAGAAGTCAGCCACTGTGCGGGGAGCTAGCGTCAGCGTGGCAGATTTCGGATCCGCGGTGCGGATGACCAGCTGACTGGCGAAGAAATCAAACTCGATGTCGAAGTGGCGGCTGCCGTAAGGGATTAGCGACGTTGTCAGTCCGTGCGGACTGACATACAGCGGCACGTTCCACCAGTGATTTAGTTTGGGAGTGAGTTCGAGCCGTATTTTCCCGACAATCTGCAGCCACATGTGAAGCGTGGCATAGGTGTCCTTCCAATCCGCCAAGCGGAGAGTTGGCCAGCATTCAGGGGAATCCGGGGGAGTCGTTGAAGGCACCTGAGTCATGAGAATCTCCTCCAACTCGAATACTACCTTGCGGAGCTGGCCCCAGGTCAAGGATCAGGGACCGTTGTGGTTCGGATCATCCGGGTCGATTCACTTCCTGCTATGCGAACTCTTTATTGTGGACGAGGCCTTCCGTTGTCCGAAGACGATGCGGGCTACGCGGCTCCGCGCTAGCGTGGTGGATTTGCCTTTTGCGTTCAGGCTGATCGCTGTTTCCGTCACTGAGGTCACCGTCCCCAATAGCGCTGTTCCATCACGCAGCACCACCGTGTCTACGGAAAGCGGGTTTAGATCGATATCAACGCTGCCGGGCATCGCGTTTGCGGCAATTTCCACGGGTGTGCTCGCCGTTGCATAGCCTTCTTTGGTGAATTCCAGAGTGTGTTTTCCGGGAGCGATCGGAAGTACCTGTGGAGTTACGCCGGATTCCTGCGCATCGAGCTTGACGGTTGCTCCCGAGGGCGTGCTGCTGATGTGCATTTTCACCTTCATTGGCTCATCAGATGGCAGATGCTGCGGTTGCAATTCCATACGGGTGAAAGAACTCATGGCGTGCGCGGTGACGGGGATCTTCGCTTTTTGCCCACCTGCCAAATTGGTGACTTCTAAATACCCTTCGCCGACGCGCTTGCCGTTTTTATCCAATAGGTAGAGATAGAAAGAGGCCGAAGGAATGCTCTTGCGCGTGAGATTTTCGGCGGTGGCATCGCCGAGATAATCGGTTTGACCCGCGTTTGACGTAACCGACCGCAACTTGCCGATAGTGAATCGCAAATTGGCATCTTTGCCATCTGCGGGCCAGGTGAGAACGGTGTCGGCAGCGAAGGCAGTCGCAGCAGCGAACAGCAAGAGGAGCGGAGCAATCCAGATCTTCTGACGCATCGTTTTTGCTTTATCTCGTATTTATCTTGCCGGGTTCGAGGTTGCGGCACAACGATAATGTCGAAGGCTAGAGCTTACGGAAGTTGGTGTCCCGGGAAAGGCGGTGTGGATTGAAAAACGTATATGTGCTATAGAGCTTATCTTGAAATAAATCACATTTATAGCTGAACTACGGAATAACTTGCCTAATCCGCTATAGAGTACTATACTCCGCGCGCGTCGTAGATTCCGCTGTGGAGGCATTCCATGCCAAAGATGTTTTCGCATTCCTGCCGGGCAGTTTTGTTCGGCGCGCTGACACTCGTTGCATTCGTGGCTTCGTCATTTGGACAGCAGAAAATTCTAGGTGGCTACTTTGAAGAGTGGGGCA
>DATJWZ010000860.1:0-3462 GCA_035500795.1 Candidatus Eiseniibacteriota bacterium | reverse complement strand
GGATGCGCGGTAAAGACCGGAATGACCTGAATCTGTGAGAGGGCAGCGAGGGCGTCGTCGCCGCTGATGCCAGCTTCTTTCAATCGAGACAACGTTCCGCGGAAGGAGCCGGGAAGCGCGGCATGGTCGGGATCAAGTTTTCCTGCGCGGCGACGCCGCTTACGATGATTCGTTTCCGCCAGATTCGTCAGTTCGAAATAGGTGGCAAATGCTTTTGTGACCTGGTAAGCGTGCGCAACATCCAGTTTGGCGACAATTTCCTGCGCGCGCCGCAACAGCTGCGCATCCGAGGCCTGATCAGGATTCCGGCGAACGCTCTCCCGATGTTCGATGAGCAGGTGCCTGAGTTCCTCGACGAGGCTGAAGAGTTCGGGCCCGGATTGTTCGACCAGAACTTGCCCGAGGATAGTGCCCAGGGAACGGACGTCCCGGCGCAGTGGATTGTCTTTCAGCGCCTCGCCTGAGGGAGCCGCGAGTTCGGCCAGACGAGCTTGCTGATCGTCGACTTTCCAAAGCGGCTTGGATCTGTTTGGCATTTGCCGATAAACAGAATAACTGAGCGAAGGTGGGAAAACTATTTTGGAGTAGTGGGTCGGGAGGAATGCGCGCCAAGGTGTGAGTTAGTGGATCGATCTTTTTTTGTTGTTGACACCGTGATGCAGGACGCGACAGCAGATTCCTCCGGCGTCGCTGCGCGACTGGTCGGAATGACAAGGGTCTCTTACGTCGACGAGTTTGGAGCCTACACCGAGGCGCGCACCTGGAGAACACCTATTTGGGGACTTCGAAGCGGTATCCGATACCGCGCAGCGTCTTCAGATACTGGGGATGACGTGGGTCGCGTTCGATTTTTTCGCGCAGGCGGCGAATGTAGACATCGATGGAACGAGGTGTGACGAATGGAGTTTCTTTCCAGACGGCGTCGAGTAATTGATCGCGAGTCAGCACTCGTCCGCGATGTGCGGCGAGGTATTCGAGAAGGCGGAATTCGCGGACAGTCGTCATCACGTTTTGTCCGCCGACTTGGACCGTCATGGAAGAGATATCGATTTCCAACTCGCCGAAGCCAAGCACTTCAGGTTTCGACGAGCCATGGCCGAGCCCGCGAAGAACACTGCGAATTCGAGCCACAAGCTCGCGCGGGCTAAAGGGTTTGGTGATGTAGTCATCTCCGCCGAGTTCGAGTCCTTTGACGCGGTCCGCTTCGGAAGTCTTTGCGGTAAGGAAAATGATCGGGGTCGTCGAGAGCGCGGGTGTCTGACGGATATGGCGGCAGAGTTCGAATCCGTCGGTTCCGGGCAGCATGATGTCGAGTAAAAATACTGCCGGCATCTCGCGTAAAGCTTCGGAAAGCAGGGAAGAACCGTTAACAAAGCTTTGCACAGCGAATCCCGCGGCCTGCAGATTGTGCGAGATCAGTCGGGCAATGTCTTCATCGTCTTCGACCACAAAGATCAAAGGACGAATCTGAGGGGCGGTTGGTTGCGCAATCCGTTGGCTGGGTTCGACCGGAAAATGCATGTTTTCAAATCGAATCACCGCAGATTCCAACACGGTTGGAGACGGGGATTTCCATGGGTGCTGCCAAGAATGTATGGGGGCAATGTTGCGCGAATGTTTCTCGATTGTTAAGGAATGGTTAATTTAGTCGTGAGTCCCGAGGCCTGAGTCCTGAGTAAAAGCTAGTTTGCAGCCTTCTTCTTAGGTACATGGCGGAGGCTGCGACCTTCGATCAGGCTATAGAGGTCCTCGGCGAGATTCGTGGTGTGATCGCCGGCGCGCTCCAGAGCTTGGGCCATCAGCAGGATCTCGAAACCGGATGTGTCCCCCTGAGGAACGGTCTCAGCCAGATGTTTTTGGAACAAGGCGTGGCAAATGCGGTCGATATCCTTATCCATCTGGAGAACTTTGCGGGCGCAGTCGAGGTTAAGGGTTTGGAAACCGGTGTGAATGAGATCCAACATCTCGCGCAGGATTGTGGACATCTCGACGAGTTGGCGAACGTCAGAGGCGGGAATCTTCGTGGTTCGCGCTTGAACCCGCAGGGCGACACTCATAACGAGATCACCAATGCGTTCGAGGTCTGTGGTGGATTTCAGGCTGGCTAACAGTTGACGGGCGCGGATTTCATTGACTCGCGTGATGGCGGCCGGCAGGTGCTCGTCGATCTGGCGCTCGATCAGGTCGAGCTCCTTTTCGCAATCTCTTATGGCGAGGAATGCCATACGCGAAGAGTTCGTTAGCAGATCGCGTACGTTAAAAGCGGCATCCCGGGCGATGAGGCATGCCTTCAAGGCCAGCTGGCTTAAATCATTGGAGCTATGGCCTCGAGATTGGAGCTTCGTTGCGGCGGGCCTGCCGGTTTCCTGTTTTTCAGCGGCTCGAATCTGGGGGGCTTTGCGTGGCATCGAAATTTGTTGGAGCGAATTCTCAATTCCGGCAGAGAGTTTATTCTCCCAATGTGAAAGGATCATTACAAGTCACAGGGGGATGTAGGTTTGTTGGCTGATTTCCTCGGGAGGATGTTTATGAATCTTGCTGACTATATCCGGCGCGAGTTTTCCTACAATTCGTGGGCGAATCAGGAAGTAATCAATGCAATGGGAACAGTGGGTGGTCAGGATAAGCGGTCTTTGCAATTGATGTCACACATTTTCGCTGCCGAGAGACTCTGGCTGGAAAGATTGAAGCAGAAGCCTCAGAGTACGCCAGTTTGGCCAGAACTTGACCTCAAGCGGTGCCAGGAACAGCTGGACGAACTCAGCAAACTTTGGGATGAATACCTGGAATTGATCACTTCGGGTGACATACTGCAGACGACGTCGTACAAGAACAGCAAAGGCGAGCCGTGGACTAGTTCGATCGTAGACGTCTTGACGCACGTGGTGATGCACTCCGCGTACCATCGCGGACAGATTGCGAGCCATATGCGCGAGAGTGGTCGAACTCCTGCCTATACCGACTTTATCCATGCCATTCGCCAAGGGTTTGTGAAATAGATCCTTTGCGCAGAGCCCTTTGCCCGCGGGTCTCATGAAGACGTAATATCTCACCGATGAGACAAAAGGCTGCCTTCCTTCTCCCGATTCTTCTTGCCATTTTCCTGCTGGGCGCGGAGCAACCAAAGATTCCTGTAATGCCTGTGGCTCTGACGAGTAATTCGGTGGCTTCTCTGAAAGGTGGACTTGAAGTCTTTTCGATCATGGGAATCGGCACGAAGCGGACCTGGGATACGGTCAGCAATCAGATGTTCACGTTATCGATGAAGTCGGGGAAGTGGGTTGAGGGGCGGCCAGTTCCGGGAGTGGCTGGCCGTCTGGGTTCAGCAGCGATTGGGGCCAAGGGAGAACTCTTTGTATTTGGTGGGTACACTATCGATGGCCAGGGGAACGAGTACACTGTGGGCGACGTGAACGCATATCTGCCCGAGGAGCATCGGTGGTATCGCGCGGCGGATTTGCC